>JAZOAV010000139.1:0-5227 GCA_045595645.1 Faecousia sp.
ACTTGATGTCCGATATGCGGAGCATACCACGCAAACATTGTCGGCATAGGTGTGTCTGCCGGTTGCGGCAACATACTCGGTCTGATAGCTGTCTCCGCAGAGCTCACAGGTGTAGGTGGTGTAGCCCTGCTCTGCGCAGGTAGGTGCAGTCACAACACCTTCGTCCCATTCATGCGTATGTTCGCTCTCATTATCGTTACCTTCAGTCAGAACATAGGTACTTTCCGCCCGACCTGTTTCCGCTGAAGTAATTGCAGCGGGAAGCATGGTCAGAATCATTGCGAACGCGCAAAGAAAGGCAAGGCTGCGTTGAAATAGATGTTTCATAAAGAGTTCTCCTTTTGTAGATTGTTATAAATAAATGAGCTTACAGGACACAGAAACGGGGATGATTCTCTATCCTGCGGTTGTTGACAATTTTCATGCTTCTCTCGGCACTATAATCATCCTTTCTAAATATATCATACGCACTTCCATTTGTCAAGACAGAGACTCGCCTCCTGCTCTGCAGATTGTTTTGTGCTCTTCAAGTGCTCTTGACAAGACCGCCGCCGTGGTATATGATAGTATTTCCGCGTTACAAAGAAGGGAGCAATGAACATGTTTGACGGTGTACTATATGTGATCCTGATGATCGCCGCAGGATATGCTTTGATTCAAGGGAAGCTTCTTCCCAAGGAAAGTAGTGGATTCCTGTCCTCGTTGCTGATGACCCTGTGTTTTCCTGCCATGATTCTAATGGGATTTTTGGCATTGGAGCCTAAGGAGCTTCTGCACACGGGACTGAGCACCGCCATCATTACTGTCGTATTCAGCCTTCTGCCCGCTCTGCTCCTTCTGCTCAAAAAAGAAAAAGGGCCGCTCCACAGCCTGTACAGCTTTATCTGCGGCATCGGAAATGTGTCCTTCGTTTGCATTCCGCTCCTGCGGCTGTTTTTGCCGGAGGAGGACATGGTTACGGTATATCTGCATGTCTCCATTCAGGATTTTCTGATTTGGGGTCTGTTCCATCCTGCCTTTGCAGGAAAGCAACACCCACAGCAGTGGAAAAAAATCCTGACGGAGCCCTGTATGCTGGCTGTCCTGATCGGTTTGGTTCTGTGCCTGTTCCGCGTACAGCTTCCCTCCTTCCTTGCCATGCCTTTGGAGGCTTTGGACGCCTGCGTTTCTCCCTTGGCATTGGTCTTTTTAGGCATGACACTGGGGCAATACGGCGGCAGTACCCGCTGGCTTCGCAAAACTCCCCTGCTCTACACTTTGTATAAGGTGGTAGCCTATCCCCTTGTCATTTTCGCGCTTCTGCGCTTTTTCCTCCCCATGCAGGAGGCCCTGCTTATGGCTGTCCTCTTCGGCTCTCCTGCGCCGGTCGCCTCCGTCATTTGGATGCACCGCTATACCAACGACCCCACCCCGGCCATTGCCTGCGTGATTCCTTCTACCCTTTTGTACTTCTTCCTGTATACCCCTATCCTCCTTTTGTTCTGCTGAATCAACAGAGCCACCCGCTCGGGTGGCTCTGTTCTGCGTATCAAAGAACCTATATCGTAGTACGATGTTAACACTAAAACTTCTGCGCAAAGGCGCGTCAAGGATGCCGCGCGCTACGAGGTGGCATAAAGTTTTAGCGTTAACAAGATAGTAGGGGCGATTCATGAATCGCCCGCCTGTCCTGAAACAAGAAACTTTATACAATCGCTATTTACTTTTTCATTGCGGTATGATACACTGAAACAACGGAAGTGGGGCGATCCTTACAACCTTCGTATAGGCTATGTTTGTACTGCTCCGTAGAAGCCACGATCCCTTAGCGGAATAAACCTTGACGCAAAAAATTTTTCCCAAAGCATGTAATGATTCGGCAAATTCTGCGTCTTTATCAGCAGAAGCCCTTTTATTTCAGTTGAGAAAGCTCTGAACAAACAGCCATCTGCACCCGGCGATTGATTCAGAGTTTCCTTAATAAAAAACAGTGTCAGAAAGGAAATTCAGCTATGAAAACATGGACGAAAAGCTTACTGTGCCTTTGCGTTGTGCTTTT
Organism: Faecousia sp.; assembly: GCA_045595645.1. Lineage (GTDB taxonomy): Bacteria > Bacillota > Clostridia > Oscillospirales > Oscillospiraceae > JAZOXB01. Next base: position 2,039 of record JAZOAV010000139.1, read on the forward strand.
TGCACTCGCCCTCCTGTTGCCTAACCTCTCGACCGGTGCTGTGGCTGCTGAGCTCGGGGAGGATAGCTACTGGTCCTTCCAAGAGGAAAGCGGCGTTTTGACCATCTCCGGAAGTGGCGAAATGCCGTCTTACAGCTACTTTGTCGGATACTGTCCTCCGTGGGAGGATTTACTGGACAAAATTACTGAGGTCGTAGTTTCCGAAGGAATCACCTCTATCAGTTCCGATGCCTTTGCCGCTTGCAAGAATCTAACCCGTGTTACTCTTCCTTCTACCTTGACTACCATTCATAGCGGTGCATTTTGGTATTGCGAATCCCTAAAAAACATTTCCATACCCAAGAATGTGTCTCGAATTGAGAGCAATGCATGGGATCATTGCACCAATTTGGAAGAAATCCTTGTGGATCCGGAGAACCCCTACTACACCAGCCAGGACGGAATCTTGTACAACAAGGCGATGACGGAGCTGCTGCGATGCCCCGAGGCTTGGAAGGGTACTCTTTCCATTCCCGAGGGAGTGCAAAGACTGGAACTTCGCGCCTTCTATCTGTGTAACGGTTTGACGGAAGTCCGCCTGCCAAGCAGTGTGCAAAAAATTGACTATGATGTATTTTTTAACTGTACATCTTTAAAGCACGCAGATCTCAGCGCGCTCTCCTGCGAATTTGATCCCGCCATTTTTGCAGGCTGCAGCAGTTTAGAATGGATCACTCTCCCGAAGACAAATCCCTGCTACAAGCAGGATGCCCAAGGTGCTCTGTATAACCAAAACATGAGCTGTTTGGTTTTCTGCCCCGGTGGATATTCCGGAAACTTTGTGGTTCCCTTCGGCGTGAAGGAGATCGGAGCCAATGCCTTTGCCGGATGCGCGGCCCTGAAAGCTGTAACGATCCCCGCAACCGTAGAGGCCATCAGAGAGAATGCCTTTACAGATTGCGCAGCTTTGGAATGCGTTGTGATGGCAGAAGGCGTAAAAACGATCGGTGCGTACGCTTTTGAAAGATGCTTCTCTCTGAAAAGCGTGGAGCTTCCCCATAGCGTAGAAACCATTGAAGGCGGTGCCTTTTGGTATTGCACTTCTCTCCAAAATATCGTAATGCACCACGGAGTCAAGTCAATCGATTGCTCTGCCTTTGAAGGCTGCGAGTCTCTCGGCTCTGTGATGATTCCTGACAGTGTTACATATATGGGCGAGAACATGTTTGCCCATTGTACCGCACTTACCACCGCAATTCTGCCCGCCGTGACAGAATGGACGGGCGACGATATTTTCCTATCCTGCGAAAACATGCGTGATGTATATTTCAGAGGCACCGCTCCTTCGGCAGAGTCTTTTGAATATAATTGGTGCCTCTATGACCGTAACAGAATCACCCTTCATTATGTAGAGGGACAGGAGGGCTGGACCTCTCCTTCCTGGGACGGTTTTATTACCCAAGTCTGGTCAGGAAATGTTGCTACGGATATTGCACCGTCCGATTATTTCTATCCTGCTGTACAGTGGGCTATGGAAAACGGGATTACGAATGGTGTTGGAAACGACCTGTTCAAACCCGAGGATAGCTGCACCCGTGGTCAGATCGTGACCTTCCTGTGGCGAGCTGCGGGCTGCCCTGAGCCTTTGACCACAGAATCTCCCTTCACGGATACTTTTGCCGAAGAATACTATTACAAAGCCGTGCTTTGGGCGGCGGAGCAAGGAATCACCAACGGCGTAGGCGATGGATTGTTCAGCCCCGAGGAAACCTGCACCCGTGCGCAGGCGGCAACCTTCCTGTGGAGAGCACAGGGCGAGCCGACTCCCGAGTCTCAGGCAGAGAGCTTCACGGATGTGCCTACAGACACCTATTATACACAGGCAGTTCTCTGGGCAGCGGAACAGGGAATCACCAACGGCGTTGGGGAAGGCAGATTCGCTCCCGAAGAGCAGTGTACCCGTGGTCAGATCGTGACCTTCCTGTGGAGAACAGCGGGAACGCCTGATTTGTCCCCCTATTGCCCCGTGATCCAAGCAGCAATGGAACCCCCCACAACCGATGCATCCACCAAGGAGGCTCTTCTCTGTGATATGGACGGAGACGGTGTACAGGAGCTGATCTTGATGTACTACGAAGGCAACCAGACACTGTGTGATGTCTATACGATTCGGAACGGAGAAGCCCTTGCCTTGCTGAAGGGCGAGAAAATCTATGACATGAAGGATAGCGATCTGTCCGAATGCGGCGTGGCAGAGATAGATGGCAACCTGTATTTCTACACGCTGGGAACGAGCTTTGAGGTCTTTTACCACAGCAGTAACGAATATACCATGCAGGAAGCCGAGACCTGGAAGTTCTATTCTCTTGAAAATGGGGAGCTGCCCTTGGTAAGCGAAGTGAACTATATCCGCGCGGAACGCTTTGACGGAACATCCTGGAAGCCGTCTGAGTCCTGCTTTACCGTCAACGGAGAGACTGTCCCCTCCGAGAACTATACACAATGGCGCGACTCTGTGACACCGCTTCGGAAGATTGACGGCGAAATCGGATATGTCGGAGACTATGAAGGATATGCTTTAGATGAACTGCTGCGGATCTGCCAAGCATTTTAACATGGAAGGCAAGTGTGTTTGTTGAGTATCTGCTGAACCAGCCGCCCTAACAGCTCATTCGTGGGGCAAAACCTCATACAATTCCATATGCAAACAGGACAGGGGCCCATCCCCTGTCCTGCGTTTTATACCGTGTTTCTTTAAAAAGAGATTCGCAAATGGCTACTTTTTATAGCCCGTCAGGGCGTAGAAACTCGTATGAGACGCGTTTTGTGCCTTTCGGCACAAAAAGATTCAATGAAAAGTTGTCTACTTTTAATGGAATAATAGTATTATAAATCGTAGCGCGCGGCATCCTTGACGCGCGCTACGATGTTGGACGATAATCTCTCCGATAAATCGAAATTTTGCCAATACTTCTAATCAGGTTTTCGTATGAATCGGCCTTCCACCACACAAAAAGACAGGGAATTCCAAAACATGTACTCCAACTATTAACATAATGTCTACTGAATAAGTCGCCACTGCGGCTTATTCGCACAGCATTGCTGTGCAATCGTACAAAAACGGCTCTTTTTAACCGTTTTTGTACGATTCAGACATGTAAACAATGCGTATTTTCACACGAGCATCGCAATGCTCGTGTGAAATGTGCA
>JAZOAV010000140.1:0-3752 GCA_045595645.1 Faecousia sp.
GAGGGATAGCTGAGCATCAGAACGATCTTTTTGGCACCGCGGGCAATGCCACGCAGGCAGATTGCGAAGCGGTTACGGGAGAGAATGGGGAACAAAACACCGATGGTGCCGCCGCCGAATTTTGCCCGCACATCGGCGGCAATGTCGTTCACGGTGGCATAGTTGCCCTGCGCACGGGCGACAATAGACTCGGTTATGGCAATGACATCCTTATCCCGCATGGAAAAGCCGTCTTCCCGGGCGGCGGACAGAACGCTGTCGGTGACAATGGCGGCGAGGTCGTCGCCCTGACGGACGATGGGGCAGCGAATGCCTCTGGAAATGGTACCTGTTCTTCTCATAATAAAATCTCCTAATTGTAGTATTGTGTGCTTATCAATCTTGTGCGGCATTTGAGGGTTGATCGGCACTCAGCCCCCCTTTGAAGGGGGGGACATAGGGGGGTTGAACAAAATGCCTGCACAGGCAACCCTCCGGCGCTTCGCGCCACCTCCCTTAAAAGGGAGGCTTATTAGAACCGCCCTTGAAAGGCGGACAAGGCAATTCGATAGTCCCTACGAGAAAATGTGATGCTGAGTTAAGACGATAAGCATATAGTATTCTTTAATCAGCATAACATTGAGGCTTGAGGGTAGCGATATAGGGCAGATTGCGGTATTGCTCGGCATAGTCCAGACCGTAGCCTACCACGAAGCTGTTATCTACGGAAAAGCCCTTCAGGTCTGTAGCGGGGGTCCCCCTGTCTAAAAAAGCCACGGTCAGGACACGCTTGGCACCGCGCTTGGCAAGAAGCTGCTCCAAATAGCGCAGGGTGAGGCCGGAATCCACGATGTCCTCCACCAGCACCACGGTGCGGTCCGTAATATCCCACTCCAAATCCTTTTTCAAACGAACCTCGCCGGAGGAAACGGCGTTCATCCCATAGCTGGAAACCTGTAAAAAATCCAAATCCATGGGACAGTCCATGCGGCGGCACAGGTCCGCAAAGAAAAATACCGCTCCCTTGAGCACGCAGACCATGACGGGGCGTTCTCCCTGCAATCGGGTCTGCAATTCCTGTGCCAGCGCACCGACTCGACGGGCGATGGTGGTTTCGGAAAAAAGAATGGTTTCAATGTCCTGCGTTCCGAGCGGCATAATGATCCCTCCAACAAAGTCGAATTTAGTGTTTACAAACGCGAACCACTGTATTATAATAGCAAAGTGGCAATAAGTAAAATATATATTTTTGATGTTTGGCATAAGGTATGCTTATGATGGAGGGGATAATATGGCGGTGAAATTAGAATTGTATCGGGTCTTTCGGGAAGTGGCGAAAACCGAGAACATCACGGCGGCGGCAGAAAACCTCTTTCTGTCCCAATCGGCACTGAGCCAATCGGTGAAGCAGTTGGAGGAGGAATTGGGGGTGCGGCTCTTTTCCCGCAGCACCAAAGGGGTGCGCTTGACAGGGGAGGGACGGCTGCTCCTGGATTATGTAAACCAAGCCTTGGGCCTGCTGGACAGCGGCGAGGAAATGCTGGCGCGGGTGCGGGACTTGCAGACGGGGGAACTGACCATCGGTGCCAGCGACACTGTGACGAAAACCTACCTTGTTCCCCGTTTGGAAGCCTTCCATCGGGCATATCCGGGTATTCGTCTGCGGATTCTTACGGGTACCAGCGAAATGCTGCTGGAAAAGCTGCGCGCGGGACAGGTGGAGGTGGCCTTTGCCAGCAAGCCGGAGGAAAACAGCCCCTATCTATGCCGCCATTGCATCGATACCCACACGATTTTCGTGGCAGCACCGGACTATTTTGATGATTGGCAGCAGGTGTTTACACGGGAGAAGATTGCCGCCCTGCCTCTGATTATGTTAGAGAAAAAAGCGTCCTCCCGCTTATATGTGGAGCGGTATTTTCGGGAGCATGGGCTTAGTTTGCAGCCGGAAATCGAGCTTGGCTCCCACAATTTACTCATTGCTTTGGCACGGATCCGCTTGGGGGTGGCTTGCGTGACGGAGGAATTTTCCCGATCGGGATTGAGCAGGGGAGTGATCATGCCCCTGCGGACGGACTTTGAAATTCCACCCCGTGCCGTGTATTTGTGCACCCTGAAGGCGGTGCCCGCTACGGCGGCGGCGGAGCGTTTTATGGAATTTATCGGCGAAAGTCGTCAAATGTCCTATGACAAAGGATATTCCCATTATTTTGTGAGTGATTAGAATAGATTTATGTACAATATTTTGTCTGGAAATTATAGTATAACAATGCAAAATACAGTTAATATACGATGAAATAGTTTGCTTTTTTTTGTTTGACAAAAGCTACTTGTGAAAAGGGAGAAAATGCCTTTGCTTCTCTTGCAGTTATGAAGAAAAATTGATAGAATAGAATCACCAAAATGGGCGTATTATCCCATGATTTTTGGAACAAAGAAGGAGGAAACTCAATGAAAAACGCAAGTAAGCGAATCATGGCAATGCTGCTGGTATTGACTATGGTTCTCGGCCTCGTGCCCTCCGTGTTTGCGGCTGACATGCCCTTCACCGATGTGCCCGAAGCCGAATGGTACACCGAATATGTAGAATTTGTCTATGAGAACGGCTACATGATCGGTACCAGTACCACCGAATTTGAACCCCAAGCAGGTTGCAACCGTGCTATGGCTGCCACTGTTCTGTGGCGTGTCAACGGCGAATGCCCCGTTTCCGGTCCCGCCAGCTTTACTGACCTGACCGAGGATTGGTATGCCAATGCCGTGGCTTGGGCAGAGCGCACCGGTGTCGTCAACGGTATCGGCGACGGCCTGTTTGCTCCCACCCGCCCTGTGACTCGTGAAGAACTGGTTACCATGGTTTGGCGTATGGCTAACAAGCCCGCAGCCAGAGGCGATGTCACCACCTTCCCCGACCATGCACAGATTTCTGAATATGCTCAGACTGCTTTTGCATGGGCCATCGGCAAGGGCATTATCAACGGCTCCGACGGCAAGCTGCTCCCCCAGCAGACTGCTACCCGTGCCCAGTTCGCTAAGATCATTGCTACTTATGCTGAGGCTATGAAGCCCTGTGTAGAGCACAAGTGGGATGACGGCGTCGTCACCACCGAGCCCACCTGCACCGAAGCAGGTGTTAAGACCTATACCTGCGTAAATTGCGATGCTACCAACGAGGAAGCTCTGCCCGCTATCGGCCACATCTATGTGGACGGCGTCTGCACCAACTGCGGCGAGAAGCTGGCTGAGGAAGACGAGCTGGTTATCCTCTTCACCAACGATGTGCACACCTATGTTGACGGTGCTCTGTCCTACGACAACATTGCTGATCTGAAGGCTCAGATGGGCAAGGTTGCTGCAGATGTTGTACTGGTTGACGCAGGCGACCACATCCAGGGTACCGCTTTCGGCTCCATGGATAAGGGCAACTCCATCATCGAGATGATGAACGCAGCAGGCTACGACCTGGCAACCCTGGGCAACCATGAGTTCGACTACGGCATGGCTCGCGCATTGGAAATCGTGGAGCAGGCCGACTTTGAGTACCTGTCCGCTAACTTCTACCACGAGGCTAACGGCGTTCGTGGCGAAAATGTTCTGAATGCTTCTGCTATCGTCGAGATGGGCGACAAGAAGGTCGCTTTCATCGGCATCACTACCCCCGAAACCTTCACCAAGTCCACGCCCAAGTACTTCATGGACGAGGCTGGTAACTACATCTACGGTATCGCCGGCGGCGAGAACGGTGCTGCTCTGTACGCTGATGTGCAGGCTGC
>JAZOAV010000141.1:0-6645 GCA_045595645.1 Faecousia sp.
GAAACAGCCCCGAAAATGAATATTTATTAAATTCTAACTGTAGGGAACGGCCCATGTGCCGTTCCTTATTGCATATTTTGAGGAATATTCTGTGGAATGACACATAGGTCATTCCCTACATATACATTTTGAGACAGCCCCCTACGATCATTTTTGATAGTTTGGCGCAGATACGGTAATACATCGCTTTTGCTCAATTTCATGTGCAAGGGCTTTGGCGTGATCGCGCGCACAGGATTTCCTGCTTTACATTTGCTTCCTTGGTTGGTATAATAAAACTATCGACAGATTTTGACAAGGAGGCAAATGCAATGAGGACAAATGAAATTTTTAAGCTGCTATATCGTATTGATGAGGGATATGAGGCCAGTGATGAGGAACTGCGTCAATTAGAAAAAGTCGAAGAACTTTACATTGACGGTGAATCAGATGTACGAGATGAGCTGCCGGATTCCATGCATTTGCTCGCAAATCTTAGAGACCTGTCAATAAAAGCCGCTAGAATTACAAGCGTTAAACCTCTTTCAAAGAATAAACACTTAGAGGAGATTATGATTTGGGAGTGTCTTTCTTTCTCGAATCTTTCTGCCTTAAAGAATCTGACGGACTTGAAGAGTCTAATGGTTTGGGATTGCCCGATTGCAGATGTATCACCACTTTCCAACCTGAAGAAACTCAGACAGCTAACGCTGCAAGGAACAAAAATCACTGATATTTCGCCCCTTGCCGGACTGAGAGAGCTTGAATATTTAAATATTGAAAACACGAGAGTCAGCCGCATTGCGCCGATTCAAAACCTCTCTAAGCTCGAAGTTCTTTACATGGAGAATGCTCCCATTGAAGATCTTTCTTGCTTAGCTTCTCTAAAAAGCCTTCGTTGTTTATCTGTCAACAGTTCCCAAACCTGTCATCCCGAATTCGGCATATGGATCTCCCAAGTCACCGAGCTTAGCCTGGTCGGTTCTCCGATTTCAGATCTATCTTCCCTGCGTCCCTGCAAGCAATTAAAGGAATTAAACATCAGCTTTACGAATGTTCATCAATTACCCTCTTGGCTGGGAGAGATAAGCTCCCTCAGGCGGCTTGGCTTAGGCTCCCTCCGGTTGCACCATATTCCCGCTTCCCTTTTAAAGCTCAACTTATCGTTTCTGACAGAGGATTCACATTATGTTTATGATTATGCGCTGGGAGCTTCGGGCATTTATCTAAGGGGCACGACCTTAGCGGTGCAGCCCATCAGCCTCTTTGAACAGGATCGCGCTTTTATTAAGGCGTATTATGAGGCAGAGAAAGTTCCCATCAACGAAGCCAAGGTGGTTTTCTTGGGAGACGGCGGTGTGGGTAAGACCCATACCATTATGCGGTTGAAGAACCACGGGAAATTAGAGGAATACAAAACCGAAACGACAGAAGGAATTAAAATCGATATCACGCCCTATTCTGCGGAATATGAAGGCCGTACCTTTGACATAAACTTTTGGGACTTTGGCGGGCAGGAGATCATGCACGCCATGCACCGCTGTTTCCTGACAGAGCGAACCTGTTATGTGGTTGTTTTATCCAACCGCGCCGCCGGCGATTACACCCCACAGGCAAGACGCTGGCTGCAGAATATTCAGAGCTTTGCACCTCATGCAAGGGTTCTGCTGGCACTGAATCGCTGGGAAGGGGTTGCCGCAGGCAGCATCAATATGACAAGGCTTTTGGAAGAGTACGAAAATCTTTGTCCCGAGCCCATCTACTATTCCGCAAAAAATTCCACAAAAGAGGAATTTAATCGCCTGACGGAAGCCATCGTCCGTGAAGCGGCTGTCCTTGACAGCTCGTCTATGGAATTCCCTCGTCAGTGGGCGAATATCCGTCAAAAGCTGCTGAAGCATGCAGAAAGCAAGCCCTACATTGACAAAGAGGAGTATCACCGTTTCTGCACCGAGGAGGGCTTGGACGCGCCCAATATCCGCACATGGCTCTTGGAATGGTTCAATGACTTGGGGGTCTGCTTTAGCTACCATCAGGAGAGGAACGAAAAGGACGAGCCCGTTGAATTGGATGCCTACAAGGTGCTGAATCCGAGGTGGCTTACCAACGGTATCTATATCCTGATCAACCACGGCGGAGAGTATGCGGAGAACGGAAAGCTGCATTGCAATAACATCCGTGACCTTTTGAAAAATCCTGAGCTGGGCGTTCTCAAGGGCGTTACCTATGACAAGGAGGAACGGAACTATGTTTTGGATGTGATGCGCAAGTTCAAGCTGTCCTACAAGGTGTCCGAGACCCATGAGTTTATTCCTGCGCTCTGCTCCGAGAATACCCCGACAGAGTTGCATCCTACAAATTTCTCCCTGCATGTATCCTATCAGATGGAGTACAGCTTCCTGCCGGACAGCGTGGTGCATCAACTGATGATCCGCTGCTATGAAAATCTGAACTTTTCCAAGCTTTGGCGAAAGGGTATGCGTTTGGATATTCCCTTTGCGGGGCTGTGTGCCGTTGTGGATATGGAAGAGGATGATTCCACCCTGCGCATAGATGTGTATGGTAATGAGGACGCACAGCCTTGGATGCTGTTGCAGTATCTTCGCACGCATATTTCGGAGATCAATCGGTCGATGGGACTAAAGGGCGAGGACGCTGTCATCGTGCGGGACGATGATTATGAAGATACCATTTCCATTCAAGAGCTGCTCTGCGCCAAGGAGGAGCAGGACACGACCATCAAACGGTTTAATAAAAACAAGAACCGATATTTCCGCTGCAATGTCAATGAGCTGCTCCGTTTGACCTTTGGCGAAGCGGCTATGATTCGAGCGCAGGAGCTGGCAATAGAAAAACAGGTTCCCGTTCAGAATGTATTCTACAACTGCACCATTGGGTCTGTCGATTTCTATCGGCAATCCACGGATTCGGATTGCTTGAAGCTGATCAGCTATCTGTTTGAACGGCAAGCGCAATTAGATGAGGCAGTGATCGGCCAACTGATCGATGCCTTGAAGCAGTCGGAGAACGAGGATGTTCGCCGTGTTGCCGCCGAAGCGGAAAAAGAGCCGAAAAAGGGGCTGTTTGGGCGATTGAAGGGCTTGCTGGAGACAACAGGCAGTATTGCGGAAAACAGCGAAAAAACTTATAAGGCAGGAAAAGCCATTTATAAAGTGCTGAAGCCGATGATTCCTGTCATTGCACAGAAAATACCCGAGATTGTGGACTATGTTCAGCAACTCCTGTAATACTATTATTCCATTAAAAGTTGTCTACTTTTAATGGAATAATAGTATAAGAAGAAATTGTTGTATTGATTTCAAGGAGGTCAATATGCCGGAGAAAAAGAACTACAGGAAAACACTGATCGCTTGTTATCTTGGATTTGTCACACAGGCGATATCCGCGAATTTTGCCCCACTATTATTCCTAACCTTCAAGAGCATTTATGGAATTACACTTGAACAGATTGCGATGATTCCAATGGTGTTCTATTTAACGCAATTACTCGTTGACCTTGCGGCAAGCAAATTTGCCGACAAAATAGGGTACCGTACCTGTGTGCTGGCCTCTCAAATCTTGTCGGCAGTGGGCCTTGCTTTTATGGCATTTTTGCCGGAACGATTACCTGTACCCTTTGTAGGTATTCTGATTTCGGTAGTGCTTTACGCCGTTGGAAGCGGTCTGATCGAGGTTTTGGTAAGCCCTATCGTTGAGGCTTGTCCGTTTGAAAATAAGGACGGGGTGATGAGCCTTTTACATTCCTTCTATTGTTGGGGCGCAATGGGTGTCATTTTAGGCTCTACACTCTTCTTTGCGGTATTTGGCATAGAAAATTGGAAGATACTTACCCTGATTTGGGCAGCAGTACCGCTATATAACACCTTCAATTTTATAAGCTGTCCCATGGAACGGTTGGTCGAAGATGGCAAGAGCATGGGAATTCGCAGACTGCTGATAACGCCGATATTCTGGTTAATGATCATCCTTATGATATGTTCCGGTGCATCTGAGGCAACAATGGCTCAATGGGCATCTGCATTTACGGAGTCGGCAATCGGCGTCTCCAAAACGGTCGGTGACTTGGCAGGGCCTTGCCTGTTTGCAATGTTTATGGGGATCTCCCGTATGTTGTATGGTAAATTTAGCAAAAAACTGGATTTGACCAAGGTTATGCTTTTTTGTGGTATCCTGTGTGCCGCTTGCTATCTGCTGGCAGCTCTATCTTCGCTGCCAATTCTTGGTCTTGCGGGCTGCGCACTTTGTGGCTTGGCAGTTGGTATTATGTGGCCGGGTTCGATCAGCATTTCTTCACAGAATTGTCCGAGAGGCGGAACTGCGATGTTCGCGTTTTTAGCCTTAGCCGGAGATTTGGGTGCCACAGTAAGTCCTGCAATGGTGGGCAGTCTTTCCGGAATGGAAGGCGGGAATCTGAAAACAGGGATGCTTGCAGCCACCATATTCCCCGCAATCTTGGTTGTTAGCTTGATTGCTTTGCATAAAGCAAAAAAGGACTGATTTTGGGAGGAAGCGAGCCATGCATTTTGTTGAAATTGATTTGGAGCAGTATCCTCGACGGAAGCATTTGGAGTATTTTTCATCCCTGCAATATCCCTATGTGGGCGTGACAAGTAATGTGGATGTGACGGAGTTGGTGCAGCTCTGCAAAAACAGGAATTATTCCTTTTATTTGGTCTTCCTCCATGCTGCCGCTCTTGCCGCTGATGCTGTGAGAGAATTGCGCCAACGCCTTCGCGGCGGGAAGATTATAGAATACACCGCCTGCCCCACTTCTCACATTGAATTGCAGGAGGACGGCACATACTGCTACTGCACCCTTCATCACCAAATGGACCTGCAAAGCTACATTCCCTATGCGGAAGCGGAACGGGCGCGGTGCCGTCAGTCGGGCAGCATCGAGGAAGACAGCGATGTAGAGAGCATGTATTTTATTTCCACCCTTCCCTGGCTGCACTACACAGCCCTGATCCAGCCTGTTGCCGGCGGCGACGAATCCAATCCCCGCATCACATGGGGAAAATATACGGAGGATCACAGAGGCAGACTCCGGCTCCCTGTGACCCTCCTTGCTCACCACGGTCTTGTGGATGGCATACATATTGCTCAATTCTACCAAAATTTGGAAGAACAAATCAAAAAGTGCCTGCGCTGAACCCTCCTGTATTCTTCACTGTAGGGACGAGCACAGCACTTGCATGGTGGTACGGACGACCTGTTCCCGATCGAATTCCTGTCGGATTTTTTCTGCGCCGCGGCGTCCCATTTGCTCTAACTCTACGGGACTCAGCTCCAAAATACGGAGCATGGCGGCATAGAGGCTGTCCGTATCCTGCACATTGCACAGATAACCGCTCACGCCGTCGACCACAGCCTCCCGACAGCCCGGGATATCACTGGTGATCAGAGGACAGCCCATGGCGGCCGCCTCCAAAAGCACATTGCTCATGCCCTCGTGATAGCTGGGCAGTACCACGCAATCAGCCTGCTCGTAGAAGGGGCGGGGGTCGGTGTGGAAGCCGTGGAAAAAGGCAATGCCCTTTTCCGTCAGTGCCTCTACATCCTCCCGATAGCCGTCCTCGAAGAAGCCCACCAAATCCAGCACAGCCCGATCAGGATGGGTCTTTTGCAGCCGTTCCATTGCGGCAAACAGCTCGTCCAAGCCCTTTTCCTGCATAAAACGACCCAAATAGAGGAAGTGCACAGGCTCCTGTTTCCGACGGGGACAGTAGGAATATTGGGAAACATTCACGCCCGCGCCCGAGAGCACGCAGACCTTGTGGGCGGGCAACAGCTTTTTCTGTAAAAAGGTGTCGGCATTGAAGCGGTTTTCAAAAAATGCCATGCGGCTTTTTCCCAAGGCGAACTTGTACAGCCGCCCCACAAGGAAGGACAAGCCCCGCCGCTGAAATGCCGAGCCAAGCCCTTGGATATGGGTGCAGTAGGGAATTTTTTGCATCGTACATGCCAAGCCACCGTAGAGATTGGGCTTGATGGAATAGGTCAGCACCAAATCAGGCCGTTCCCGCTTCAAAATTTTTCGATAGCAGCACAGCAGGCGCAGGTCCTTGAAGGGATTGATGCTGCGGCGATCCAGCTTGGTTTCGATGCAGCGCAGACCCATAGCCTGAAAGTCCTCCACATGCCCCACAAAGGGCATGGCAAGCACTACCTCATGCTCTTTTTGCAGGGCTTGAATCAGTTCCAAGCGAAAGCGATAGAGCATATAGGAGTGGTTGGTGATGATCAGAATTTTTCCCATTGCCTCGCCTCCTTTTGAATGATAACACATAATACCACATTTAGGGAGAAAAAGCAAGGATAACATGGCAAGTGCCCAAGAAATGCGCAAAAAACCGCAAGTGGGCAATACAATCTGCGGATTTTTCGTCATTCTTCTTGCACCCCCCCCTTTTCAAAAGGGGGGGGCTTGCTGCGGTGCGTTGTCGGTGGTGCGTATGGGCGCGTCTGGGAAGCCGCGCGCTACGAGTGGGTTGTCTTTTGTGCCTGCACGGGACGGGAAACCCGTCCCCTACGATATGGTCGGAAGTGCGGTAATACTATTATTCCATTAAAAGTAGACACTTTTAATGGAATCTTTTTGTGCCGAAAGGCACAAAAAGCGTCTCATACGAGTTTCTACGCCCT
>JAZOAV010000142.1:0-10456 GCA_045595645.1 Faecousia sp.
AAACTTTTCCCCCTTGTTTACCGCTGCACTAGTAGAACCGCCACCGCCTGCTCCGTGGGTTACAACAAAAGTGTATGTGGGGTTCTTTGCACCGTTGCCCTCTTTCTTGCCAAACCTCAAACAGAGGAAAGCCATATTCTCCCGATACAGATGTTCCAAATCCAGCTTACACATAATGTCATATGTCGGGTCATCATCTGCATCTTTTCCGCTTCGCCGTTCGTGGTTGCCATTGACCGAACAAAGGATTTTATGCTTGATTGGCTTTAGCATTTCAGCCATTCGCCTTTTCTGTTCACGGGGGCGCATTGTTTCTTCAAAAATGTCTGCAACACTTGACCGAGTGGAATTATTGAGCAAATCTCCGCCCAAAATAACATAGCTGTTCGGCTCTTCCAAAATCCGCTTACAAAAATTATCCCATTCCGCTGTCAAATGCTCGGCTGCACCGAGCTGGACATCCGAAATGGGATAAATCTTGATATCGTTATTTTCGGGGAAGTGCCGTGTGATGATTTCAAAATCATTCAGCAAAGCGCTTGCCTTCGTCTTCTTGTTCCTTTGGAATTGCGGTTTTTAAGGGTTCGTGTCCGTCTCCGTTTCCTCACGGTTACTCTCGCCATTTACAATATCACCATCATTTCCGATATAGTTTGCGTTTCCACCATCGTCGCTGTTGACATCAACAATGGTTTCTTCGCTTGTATAATCGTACTGCATCCATGCCCACAGCCAAGCCGCATTGCTTGCGAACAGAAGACAAACGGCAACAATCAAGGCAATCCAGCCTCTTTTCACTTGCCGCTCCATCCTTGCCATAGACGATTCATGCACGATATAGGGTACGCTTTCGGGTGCGCGGGCTTCCTTGCCCTTGCAGGTTTCACAGTTTGCCATAGTTTTTTACCTCCTAAAATTTGCACACAGTTTTTCTGTTCTGTGTGTTTTTAATGCCTCCAATTATACAAGGGAAAGGGGAAGGGAGGCAAATCTTCCCCTTCGGTGTTGCAATCACCGACCCTCGTTTGTAATTTTACCAAATCGAAAGAGAATTGTCAACCGCCAAAGAACATCTTGACAAGCATTGTGATGACACCGCCAGCGACAGCCGTAATCAGCCACTTGATTTGCTTCATTTCGGTTTCAATCACCGCAAGACGCACAAGGTCTTTATTCAGCTTGCTTTCAAAGCTGTCTGTCTGCGCTTGGCATTCTTGACGGGTGACAAAAATCTCTTTCAGCCGGTCAATGTCTTGACCTTCAAGAGCCATACATTACACACCGCCTTTTCGTTCAGCCTGCGTGCCGAAGTAGAAAGACACAACCATAGATGTGATAATCATAACATTGTCTGCGGTAATTTTTTCGGTTACAGCAAGATATGCGTAAATTGCAATCACGACCAAGGTGACAATAGTTTTTACTTTCACTAAATTAGCCAAATTTTTCAAAATTTCCATTTTACCACCACATCAATTCTTGGATTTAACAATAATACCACCAAAGCCTGCGTCACGGAGCTGATTAAGCATTGTTTCTGCACCGGTTCTCTTACTGTAAGCACCTACCTGTACACGGTAAATCTTGTCGGAGGACTGCTCGACCTGCTTGGGTTTCAAACCGCCTCGTTTGACCAGAACCTTGACGATTGCTGCGGCACATTGGTCTGCGAACTTCTCTGTGATAATCACAGGCACATCCCGTGCGCTGTCCATGAAGCCAAGCTCAAGCAAAACGGCTGGGGCATTAGTCTCACGGACTTCGTGCAGGTTCATCTTCGCCAGGGGTTCAGCGCGGTTACCCTTGAGGCCCGTAGCTGCGATCAGCTCATTATATAGGTCCTTCTGCCACGCCAGAGATTCAGCACTCGCATTGGTGTAGGCGATGGCAACGATACCACCACCCTTACCACCTTTAATACCACCGTTGTGGTGGATGGAAAGGTAAAAATCAGCGCCGAAGTTGTTTGCCGCGTTGGTACGGGCGCTCAGAGAAATCTCATTCTTGCCGGTGGTATCGTCAATACGAATGAGCTGATAACCAGTATAGTTTTTCAGCAGCTTCTCTACCTTGTCGGCAATCCGGTCATTGAGCCACCACTCGCGATGCTCGTTCGGATCGAACTGTTTCCAGCACCGGCGACCAGGTTCACCGTAATAGTGACCTGCATTTAATGCGATTTTGAATACCATAGTTTTCTCCTCCTTTTAGAGTAGCACCACCCCGTAGGATGGTGCTTTATTTGATTAGCTAAAGTAGTCCTCACCGAATGTGGTCAGCGTTTAGGAAACAGCGCCAAATGTCCAGCGAGATTTCTCAAACAGGTAATTGTTGTTGATTTCATCATCGGACAGGACTTTATTGTATAAACGAACATCGGCAACTTTCGTCGCAAATCCAGCAGCCCCGATGTATCCAGACAGCGGAACCACGATATTCTCATCTACCCACTCCGTGACCTTTGTGCCATTAAGCCAGAAGTTGAGGACTCCGTTTTTACCCGTAATGACAATATGGGATATCTTTTTTGATAACGGATAATTAGCACCAAACAATGCGTCTTTAGTCAGATTATTGCCTTTCCCGTCCCATGTAGAGGTTGCTTGTACGATATAGGCCACTCTCGTACTATCGTACTTATTGTCATTGAGATTTATGACCATTGGGCCATCGGCGGTGTTAGTCGTATAGAATACCAAATCCCATGTAAATTCTTCAGAGCAAAGTTCTGTAAAGTTATCACTAAGGCCAAAACAATCGCCCATCATCCCAGTTGTTTCGTCAATTGCAATCGATGTTTGAATCTGGCCAAGGTGATTTCTAGCCACCGCATCCAAACCCACCGCAGAGCCTTTAAGAACAGGGTGGCTACCGCTGGTATCCCAGTTCGTCTCAATCTGCGGTTCCCAGAAGTCCACTAGACCGCTGGTAATATACATCGCTCCATCATTTTCTCCGCTGTCGGGCGGTAACTGTCCGATAGCTTCATAAAGTTTTGCGATTTCTCCCATCAAAGCCGACTTCTGCGCTTTTAGCAATGCATCTACCATTGCCTGCGTATAACCTACCACCAAACTACCCTTGCCCTCGTTGGTCACGGGTGCGACCTGTGCCGCCGCCTGTGTACCGATGCACAACCGCCAGTTTGCACCAAATGCAGAGCCAGTTCCGTCACCGTCATAGTAGACCGCAAACAAATTATTGTTTTCGTCAGCAAACAAAGACGGATAACCGCAATCGTGTGAATTTGTTGCCGTTGCCGCATCCCAATGACCGACATCCACGACAACAGGGCTTTCCCACTTGTCCTCCAGAATATCTGCCAGACTGGTGGTAGCGTAGAACAGGTGGAAATCATTATCTTCTGCCCCGTATCTGCTACCATAAACGGCGTGGACTTTATCTCCTAATACAACAGCTTTGCCGTTGTTGGCGGTCATGTCGGTCAACGCAGTAGACCATGCCCACGGTGTCCATGTGTTTCCGTAATCCTCGGAAATAGAATATACTGCCGCTTCCTTTGCAGAGTAGTAATTCGGGTAACTTGCATATGCGTTCATACTGGCACGGGCGTAACATACCACCCTACCATTTCCACACTCAATAAAGCACGGCTCAAACGGCACATAGTAGCCTTCGGGATAGACCTGCTGACCCAAACCAGAGTTGGCAGGACTTACGGAAGTCCAGCTATCTCCCTTGTTGTCGGAGTAATACAGAGTATTTTTCTGGCCGCCGTGACCAACCAGCAACCTGCCGTTGGACAGTTCAGTCAAGCCGAACATAGAGCCATCGGACAGGCTCGAAAAGGCATACTTCTTCTTCAGCGTAAGAGTTTTGCCCTTGTCTGGGCTGGTGTAAATATTCTGACCGCCATCAATAAACATATATGTGCCATCCGACAAAATGCGGAAACTGCCCATATAGCCAGACGCATCAGCATATTCTGTTACGCCGTCTGTATCGTAGACTTTAATTTCCTCATAGTCAGACATATAGCCTGTTTTGGGGTCAATCTCTACACGATACCACGGCTGTGCATTGGAATGGGATGCTGTGCCAGAAATGACCAGACCGACAGCCTTGCCCAATACGGGGTCAAATCGGATGTTATGCGCCCAGCCTTGGAATGTCCGCACCTGCTTACGCATATAACCACGGGATGCCCATTTATAGCCACCCTCGCCCGCGGCATCAATTTTCTTTTTGACATCCTCCGCCAGCTTTTCCTCGGTGATACTTCCGTCCTGCACCGTAATGGTGGCCGTCGCAGTCACCCCTGTATCTTCTTCACCAATCCACCAGTTGCCGTTGTCACCAATATGTGGTGTAACACCATCTGCGCCATCCTTGCCATCTTCGACAGGGTGGGCATCAAGATAGCTGTCAACGGCTGTCTGGATATCGTCTGCATCTGCTGCTACTGCGGGAATCAACGCCGTTTTTGTGGTAGTGCCATCGGACAGGGAAAGCTGATTGCCTCCGTCAACGCCAGTGACTTTCATGGTGAGGTTTTCTAAATCTAGACCACCGCCATCGAAGATTGTTTGGCTATTTTGGGATCCATCTGGCTTGGTAACAATAATCTCTGTTCCGGGGTTGCCATCAACAATCACTCGATTAAGTGCAACCTTATCGCCAGCCTGCGCCCTTACAGCATTGCCTGCGTTTTCATAAACGGTTCCGTCCGCGCCAACCCTTATATCAGCCAATTCTGCGTCGCCCGTTGTGCTACCCGCTTCAAGTCTTGCCAGATTGTCAATTCTTGCCCTTTCAACGGAAATTGCACTAAGCAACTGAGAAAACTCACTTGGCGAAAATTCTTCCGCATCTTCAGAGCCGGATGCAGGGTTATCAACAACAGAAACCGAAATTGGGAATGTTGCGATCTGCTTTCCGTCTCCATTCAAAATAACTAGAACGGTTGGAATTTTTCCACTATGCTGGGTAAGTTCCGGCGGAAGCTTAATTGTTGCAACATTGTCCGTAAAAGAAACAACGGGCGTTCCGTCTTCTAAGCTTAAAACTTTTTTTCTCTGACCGTCGGGCGTTTCAAATGCGATGTACGCAGATTCGGATCCGGCAGGAATCCACGCCACACCGTTCGAGTATAAGCTTATGCGAATTTCTCTCGCAGAATCGCCTTGCATAACAGAGATATGCGGAGGATTTTGCTCTATTCCAAAATCTAAACTGATTCTATGGACGATATCCATTCAAGTCATCACTCCTTTTCTACTTATTGCTCGATTGCAGTTTGGCAACCGTGTCGGCAATGTTGGTTTTTATAGATCCTACATATGCGTTTTTTACCCGGTCAAGCAGAACATCATACACAATTTTCACAACCTTTGCCTTGGTAGAAACCTTTAACATAGGGAATTCGACGCTTATAGTGTCAAAAAGGCTAACCCGCTCGAAAAGCTTTAGGTGCTTATACTCTTCACTTTTGTCTATCTGCGCAAAAGAGACGGACAGCGAAACCGACGGACTTCCGATTTTATTTTTTACCATATAAGCCCTTGCGAAGTCCCTAAGCTGATCCTCAGTTGGCTGCGAATCAAAATTGGCAGAAAGGTCAACTGGAAGAACGCGTTCAAAATTATATTCCCCATCAGCTCGGACTATCTTTTCTGGCAGTTCGAACACAGAAGAGGTTGCCAAATCAACCCAATAAGGATACACGCCCGTGGCAATCGATGCGGTGCTTTCCTCCTGGTTTATGTCAAGAAGGTTCTTTCCATACCGAATCGAAACACTTCTATCTTCGCCACGATTATTATACAATTTTACAGTATAATTGTCAAACTCATACTCTCCACCGTATACATCTAATATGCTTCCCTCGGAACCACCAAGGTTTGTTCTTATGGAGGACGGAAAAACAACGGAAAAGTCCGATTCCGTTTCTTTGTCTGTCCAAAACTCAAACGGGCAGTCGATAACCGCGTTAGCTTTTATACCAGCAAAAGCATCCTGCACATTCGTTGCGGAAAACGGGGAAACCGGAATTCCAGACAAATCATAGGATATGTGGTGCGCCCTAACCGTAACAATCTTGGACATTGGTTTGCTTATTGAATAGATTCGAAACAACTGCGGTTCTCTGTATTCGTCTACTTTTGCTTTAATTATGCACCTTACATTTATGTCCTCAAAGTGAATGCCGTCAATGGGGTATCTGAGCAATAACTCAAATTCTCCGTTGGCCTCTTCGCTTACCTCGCACTGTATGCAATCAGAAAGGAATCCGTATCCGCTAAAATCAAAATCCGTAGAACCAGAATCGTACAGAATCGGATAGCTCATAGTTCCCACCACCTCGGCGTAAGTTCAACTTTTTCTATTACAAGTCCGAAAACCCGCAGTTCATTTTCTCCTGGGCGAATCACTGGGAATCCAGAAACCGATACTATGTTTTTGTTTTGATTGCCAGAATCATTATATGCGTTGTATGTGTCACAGTCTATGCTTAAATCAAGTGTTCCACCACTTACACGCCCTATAATTCTGTCACGAATTTCATATATGCTTGTGTTTGGTCGTTGGTTTGTAAGATCAAACGGTGCGTCGTCCGCTGCGACAAATATCTTAATAAGTGGTGAGGCTGGGAATCCGTGTTGGTTGTTAATTATATGAGTAACTCCAAACCCGTCGTCTTGTTCCGTCGGGTAAAGAACAACTGTTTCCTCGCCGGACTTCAAGAACCTTTGTGGCTTACAATCGAAAGTAATTTCAAAAGGAGCAAGGGTTCTCATTCTCTGCGCAATCGCAGGGGAGTTTTCAATTCTTGCAAGCCAAAAATGGTCTGGGTCGTCGCTCGTTTCCAAGCGACGATACCCGTGTTTCGACATCAAAAACCTTCCCACTGCGCTGATTGCCTTTTCGACATCCTTTCGCAAGCAAAAACAAGATGCGGTTCCCGTGCGATTCTCATAGCTTCCGGTTTCGAAAATCAAGTCTCCGTTTCTACCAGGGATGGACTGTCTTTCTACAACAGGGATTGCCTCGCTGAATTCAATCGGTCTCTGTAGGTAAATACCAAAATTTCTAGCATCCACCCCATCAATATAAAATGTTTCATCAAGCATAAATAGCCAACCTCCTGTCTGTCATGTTCTGTAATTCTTGCGCCACCGCAACAGCTAGGCTCTGAGGATCGTCATAGCTTGCGCCATCAATGTTGATATACACATCGCCAAAAGAAGTGCCACCAAAAACACCGCCTGCGGATGCTACACCATATCCACCGCCATATTCTGCACCGAATTTCATTGTCCGCTCACCAAAATCAAAAGATTTTTCGATTTGATTTGTAATAACATCTTCGTTATCACGGATGCCCTTTGCGAACAAATCCATCATATCGGGCGCATAGGTGTGGAAATTGGAAAGCGGGCCAAGCTTAGGTTCAGAGAATCCAAGTCTGTCTTTGATAGACTGCGCAATATCGCTTACAGTTCTCTTTAAGTTTTCCCACTTTTGTTTAAGACCACTAATAAAATTGCTTATCAAGTCCTTGCCCCATGTCTTTGCGCCTTCAACTTTTTTGTCAAAACCATCCTTAACAGAATCCACAATTTCCTTTCCCTTTATAATAAGGTCTCCCAAAGTTTGTGCGATTCCCTCAATTATAGAAAATACAATTTCAGTTCCAGATTCCAAAATTTGTGGTAGATTAGAAATTATACCTTCAACCAGCGAAACAATAATTTCAAATGCGGAATCTAATAATTTTGGTGCATTTTCAATGATTGCATCTACCAAATTTTGAATGATCACAGGAGCCTGTTCAAGCAAGCTTGGCAACGATTCAATCAATCCGTTAGCTAATGCAATGATGATGGCAATCGAAGCATTCAGCAAATTGCTTAATGTTGACGGATCTGTAATTGTGTTTACAATCTGCAAAACAACATCAACAATAGTAGGAATTAAAGAGGGCAAGCTCTCTGCGATACCATTCGCCAAAGAAACGATCAGATTCAAGCCGAGTGCTACAATTTGAGGAAGCTGACTCAAAATGCCGTTTGAAAGTTCGCCAATAAGTACAATCGCCGAATCAATCAACGCTGGCGCATTGTCTATAATTGCGTCCACAACGGTATTCAGCAAATCCGGAACGACCTTAACAACCGCATCTACCATGCCGGTTGCGGCAGAAATAACAGATGGTACAATTCTTTTGACTAATCCGGGCAGAATTTCAATGATTTTTGGCGCTGCACCTTCAATCAGTTTTGCGATGCCACCCAAAGCTGTTTCTATGGCAGGCAAAACATTGCCAATTACACCAAGATTATTTTCAGTTCCGTCACCAACGATGGTTGTAACAAGATTGTTAATCAATCCCTCAATATCAGCGTTTCCGTCAGCAAACCCAGCAACAAGGTTCGTCCACGCAGATTTCATAGCACCGACAGAACCGCTGATTGTGCGTCCTGCTTCAAGTGCCGTTGTACCAGTAATTCCCATTTCTGTCTGAACAATGTGAATTGCCTGTGTAATATCCGCAAATTCCGCCTCAAGATGTCCCTTTGAGTCAATAGAAAATTCTGCTGTTTTTGCAAAAGTTTCATCTAATTCCGCTGCTCGTTGCAACAGACGATACATTTCGGATGCCGTACCGCCATATCCAAGCTTAAGGTTGTCAAGCATTGTATAGTTCTGCTTGGCAAAACCTTGGTAAGCATTTTGGATCATCGACATATCCGTACCCATCTTATTGGCATTATCAGACATATCCCTTATTGCTTGGTCTGCATAGTCAGCTGCTTTGGTGGTATCGCCATCAAGCGATTGCAAAAGGCTTGCAGAAAAACTTGTCACGGTGGACATATACTCGTTTGCAGATAATCCAGCCGTTTTATAAGCATTTTCCGCATATCCAACAACCGTGTCAGCACTATTTTTGAAAAGCGTTTCAACACCGCCAACCAACTGCTCATATTCTGCGTAGTTGTTCACCGCCGCCGTTGTCAACGCTGTGATGCCAGCCGCCGCTGCACCAACAGCCGCCGTGCCGATTTTTGCCGCTGTTTTCAAGCCGTTTCCAAGTTTCTCGCCAAGGTCTTTTAACTTGCCACTTGCTTGATCGTTAACGCCAATTTTTACGAATAATTCAAATAAATTCAACCTATCACCTACTTTTGAATTTATTTCAGTTTGTTTCTTATGCCCTCGATAATGTCGTCAGCCGTGCGATTATCGACGGGTTTGGGATCGAGAATATCTTGCAGTTTGGCTTCAATGTACGAACCACCGCCCATTTTTGCTGTGTTTTCTGTCATAATCCGCAAGCATTCCGCATAGTAAATCTTTACTGCCTTTTCTTCCTGTTCTTTTTGAAAAAGGGATATGCAAGTTTCCTTGGCATATCCCCATCCAAACATCTTTAATTTTACTGGTTCAACAGAGGCAAGACCTCTCTTGACAGTTGAAGCAGGGAGGGCAGCACAGATGTAAAAAAATCGATTGCAACCTCGTCGGAAAACAGTGTTGCCATGGTCTTGAATGTGTTGGGTGCTTTTTCGCCATCGTCCAAAACCCACAGCTTGGCAAACAGCTTGCCGGTATCGGCAGGATATTTCACCATAATGTTCTCAAGGATTTTCTTGAAAACCGCTTTTCTGTCACCCTTGACCTCGTTTTCTTCAACATCGATGTTCTTCACCTTGTCAACAAAAGGCTTGATTTCATCGACCAGCCGATAAGCGGCAGGCAGACAAACCTCATCCTCGCAATCAAAAATAAATCTTGCCATTGTTTTACCTCCTAAAATTCGTGTTTAATTATTCCTCAGCGCCTTCCTGCACATAGAACTCCATCGGAACCTTGCTCTGTTCAGCAATGGAGGGATGACCATTCAGGGTGACAGCGATCTGACCTTTGCCATTCTTGGTGGTCTGAAGGCTGAAACCGCCAGAAGAAAGTGCATTGATAAGACGAATGGCAACCAAGCCACCGTCAGAACGATCGCCAACCCACCACACATCAGAAAAGTCGGTGTCCTTCAGGTCACGACGGGGAATGATTGCGCCGTTCTCTGCGCCGATGTCAGCCGCACCCAGAGCCATACGGATAACCTCAGTGGTGGTGTTCAATGCAGTAAAGCCGAGAGAGGTTTCCCAACCGTCAAGGTGCATCAGTTCCTTCATGCCGTTGGGAACATTGTCCACATCTTCTCCCCAATCGCTGTAAGTGGGAACGCAGGTGGGATTGATGCCGCCGGTAGTGGCGCAGATAATATCCTCATCAACCAGTTCAGGGCTTTCAGGATCAAAAGACTTCAGCAGAACACCAGCATCCACCTGAAACTCGTCGAAAACATCCTGAGAAACAACAGAAAATCTACCCATTATATCTCCTTTCAATTCGCAGTAAAAAACTCGAATGTCAAATTCAAATATTTGCGTTTGATAAGGTCATCGCTTTCATCGCCCATATTCTGTGCGAA
>JAZOAV010000143.1:0-6228 GCA_045595645.1 Faecousia sp.
TGAACTGTGCCTTTGCAGCGTCGGAATATGCGAGCATAGCCTTGCACAGGGTCAGCAGGTTGCCGCTGATGCTGTTGCCGTAGGTGTCAACACTGAATTCCATGGTCTCAGAAACCTGAGTGCTGCCGTTGAGCACTGCAACGGACATAACCGTTCTCAGCTCGGCTGCGGTCAACTTGTCAAAGTTGAAGGCATAGAAGTTGGAATTGTTATTATAGATCTCACCGTTGTTCAGAATGACTTCCTTAGCCCCACCGTTGATATCGGTGTAGCGCACGCGCAGGCTCAGCTTGGAAGCATCGCCGGTGAAGTTTGCAACATTCACAACATACTTAACAGTAACCTTGGAATCCAGAACCAGGGTCTTGCCCAGCCAAAGAACAGTGGGGTTATTCAGGTCGCCCAACTGCTTGCTGGTGTTGCCAAGAGCAACACTGTTCAGGTCGGTCAGATATGCCTTGTGAGCAGCGGTCATGGCTGCATCCACCAGAGCGCTGGTGCGGTAGCTCTTGTAAGTCTGAGCAGATGCACCGTAACGCAGCAGGTTAGCGCAAACGGTCTTGACCTTGCTGTTAACAGCAGCGTTGTTCAGCATGCCATAGGCGTAGTCAGCAACGCTGAAGCTGTCCATGTTGGAGCAGTAGAGCACGCCGCCCTTCTTACCGTACATGGTTGCGTGGACAGTATCGTTCATCTGCAGAGCAGTGATGCCTTCCATAGTGAAATAGTAGTAGCTGCCGTTCAGAACGGGAGCAACACGGACAGATTTGGTACCGGTAACAACATTGCCGGTGTAAACATCCATAGTGAAGTCCATATAAACGGTGTCCATATCATAGCCACTCAACAGGTTGGTGGGAACAACGAAACCGATGGAGATATCACTCTGGAGGTTCAGTGTATGACGGATGGAGATATTGCTGTCAACAATGGGATTCAGATTTTCCTTTGCGCCGCAGACGCAGGCACCATTCTCAAAGCTGTGCTCCTCATACATGCTGTACGGGCAATTCTTACAGCAGACGATATGGCCATCTTCATCCTCGTATTCCGCATAAGTAGAGTGGCCAAGAGCAGGGATAACGGTAGCTTCCTGAATGACCTCGCCGCAGGTGGAGCAAGCGATCTTGTCGGTCAAACCGGTGGTGATGCAGTTGGGAGCATAGCCGGCAGTGGTGACCTCTGTGTGGCCCTTTGCGGGGATCACAGTGGAAGCAACGGTGGTAACACCGCAAACGGTACATACTCTGCCTTCGGTATGGCCATCCTCGGTGCAGGTGGCTGCAACAGCGGCAGTGATCTTTTCGCTGTGGCCCATTGCGGGGATGACGGTGGGAGCAGTAACGACAGCATCACATACGGAGCAGATTGCACCGTCGGTCAGACCATCGGTGGTGCAGGAAGCAGGAGTGCCCAAAACAGTTTCGGGAGTGTGGTTTGCTGTTTCGGTCTTGCCGCAGACGGTACAGGTAGCAGTATGGGTACCGTTGCCGTTGTCCTTTGCTGCGCCGAAGGTGCAGCTTGCGGGCAGGACTTCTCTCTTGGTGTTGCCGCAGCCGAGGCCGGAATAGGAGTCCTTTGCGCCGTCAGCAGAGCCGCCGCAGACATAGTCAACATAGCCGTCAGCGGTGCAGGTGGCATTTACTCTCGTTTTTTCGACCCAGTTACATTCCTCGATACCGCCAACATTACAGTTGTAGCAGAACATCCTGTGCGTGCCATCAGCCTTGGCCCAAGTTTCTACACGACGGTGCATTTCCGTGCAATCTGCTTCTGCAGCAAGTGCCACAATGAAGCAGGAAGCAAGGAGCGCAAGAACCATAAGCAGAGAGCTCATACGAATAAGCTTTTTCATAATCTTTATGTCCTCCTTATAGACTTATAAACCAATTTGGATTAGAACGGCAGAGCGGCGTAAGTGTTGTACAGAGTGACAGTGGTGTTGTTCTTGTAGCCGAGGTAGTTGGAGCCACTGACCCAGTCAATGATCTTCCAGCCCTTGCTGCCACAGTAGACCTGTGCCCAAACATGGCCGGTCTGCAGACCACTCTGGAACTTGCAATAGCCGTGCTGATAACGAGCAGGAACGCCAAGTGCTCGAGCGCAGGCGACAGCCAGGTGCGCCATATCGCAGCAGTTGCCGGACTTATTGTTCCAGGTCGCCAAAGCACCCTGCTTTGTGTCATAGTAGCTATCATAAGCCAGCTTGGGGTTAATGTACTTCTCCAGGTTCCACATGGCCTGATAGGTGGTTGCAGGAACAGCACAGCCGCTGCCGCCGGTGTAGTTCATAGCCGTCTTTGCCACAGAAATAATGGTGGCATTGGTGGACTGACAGTTAGCGGTGGGAGCAAGATACTGAGAGTAGGAGGAGAAATCGTTACCGAAGGTAGCCTCGCCCACGGGCTTGTAGGTACCGGTGACAATAGTCCACAGAGTAACAGCGCAGTAGTTGGGCAGTGCGCTGTTGTTTTTGTAGTAGCGCAGGATCTTAGCCAGCATATAGATAGCCTCGTTGTAGTCCATGTTGCCCAAAGAGGTGGAAACATAAGCGGGACCACGACCGTTGGTATCCAAATAGCTGATCATGTTGTTTGCGAGGGTGATGTACTCAGACAGATAGATGTTGTCGGGAGTCAGGGATTCAGAGGTGCTGGAGGGCTCTGCCAAAGCAGGGACACTGGCGCTGCCGGAGGTAGTGCCGCCGTTGATGGCAACCAGAGTCTTGGAAGCCAGATACATATACTGTGCGGGAGAATAGGCCTTGCCGCCAATACTGATGCTGCTGCTCATCGCCTTGTTGGCTTCAATGGCATTGGCCAGTTCCAGGGAAGCGGTCAGGATTTCCGCATAGGTCTGAGTGCCGGCAACATTGCCGTCGGGAGCGGGAGTGGAGCCTGCGGTAGAGGCAGTGGTAGGAGCGGTGGTAGGAGCGGTGGTAGGAGCCGCAGTAGTGGGAGCGGTGACCTCAGTGATGGTACCTCTCCAGCCGAGAACCGTGTTGTAATTGGGCAGTGCACCATTGGTTCTGTAGAAGTTCAAAATCTTGATGTACATGTGCACGGCATCGTAATAATGAACAGGGCCGAGGCTGCTGCTGGTACAGTAGTTGGGAGCTGCGGGGTTGCTGTTGCACCAGTTGATAAGTCTCTTAGCCATATCCACATAGTCGGCACGATAGACCTGGCCGGTAGCGGTGCCCTGAGGATTCTCAGGTTCTGCTACATTGGGAATGGTGATATCGCCGGTGGTCTGACCTGCATCCAGGCCCACAACGACCTGAGCAGACATGGACAGATACTGGCCGGGAGTGACAATCACGCCGCCAACATCAATGGAACCGGGCAGGACATTGTTATCCATGCTGGCCTTCAGAACGACAGCGGTATCGATAATCGCCTTGTACCAATCTTCAGGCTCAGCAGGCTTGGCGGGAGTAACTTCCACATTGCCGAAATGCACGGGCAGGAAACTGGCTGTTGCGGGCAGAGTCTTGGAAGTTGCATAGGCAGCCAAAACCTTTGCGAAGAGATGACCGATGGAGTAAATGGTCATACGACCCTCATAGACATTGGTGCCATCAGTGGGACGGTTGAAGCTGGAGGGCAGACTGCCCATGGTTTTGCCGTATCTTGCGACACGGTCTGCCAGTTCCACATACTGTGCCTTGTTCAGGCTGGTACCCTTGCCATTCTTGACTGCATCAGCTTCGATGGTAACAGACTTGTAATCGATTCCAGTGCTGTCAGCCTTCTGTTCGCTGATGGCAACAATGGCGGAGGCCATCATCAGGATGTAGTCCTGCGTCGGATATTCGCCAACATTGGCATAGGCCAATGCAGCAGGGTAGTTGACATTGTAGTACACGCCGTCAATGTCCAGCGGGGCAGCCTTGATTGCATTTTCAAGGGCCAGCGCAACATCATCGGCAAAGTCAACAACCTTGCTGATGTCCAGAGACACAGGTTCTGCCGCGGTAACGCCCAGCACTGCCATCATAGACACTAAGATGCCGATCGCCAGCAGCAGAGAAAGGATTCTGTGCTTGCTTGTCATAGTTTTCATACCTCCTTTAAATGTGTGTGAGCCTATTAACCCACAATATAGGAATATCATTCCTTATACATAATTTACCATATTTCATAGCGCAATGCAAGCTCTTTCACTTCGTCAATTTCACCGAAATATCCATCCATTTTTTTACATCTATACATTTGTTTCTGTATATATTCACAATGGAGCAGCGGTTTAGCTGAAATATGTCCTTGCGCTGTCGGAGTAGGCGAACAGGGCGCGGGTGAGGGGTTCTAATGCAGTGCCATCTGTTTTGGCAGCGTAGGTTTCGGCACTGTAGCGGAGGGTTTCGCTGAGCTGGGTTTCGCCCTCGTAAATTGCCACATCGACAATGGTGCGCAGCTCAGAAGCGAGCAAGCCGTAGAAGGTGAAGCTGTAATAGCTATTTGCGGAGCTGTAGACCTCTGCGCCGGTCAGGGTGACAGTCTTGGTTTCGCCGTTACTGCCCTGATAAGTGACCTTCATGGAGAGATTTGCAACATTGCCGTAGCTCTTGGCATTGAACACGAACTTCATACCCACCTTAGAGCCCAAATCAAGAGTCTTGCCTACCCAAGGAGTGACGGGGCTTGCCAAGTCGCCCAAATAGCTGTCCGTTGCCGTAAAGGTCAGGGCGAAGGTATTGCTGAGATAGCTTCTGTGGGTTTCTGTCATTACCGCATCAACCAGGCTGTCGGTGCGATATTTCTTGTAGCTCTGCGCTTCTGCGCCATAACGGAGCAGGTCTGCACACAGCGTCAGCATCTTGGCATCGCTTGTGCTGTTCAGCATGGCGTAAGCGTAGGTTGCAACACTGTAGCTGTCAGTCTTGGAGAAATATTCCTGCCCATTCTTCGTCATATGCAGAACCGCCTCTACCATATCGCCCATGCGCACAGCCGTAATGCCTGTGAGAGTAAAATAGTAGTAGCTTCCGCTGACAACAGGCTGAATCTGAACAGTGGAAGTGTCGATCTGCGTGTTGCCCTCGTATTCAGGCAATACACATTCTAAATAGTAGCTGTCGTAAGCAGAAAGCGTAGAAACGGGAACAGCAAAGGTGATGGAAATATCACTTGCCAAGTCCAAGGTATGATAAATCTTGATGCTTTCGTCTAATGTAGGTTCAACAATTTCTTTTGCGCCGCAGGCGCAAATGCCATAAACATAGCTATGCTCTTGTGTGTAACTTGCGCCGCAGGAGGAACACTTGCAGGTGTGCTTCTCCGCATCCAACTGGGCGAAGGTACAGCTATGGTGATAATTCACGCCGTTGGCGGCCAAAGCAGACTTTGTCGCCTTGCGGCCTTCGCGATTGCCAATGGTCGCAAAGTGCTGTAAAAGCTCAAATTCGGTGGTCATTGCGGAAAGGTCTGCATACTGCGCGCGATAGTAAGCAGGGTCAAAGCTGACGGAAAGCCGCTTGGCAGCTCCGCTGAATTCGCTTGCGCTGTCCATATAGGTTATGAAATGATTCATCGCCTTTTCATAATCACCCTTCACATACTCGGTCAGATTGATATTATTGTGATTTGCGTAGTAGACCACATCAAAGTAGGGACTTGCACAGCGGCCTTCCTCAATGCCATAGTTGACAAAGTGCGCATAGAGCTTTGCCGCATCCGTGCCGTAGACTGCCTTCAAATCAGGATAGCGTTCCGCATAATACCGTGCATCAAAGACATAGGGCTTGAGCTTTTCAGGGATGGAAACCGTAGTAGCCGTTCTCGGTGTGCCGAAGTAGAACACCTGCGGCCCCTTATAGGCGGGGTGGATTTCCGCGCCGAGGGCTGTCAACCATGCCTTGGGATTGGTGGAGCTTGCCGCACTGCCGCCGGTGGCCTCGTGGGTCACTCCGGTACAGGGCCACAGGCTGACATCGGGATCAATGGCCTGATATACCGCCTTGGACTGACCGTTTCTGCCGCCGTGGTGTGCCATCTGCACAACATCGCTCTTGAGAGAGAAATACTTTGCGGCGTTGGACTTGTTTGCTTTATGGTAGGCCTCCAAAACAATACTACAGCCTGCGGCGGCATCGCCCAAGAACAGGATGCTCTTGCCACCAACGGTGGCACGGAACACCATGGTAGTATTATTGGTCGTGTTGGACATCATATAGGCAATGGTTTTGGTAAGTCGGAGGCCAAGCGGTCTTAGGAAGACAACAGCAAG
>JAZOAV010000144.1:0-7646 GCA_045595645.1 Faecousia sp.
TGAAATATATCCCATACTCGTCCCTCCTTGTGCATATATTATATTCTCTATCAGGAATAATATCAAGATATTTTTACTCATCTCGTCATACTTTTTGACGTGGTAGTGCCCACTGATTGAATCCAACTGGCTCATCCTCTAGAAACATAAGGATAAGAAAGAACATTTGTCGCGCAGCGGGCAAATGTTCTTTCTTTATGTCCTATACTTACTTATCCTATCCTATGGGTCATTGATTGACGGATTGTTTGAAAATCAGAGCGTCGAGGGTGTTTGCGGCTTCTTGGTTGGAGCGTTGCAGGACGTGGCTATAGATGTTGAGTGTAGTGGTTACATCAGAGTGACCTAATCTCTGCTGTGCAACTTTGATATCAATGCCGCTGGCGATCATTAAGGAAGCATTGGTATGTCTTAGATCATGGAAGCGAATCCTGCGGAGGCCATGATCATTGAGGAGCTTGCGGAATTTCTTTGCGAAATGATCAGGGTGATAAGGCTTTCCGTTAGGCTGGCAGATGACCAAGTTGCTGTCTGTGAAGTCGCCGCCCAAGCGCAATTTTTGTTGCAGATACCATGAATAACGCAAGCGTAGCATCTTCATAAGATGAGCCGGAACAATCAGGTCACGCTTACCGGATTGGGTTTTAGGGCACTTGACGATGACTTCATTTCCGGCTGTCACACGGCTCTCTAAGATGGAAATCGTATTGTTATCCCAATCAATGGAAGAATACTTCAAGGCAAGCAGCTCTCCGCGTCTTAGGCCGAGGCAGACTTCGATGTACAGTGGTAGCTCCAAATCCGTGCCTTTGGCGGCATCAAGAAGCTGTTGAATCTCTGCTTCGTCATAGGCTGTTCCCATGGGGCGCGGCACCTTGGGAAGCACCACATGCTTGCAGGGATTCTTCCGAATCATGCCAAGGAGCTCTGCCTTTTCCATGGCAGCGTTGATGTTCAGGAAGATGTTTTTAATCGTCTTGGGAGCCATGGGCTTCCCGCTGCGGGGAGAACAGGCAGACAAGCTGTTGATCAATTTCTGAATTTGGCTGGTGTTCAAATCTTGGAGCCGAATCTTCCCCAAGGTGGGGAAAATATAGTTGTTCATGTTGTCAACATAGGAAACATAGGTGGTTGGGGAAATGGTGTTTTTGATGTACAGCTCCAGCCATTCGGTCATCCATACCTCTAAAGTCACATCGGAACGGTCAATATACTCGCCATATTGCAGCTCGTCAATAAGCTTGTGCAGGGCTTTTTCTGCCTCCTTCTTAGTGCCAATTATGGTGAGATACTTGCGCTGCCGCTTGCCTGTCAATGGGTCAGGCGGCAATTCTGCAATGATCTGGAATGCCTTTTGTCCGTCTTTTCGCTTACGAGGGCGAATGTGTCC
This sequence comes from Faecousia sp., assembly GCA_045595645.1. GTDB lineage: Bacteria > Bacillota > Clostridia > Oscillospirales > Oscillospiraceae > JAZOXB01. The sequence continues at coordinate 1,391 of JAZOAV010000144.1, forward strand.
GGTTGCTTTTTGCATTTCGGTTCCTCCTTTTCGTTGTTCATCAGCAGTCTATCTGCTGTCTGCCGATACTCCTAAGAGCAAAATAATAATATCTATGCCAAAATCGCGCTAAAACGGCGGAACATATCATTAAGGGGCAGGATGCGCCCCAAAGGAGGTGAGTACGTTGTTTTATGACAGGAAATATGTCTTGGCATCCGAGGAAGCACGAGCGCTTGTAGACCTTAGAGACTACAAAGACCTGATTCGGTCTGTTGTTAGGAGGGTCGTCCCAGAGGCAAAGGTAATTGTGAAACGAGATTGTTTTATTGTAGACAGGCTGACAAGAGGCCAATCGCGAAGCTTGGGACGAGAATTGTCTAAGACAGAATTAGTGGAGCACCGGCAAATGGTTTGCCGCCTCTTCGCCGGAAGCCCAGCCACGGAGGAAGAAAGGAAGGTATTGCATGAAAAACAAAACGGAAAGAATGTACGTAGGCATCGCTGAGATTCAAGAGAGGTATTTGCCGTTCTCCAAGAAAAAGATCATTGCCTTTATCAAGAAATATGTCCCTCATCACAAGATTGGCCGCAGTATTTATGCGGAGAGGGAAGCACTGGAAGAAGTATTGAGGTCAACGGAACATAGAGAATTTTCTCTCTGACATGAAATCCCCCAACGTCATAAGCGGCGTTGGGGGATTCTCGTACTCCGGGAAGTTTTTGTTTTTAACTGCGCAACCGCGTGATGCCGGAATAGGCCGGAAACATAAGGGGTTTGCCACGCAGTTGCGCAGTGTAAGTTGAAAATACTTGTGTATATTCCTGAATCTATAGGGAATTCGCAGATAATCGGCAAATACCCAGTGGCAAAGGGCAGGTAGCCTTATTTCAGTGCCAAATCATAGGGAATTTGATGGGGAATCCTATGGGGAATTTGTCGGAGCTTGAGGTGTCCCTTGTGTGCGTATAGGGCGGCGGCAAGAAAAATACCCTGCTCGTGGAACAGGGTATTCTCTCTTCATGCGAGCAACTGGGACATGAGCTGTGCGCCGAGCTGTAGGCCGTCTGTGAACGCGCGTTGCTCGTAGGCAAAGCAAATGTTGCAAATGATGGAGAACATCTCTGTGATTTTCTCTGCGTTTCTTCCCTCGAAGAACTGCTCCAATGCGGCAAAGCCCTCGTTGATTTCTTTAGGGTCGCTCCTGCTGATCTCGGAATAGGCAATGTAGAGAAACTCCATCACGGAATCAGCGGGAGTGTCGCCGAAATCGAATTGACAATCCTTTAGCTGCTCCCGCAATGCTTGTGCAATCGTGTGTGACATGTGTACCTCCTATCGTGTCAAAGCTGGGAAAGAAGAGAAGCAGGCGCGGCAAGGATGATGCTGAAGTCGTTGCTTATGAGGTAAAGCGCGGCGGCATAGTCCTCGGATTCTGTGCTGATATGGTCTACCCATTCGGGAGTGTGGCAGGCAAAGTCGATGCTGGTTGTGGAGCGTATGTGTGCCAAATCCTCTGTATGGGTGAATAACAGGACGAAGCCTCCATCATCGTGGTCAATGTTGCGGTTTGCGCCGTAATTCTCGTCCAAAAGATCAATGCTGTACCGAAGATGGCTGAACACTTCCCTCGGCATTTCCTCTTTGTGGAGCTGGAAAGCCTTTCGTGTGCCGAATTTTAAAATCATGGGATTATCCTCCTGAATAAGATAGCCATGCGAACAGCAGTCCGCATGGCTTCACGAGAATAATATATGGACGAAAAATGATTTTTCACGGCTCCTTGCGGTGGAAGAAAAGAATCACCGGAAGTTGATTGCGTCGTCGCCGTCGGCTTGCCGACAATTTGCCGACAAAGATCAAAATAGGCAATCATTTTAGCCCAAAACCGCTGCTCAGAAGCCAATCAGGCAGTCCATGTCTCTCTAACAGCGGACAACATCAGCATTCCTGATATTGCTGTTGTAGTGAGCAAAGATATTCCCGCAGGGAGAGCTTTCTATCCCGTATGTTTTGCGATCTCGAGGCGCTGTGCCAATGCGGCTTTTTAAGCTCTTTGGGGAGATCGTCGGTTCTTACGTTGGAGGTATTACAGCGCGTGGCTCTCGTTTTGGGATGCCTTTTCTTTTAGCGCAATGCAGACTGTGGAATTCAACTGCAACCATTCCTCCCATGTGTATTGAGTATGGAAGAAATGCAAATACATTCCTCGAACATTGCAGATCAGCGGGCGTTGGGCATAAATCTTGCATAGATTCTCGTCTGTGAGATGGATACACCGACCATTTCCGTTATCGAAAGCAGACAATTCGGGAATGTGCCCAATGTTTTTACAACATAGCCCACATTGGTCGCAGGGAAACGCCATATTATTCTCTGCTTCTGCGCTTTGCATAGTATTCCATAAAGCTGCGGAATTCATCTTCTTCCTTGGAGTTGACACCGTCCGTCGCTATGAGGATCTTAGAGATTTGCGATCTGATCTTCGTCAGAACCTTCACGGAAACCTTGTCCAAGTATGACTCTAAATCAGAATAGAAGTAGCGAGCTTTTTTACACTCGGCAAGGATCTTCTTCTGTGTGGCAGGGAGTGCGTCACAATCCACCACCGCCGAAATATACTGATCGATCAATGCTTGTTCCTCTTTAGAAATAGAGTTGTCACAATTCGCAAAGAAATACAAGGTTGCATACTGTGCACTCAGTTCTTCTATAGAGATCTCGGGCAAAGCCTTCGGTGTGCTTTTTGCAATATATTTCTGTGAAAGGGCTTCGTACACCTCGGCAGAGTCGTCCGTAACACAGCCTTCCTCTGTAAGGAGCGGCGTGTCCAGTACCGTCTTAATGGTCTTTGCCATAGCCATGGATGCCATGACAGTGTTCTGCTCCTCGCTACTGTATGCAGCATAGTCAGTTCCGCTGCGACGAATCACAGCCTCCAAAGAATCCACGAGCTCTACAAACTTCCGTTGCAGAGTAGTAAGCAGTTGAAGGAACATCTTTCCCCGTTGCTTCACTCCGGAACAGAGGGTGCAGACGACATTCAAGCCTTCGATGGTTTTTTCTGCCTCAGCACTGTTGCTCAAAGCGTTGTTTAGATTTTTATTCGCAGCCGCATTCATAGTGATCCCAAGGACACACATGGCGGGGGCTGCAACCAATCCGCCAAGAACCATTGTGCCGCCGGCAACGCCCAGACCGCCGGCAGCCAAGGAGCCTCCTCCCAGGAACGCCAGTGTAGCATTGGTTGCAGCAGCACCGCTGAGAGATGCAATGGCAGTGCCGGTGGAAGCCGTTGCAAAGGTCATAGTGGCACCGTACGCGCCAAATGCAGCCAGTGCTCCTGCTCCGAGGCCGCCGGCAACGCCGCTGACCATGGTTGCAGCCTTGGCACTCAGCTTTTTAAGCTCCGCAATAGAGCCTTTGTCGATTTGGCAGTCCGTAAGATTCTCCATTGCAGCCGAGCTTCTAAGCTCTACATTATGCAGTTTGCCAAATGCCTCGACAAAAGACTGCATAGAGCCATTGAGCACTTCGAGCTTCAGCTTTCCGAGATCCTCCAGAGCTTGATTTGCTTCCTTACGATGGGTGTCTGCTCTCTCCTGCGCCTGTGCCACTTCGTATTGGGCTGTAGCGTTGAGTTTGTTCGCTTGCTTGTTCTTGCCAATGGCACTTGCACCATTTTCAACACCAACCAATGCAGAAATACCGATAGCAGCTCCTACCAAAAAAGGTATTGGCATATAAATCCTCCTTACTCTACAAGACAAAGCTTGCGTTATGATTCATAAGCTGATCAAATTCAGCTTTATTTTTAAACTGTGGGGTTTGTCCCAATTCTTCGGTAATGGCATTCGCTCCGGCGACAAAACTGTCCGCATCCCCGTTGAGACAGGCGGTTTCCATTTCCGTCAATGCCAAAAGGAACACTTGGGTATGCTCCCGCAAATACCGTTCCGTGGCGGCTTCGACCTCTAAACGGTACTGCGTCATTGCTTCTATCGCCTCACGGCATTCCGCCTCAACACGGATCCGCTCCTGCTCTGACAGCTTCGCCTCTTGCAGGGCGCAGACCAAATCGTGGTAGTAAGCGGTTGACATAGCATAGCCGAGCATACCGCCAATGACTGTACCAATGCCCGGGAGAATGGCTGTGCCAAGGGCGGCACCTGCTCCCGAGGCTAACATTCCTACTCCGGTTTCGCCCAATTCTGTGAGGCATTGTGTACCGTCAAGCTCGCCCTTTCCAAAGCGATAGAGCGTTTTTCCGACTTGAAAACCTGTCGCTACGATATTCCCGGGCAAGCTTGTTTTTGACAGAGCCTGTACATAGCCGGAGGAAGCGTTTTGCATGACTCCCTTCAAAGAACTTCCTATAAAACCTGTAGCATAGCTCACACCGGCCGCAGTGGCGGTATCCTTGACCACAGCACAGGCGGCATCCTGCGGATCCATTTCTCCCTTAACGACGCGGACGCTGTTTCGGATAAAGGATAAGCCTCCGCCTAATAAGGCTCCTGTTTTTGCGGCCTGAGTACCTGCCCGATGGGAAAGCTTTGCCACATCCTTTGCAGTAGAAAGTACGGGATGTACGCGAGCTTCCATGGCCTCTTGGTTAGAAACATTGCTTTTCCTAAGCTGGGCCTTGGTTTGCTCTACGCGGTCAAGCTGTTCCTGCTTTTTCTTGGCGAGGGCATGATCTCCACCGGCTTTGGCGTGGGAAATCTGCTCTTTTAGCTGTTTGGATTTATCCTCCAAACGCTCCTGTACTGTTTCGTAAAAGTCGTTCGGGATCTCAAGATCTGCTCCGGCATTGCGGTACTTATCATACTTCCGATCCAAAAGCCTGTCCGCACACTGCTCTGCTGTGCCACCTACAAATTTGAGCTGGCGACCGCTTCCTGTGATATAGATGCCGTTTCTGTCTACCTCGGCAAGGTCGTAGATCTGGTCATTCCGACCTCCTACGATGCCACCACGACCATCCGCTTGTTTAGGGATGTCATCCGTTCGGACCGTTCTGCGGTCTTTTACTCCAAAAATCTGCTTCTCTGCATTTTCCCGTGCAGCCGCCTTTACTTCCGCAGAAAAGCCGGCCTGTTGTTTCAGGTTCGTATCTGCGTTTTGGGGAGAAACTTTGCTTTTGGAAATCCCTTTCAGATGTCGGGAAAGGGTTTGTCCTCTTTCGCGATCTTCTCCGGAGTATGCTACCAGATGTTCCTTGATGGCAGAGCCGTAGCGTTGCACAACATCTTGCTGCGCTGCCGCTATGCCGGCTTCTTCAATTCTCTTTTTGCGCGCATCCTTGCGTGTTTCATCCATAGACATTCCTCCCTGTACATATTACGGAGCGTTTGAAAGGTCGCCGCTTAGGAGAGAGCTGCCATTTCTTCGATATATGAAATAAATGCTGTTGCGTTAAGGGCCAAGAACTCAATGGAACGGGTTCTGCCGTCCTTCAGAGTAATTACCATACCTCTGTCAGAATCTTTGGACTTATTGGCGCGGTAATAGGTGGCGGATTCCACATTGGAATAGCGGATATAACCACGATCCTTGTAACGCTTATAGTAGAATCCATCTGTACAGAAAATGTAACCTTCTGTCCCCGTTTCCCAAAAAGTGGTGTCATAAATTGCTATCAGTTTGGATCTATCAAAGGACATTGTGCCTCCTCCGTACTCATCCACGGCGTTGCTCAGTTTGGTGAAGTTTTTCTTTGAACTAAAGTCATCTACACGCGTATACGGATTCCCTCTTTTCATCTCAGGGAAATAGAGCTCAAACAACTTCGTTGCCTCATGTTTGCTTATCATGTCGTCTCCTCCTAAAGACGTCGTATTTTATGCGTTTTCGGGGTACAAACTATACTCGAAATGCCGGCCTTGGCAGGTTACCACTTTGCGTTTGGGCCATACTTCAGTTTGTGTTCTGCCTTGTTTCTGAGGTCCACCAGTTTTTCGGTCATCTCCCAGTTGATAGGCATGGAGCTGTGAGTCTCTTTGTCCAGACGCCTGATCCCCTCACACGCCATATCATAGCACGCCTGATAATTTCCTTTCCGATAGGCATCTTGTGCGTTAGTCTCCAAGCTGATAATTTTACACTGATTAAAAAATCCCATTGTATCGTCTCCTATTACAATATATTTGGACAGGAAGCCGGGCAGCCAGTCCGGCTTCCTTCCATTTTGTGCCTAAGCTACAATAAGAGGAGCAACTGGCTTACCTATGTCTCCTTGGGCTTCTATGCCCGTTAAAAAGACTGTTTGCCATC
>JAZOAV010000145.1:0-5195 GCA_045595645.1 Faecousia sp.
TCCTCGAACTCAATGGTCAGGGGGAAGTAGTCAATGCCGGCCTTGGGGTCGGGGGAGCAGGTCACGGTGGTGAGCACGGTGGTATCGCCGTAGCGGCAGATGCACTCAGCATTGGCCAGCTCTGCAACCTTGCCCGTCTCCACGGTGAAGGTGCGGCCGCCGATGACCGTTTCAAAAATGTGATGATTGGGATACTGTTTTCTGGTGATCATAAGAACCTCCTGTAAAAATGGGTTGTCACGGGAGGTTTAGCACTTGAAGCCAAGTCGGAAGCCCTTCCGGCTCATCTTCAACTGCTAAACAGCACTCCCGTGCGTTTTAGGGATGGAAAGGGAAAAAGATTCGGCCTGAACAAAAAAGCAATGATAAGCGATTGACCAACACAAAACGGGCGACCGAAAGGCCGCCCGTGCTTTGCTTATTACTTACGGATGCCCAGGCGAGCGATGATAGAACGATAACGGTTGATGTCCTTCTTTGCCAGGTAGTCCAGCAGGCTGCGGCGCTTACCGACCATCATCAGCAGACCACGACGGGAGTGATTGTCGTGCTTGTGCTCACGCAGGTGCTCAGTCAGCTCGTTGATACGAGCGGTGAGGATGGCGATCTGAACTTCGGGGGAACCGGTGTCGCCCTCGTGGGTAGCGTACTCAGCAATAATAGCGGTCTTCTTGTCCTTGAGAATCATGGTTTTTCCACCTTTCATAAAATTTTCCTGTGGCTAAGTTTGGGCGGATGGAATGCCGTTCTTCGGCGTTCTCCCGAAACTGAGCGCACGGACATAGACTGACAAGCTGTCAGCCGTAACATGATATCACAGAATTACGAAAAAGTAAAGAAGAATTTTTCGGAAATCGGCATTTTTTCAGAAAATTCTACCCCTTCTACGGCCAAAAGCTTGCGTTTTGCATCCGTTCCTGCGGAGAAGCCGCCCAGACCGTCTGCAGCTACAACCCGATGGCAGGGAAGCAAAATCAAAAAGGGATTCTGCCCGACTGCCTGAGCCACCGCCCGACATGCGGTTGGCTGCCCGATGGCTGCGGCTAATTGTCCGTAGGTCACCACCTTGCCGTAGGGAATTTCCGCTAATTTCATCCAAACCTCCCGCTGAAAATCCGTACCCATGGGGATGAAAAACAGGGAAAAATCCTGCCGTTTTCCGTCAAAATATTCGGATAATTGTTGTATTACTTTATCGGTGACTTCGTTGGGGGCTGCCTCCCCTGCTTCCGATACCAGACTTATGCCCCGCAGCTTTCTCTGATCGGCACGGATTTCCAAAATGCCGATGGGGCTGTTGTAATAGGCTACCATCAGCCTAAGAAGAAGCTGAACGCTTCCAAGCCCAACACGATGACCAGTGTGACCACGATACCTGCCGTGATGACACCCAGAGCAATCGACGGAAGGGCACGCTTCATGCGCATTTCCATCAGTGCGGCGATGAGGGAACCCGTCCAGGCACCCGTACCGGGGAGAGGAATGGCAACAAAAAGAAACAAGCCCCAGAACTCATATTTCTTCACCCTGTCGTTCTTTCCGGCGGCACGCATCTCCAGTTTTTCCACAATGGGGCGCAGACGGTCGTAGCGACGCATCCATTCAAAAATTTTGCGGATAAACAGCAAAATAAAAGGTATAGGCAGCAGATTGCCCACCACAGACAGCAAACAGGCCACCCAAGGCTCGACCCCTGCCGCCACGCCAATGGGAATGGCGCCACGCAGCTCAACGACGGGCACCATAGAAATTAAAAAGGTAATCAGCAGATCCATAGACTTCTCCTTGCGAATTTTATCTCATTTTAGCACAAGGAGAAGAAAAATGCAAGTGTTATACCGATCGTTTTGGCAAGCGAATGGTGACGACGATTTCGTTTTCCGTTTCCTCCTGCTGACTGTCTACCTTGATGCCGGCACCACGCACCAAATCCAGAGAATGATTGATACTGTTGAGGAAAATCCGCACATCCCGCAGAATCAGCTTGCGCATGCCCTTTTTGGGTGCATTTTGTTTGGCAAGCCACGCATCAATGTAGGCTTCCGTTTTGGCCACATTGAGCTGCTGTTTGACGACGACGGCAATGACCTCCGCTCGCGCCTCCTCCGGCAGCTTGAGCAGGGCACGGGCATGTCGCTCGGAGAGCTGGTGCTCCCGCAAAAGCTGCAAAATTTCCGGACTATGGCGCAGCAGGCGCAGCTTGTTCGCCACGGCACTCTGACTTTTCCCTACCCGCTGTGCCGCCTGCTCCTGACTCAGGCCATAGAGATGCATCAGGCGTGCCAGCCCTTGTGCCTCCTCGATATAATCCAAATCCCGCCGCTGTAAATTCTCCACCAAGGCCACCATTCCCGATTGTGCTTCATCCACCGCCAAAAGAATACAGGGCACTTCCGTCAAGCCCGCCATGCGTGCCGCCCGCAGGCGGCGTTCTCCCGCCACTAACTCAAAGCCTGTCCCCGTACGGCGCACCGTCAAGGGCTGTAAAATTCCGTACTGTTCTATGCTGTGGGACAGCTCCCGCAGACCCTCTACCTCAAAAATTCGTCTGGGCTGTGACGGATTGGGGCGAAGCTGCCCGATGGGCAGATACAGCACCCTTCCGCTTTCCATCAATCCCCCAACTCTGCGCATATACATTCCTCCTCCCTTTTGTCTATATTGTAACAGTTTTTTCTGCAAAAACCCACGAAGTCAGGGAGCTTGTCCACAAAATTTGTTGCCTGTATGTAGGAAACTCCAAAATAGACTCCGACGATGCCCACATCGACCCCTACAGAGGGATAAGAAGATGTCTGCACGGGGTAAAACCCTTTCTCTGCGAAAAACGGCGAAAAATAGGGCTTGCCCAAGGGGGAAATTTCAGGTATAATATATGAAATATGTAAGCGAGCCCCCTGGGGGCTCAGAAAGGAATCGGATCCATGAGAGTTTTAGCTGTGGGCGATGTGGTCGCCCAATCGGGTGTGGATTTTGTTCGAGCCAACCTGCCTGCCTTAAAGCGGGAGAAAAACATCGATTTTTGCATTGTCAACGGAGAAAACGCCTCAAATATGGGCATAAGCTGCCGTCAGGCAGACACACTTTTCGATGCGGGAGCCGATGTGGTCACCTTGGGAAACCACGCATGGCGAAGGGAAGAAATTTTTCCCTACATGGAGCGCAATCGCCGCATCCTGCGCCCTGCCAACTTTCCCCGCCGCTGTGGACGAGGCTGGGGCGTGTACGATAGTCCCCTCGGCTCTGTGGCAGTGATCGTATTGGCAGGACGGTGCAGCATGGACTACACCCCCGAAAACCCCTTTTTAGAAGTGGAACGGATTTTAAAGCAGATTAAGACGAAACTCGTCTTTGTAGAAATCCACGCCGAGGCCACCTCCGAAAAAATGGCAATGGGACGAATGCTGGATGGAAAAGTCAGTGTCGTCTACGGCACCCACACCCATGTCCCCACCGCCGACGAACAGATTTTCCCCCGTGGCACAGGCTATCAGACAGATTTGGGTATGAGCGGCCCGAAAAACGGTATTTTGGGCATGGATGTCGCCGCTTCCTGTCGTCGTTTTTTAGGCGAGCATCAGCCCCGCTATCAGGCAGCCAACGGTGCCTGCAAATTGGAAGGCTGCATTTTTACCATAGACACAGAGAACGGGCATTGTACCGCCACAGAAAGGGTGTATATCCATGATTAAAGTGCTTCACGCCGCAGATTTCCATTTGGATGCGCCCTTCGCTACCCTGCCGCCGACCTTGGCGGGACAGCGGCGCAGGGAGCAAAGGAATGCGCTGCAACAATTTGCGAAGGCCTGCGAGGGCTGCGAAATCGTCCTTTTGGCAGGCGACCTCTTTGACGGACGGCAGGTCTATCGGGACACTCTGGATGCCCTGCACACCTGCTTTGCCTCCATTTCCGCTCAAATTTTCATCGCTCCCGGCAATCACGACAGCATTTGCACCACAAGCCCCTATCTGACGGAGAAGTGGGGCGAAAATGTGCATATTTTCACAAAGCCCACGGTGGAACGGGTCGAATTGGAGAGCTGCCATGTCTACGGAGCGGCCTACACCACCCAAGGACAAGAAGTCCTGCGGGATTTCCGCGTAGCGGATTCAAGCGTGGTCAACCTCATGGTGCTTCACAGCGGCGGCAGCTACAATCCCATCACGGACAGCCAAATTGCCGCCTCGGGTTTGGATTATTTGGCACTCGGTCATGTTCATTCCAAACAAATCGACCGCACAGGCAGCACCGTCTTTGCCTATCCCGGCTGTCTCATGGGCCGGGGCTTTGACGAATGTGGGCAGAAGGGCCTTTTGCGGGTAGAGGTATCCAAAAACGAAGTACAAAGTCGTTTTGTGCCGATTTTCAGCAGAAGATACGAGCTGTTAAGGGTGCAGGCGGGAGCGGATGCGGCGGCCTCCGTGCGTGCCGCTTTGCCAAGTGATGCTGCGGAGCATGCCTGGCGGGTGATATTGCAGGGAGAATCCACGCCTCTGTACCTGCCCGCCTTGCAGCGGCAGCTATCCGATTGCTGCTTCCATTTGGAGCTGGTTGACGAAACCTACGCACCGCAAGCACTGTGGCAGGATGCCGAAGAGGACACTCTGCGCGGAACGCTGATCAGTAATTTGAAGGCTCGCTATGAGGGTTCCACCCCCGAGGAGGCCGCCCGCGTGATGCGTGCCGCCCAAATTCTCAATGCGCTGATGGAGAACCGCGAAGTAGAGTTATAATACTGTTTCCTGATAAAATGGTTTTATAACCATTTTATTGCAGGATGAATATCCTGCACCGCCTATGGCGGTAGGAACAGTATTACACGGCATTTCTTGGCGGCGTAGCCGCCGAGCCGCTTCTAAGCGGCTCAATAAAATGATACGTACTCTTAAGGACAGTAAATTAAGATACGAGCATTGTAAGGGCATGAAAAACGAGAGAAGCTTCGGTTTCTCTCGTTTTCTGTGCATAAGTCACGAAACAGAAACCTTGGTTTTTGGTAGGATCTCCCCTAAAGCGGACAATGGAAATACTTGATTATGGATGAATTTGCTCCACCATACAAGAATAATCCGAACTTTTTCCTCATCGGGAAAGCGTTCGGATTTTTTGTTTCCCTCAGCGAAGTCGAAAGATGGGCATAAAAACAGCCTCCTATCCACAGGGGGAAATTCCTGAGGTATCCATACAGTTGCCT
>JAZOAV010000146.1:0-4813 GCA_045595645.1 Faecousia sp.
GGAGGGTGTGCAGCCTATCGTGGATGCTTTGGCCGAGTACGAGGCTATCAACGATAAGTTTGGTCTGCCCGAATATTATGAAGACCCAAGTCGGAGGCCAAGCGGTCTTAGGAAGAACAGCAAGCAGCAACTCCTTGGCTCACAGAACGACATGGCTACGATCCGACTTACTTTACAAGAAACGGCATCAGCCATAATGCCGATGCCGTTCGTATTAAACTGTGTTTCCGTTGATGGATATAATATAGGATTCATAGGGTCCACCACCTCGGGATGATTTCAACCACCCAATCCCCGGTATAAGATATTTCATTTGCCCCCTCATGGAGTTTAGGAAATACGGGGGCGGAAATGGTGTGATTAAGGGGGGTTAGGCCGTTGTATGCATTTTGGGATTCGCTGTCTAGCGTCAATCTTCCGCTAAGGGATTTTATCTCAACCACATATTCACCCATCTGGAGCCGTCCCGCACCATTTCCCGTTATATTTATAATGGGCAATGCGACGAAGGCCGTAGGGCTGTAGATTGTGCTGCCACTTATTACTTTTACAGCCGTTTCGCCAGACTTAAGGAAACGCTGAGGCATGCAATCAAATTCAATGGTAAAAGGGTTGAGGGTTCGCATCCTGCCCTCTATCTGAGGGCCGTTAGCTACCCTCGCCATCCAGTAGTGTGTCGGGTCATCCGTACACTCAAGCCGCTTATAGCCCTTTTTGCCCAAAAGCATGGCGGTTGCTGCTGATACCATCGATTCTACATTCTCCTGATGATAAGCACGCAAGCTAAAGCATTCGGCATTACCTTTACGGTTTTTGAAAACACCTGTATCAATAGTCAGTTCTCCATTTCTTCCAGGCACAGGAACGGGCTCTATAATAGGTTCTGCACCACTAAAGGCAATAGGCCGCTGCAAGTATATGCCGTTGGAAAGTGCGTTTTTGCCGTTGTAAAAAAAATTTTCGTTATGCAAAAACAGCCAACCTCCTTTCCGTCATGCGCTGAAGCTCATATCCAATGGCCTGTGCAAGCTCACGCTCATCAGAGTAATTTGCGCCGCTTATATTTATATTCACGGTACCAAAGGATGCGCCGCCCGCTACTCCTGCAGCAGCGCCCGTTGCAGTGATGGAATAATCACCCTCGAAGTTCATGCCACCCTCTATGCCGGCCCTAATGTCACCAAAGGACTTTTCCCATCCTTCGCCAACACCAAGGGCCATGTTTTTACCCATTTCGGCAAATACGGTCGAGGGGGAATGTATACCCAGCAGGTCTTTTACGCCGTCCACAATGCCGCCGAAGAAATCACGAACATTATCTCGAATCCACCGGCCCATTGACTGTATGCCGTCCCATACACCGCGAACAAGGTCTTTACCAACTTGAATGATTTCGGGAAGTGAATCTATCACACCCTCAACGAGAGTAAAGACTATCTCTGCCGCCGATGTAAGAAGTATAGGGGCAGCTTGTATAAGCCCCTCTGCTACCTTTTGAATGATGGTGGGGGCAGCGTCAACCAATGCTTTAATTATCGTAGGTAGTTCGTCCACGATGGCAATAACAAGGGAAACCGAAGCATCTATAAGGTTTGGCAAAACATCTTGTATTATTGCCGGCAAGGCCGAAACTATAACGGGTGCAATACCCGCTATAAGCGTACCTATTCCGTCTAATACTTGTGTTATGCGCGGGATAAGGTTTTCGCCAACAGTTGCAACGCTATCAACAAAACGCTCCAACAACACATCAAGATTTGCATTTTCATCACCAAGCCCGGTTACTAAGTTTGTCCATGCGGCTTGCATGCTTGCAATAGAGCCTTGTATAGTGTTGCTTGCTTCTGCTGCGGTTGTGCCAGTTATTCCCATCTGATCCTGTACAACGCCGATAGCTTCGATTATTTTGTCGAAGGATACTTCGTTGACAGTATTAGCCGTTACCTCTATCGTATCGCCTAACACACCAGAATCATTGATAAGCCGCGCCATTTCAGCAGCCGTACCGCCGTAACCGAGTTTAAGGTTGTCAAGCATTGTATAGTTCTGCTTGGCAAAACCCTGATAGGCATTCTGTATCATCTCAATGGATGTGCCCATCTTATTGGCGTTATCCGCCATGTCGGTTATGGCTCTGTCTGCTATTTCAGCCGCTTTTGCAGTATCACCATTAAGGCCCTGAAGTAGGCTTGCCGAAAAGCTTGTAACGGTGGACATGTACTCGTTTGCAGAAAGTCCCGCAGTTTCGTATGCGTTATCTGCATATTCCTGTACTATTGCCGCGCTATTCTTAAATAGCGTTTCTACGCCACCCACAAGCTGTTCATATTCGCCATAATTAGCAATCGACGCCTGTGTTAAAGCAGATATACCTACAGCAGCAGCAGTAATTGCCGCTGCGCCCATTTTTGCCGCTGTGGCAAGCCCGTTTTTTAGCCTATCGCCAAAAGAATAAGCATTTTCCACAGCATCATCCAAACTTTGGTTATAATCGCTTGTATCGAGAGTTATTGTTGCAAATAAATCAAGAAGGTTAATTGTTCTCACCTCCTCTTAATCCTGCGCGGATATGCTCAATTATCTGGCCTGCTGTGCGCTGTTCTTCGGGCTTGGGGAAAATTACATCGTAGTATCTCTCCAGCTCAAGATCGAGTTGCCTTTGCTTCGCGCTGTACATACATAGCATTTTGAGCGTATCGGTCACATATATTTTGAAAATAAATTCACGCTGCATTTGCGTGCAGCGTGCTATTGCGTACCTTATAAAGGCGTTTATACTTTTTGACCCGTGGTATTCCCCTGCGCAGAGCCACAGGTAGTCTTGCTCTGCGCTGAGGGAAAAAGCGAAATAAAAGATTTATCGGTAAGAAGGTCGATACAATCTTTCATAAGCTTGAACAAGTCAAGCTGCTTAGTGTATTCCTCAACAGAAACACCTTCGATTGCTGCAAGAATACTAATAATGTCTGATTTGTGCGCTTTGAGTAGCGGAGGAAGTGCTGCTTTAAGCCTTTTGGCAGCAAACTCCGTCTTATCGGCTCCACTCGGAAGCTTTTCTTTCCTAAAGAGTTCCTTACCTTCTTTGCTTTTTGCAATATTTGATATAGGTTCAATTATTGCCGCTATTACATCGAAAGTCCTTTCACCTTTTATCTCAGAAAGTTTCATTTATGCCTCCTTGGTTCCTTCGGTACTGTAAAATTCCATGGGCACTACATCCTGCGCATCAATGGATACATGACCCATCAGCTCCACGGATACTTGTCCCTTGCCGTTCTTGGTGGTCTTAAGGCTAAAACCGGAATTGGAAAGGGCATTCATCAGTTTAACAGCCGCAAAGCCGCCATCTGCTTTGCCACCTACCCACCACAGGTCGCTGAAATCTTCAAGTTCAAGGCTTCTGCGAGGTACAATCTTGGTCGTTCCATCAATATCAGCAGCACCAAGAGCCATTTTGATAAGCTCGGGAGACATACCGAGGGAAGTGAAAGCCATGCGGCAATCCCAATAATCCAGCTTTTTCAGCTCCATCATGTTATTAGGGCAATTATCAACATCTTCACCCTGATCGGAATAAGTAGCAGCGCAGGTTACGGTAATACCGCCTGTGGTAGCACAAATAATATCTTCGTCGTTAGGCTCTGCGCCGGTTGTGGGGTCAAAGGTTCTAAGGAGAACACCCGCGCCAAGCTGCAAAGCTTCAAAAGTATTCTGAGGAATCTTAGTAAATTTAGGCATTTACTTCTCCTTTCTAATATTCAGTAAGGTATTCGGCGGTCACATTGATATACCGCCGTTTAATTTTTGCGTCAGATTCATCTACAAGGCTCTGGCTCCATGGTGTACCGCGTTTAATCCAGATATAACCCTCATCGCATGGGATAACTGCACCACCCAGCCCTATATACTGTGCAAATTCCTGCGCTTTGTCGTTGGGGTCTGCTTCGCTTTCCGTGTAAAACCACAGATTAACGGTCAAACCAACCTCACCGCCATACAGGGAATCTGTTATCAGTTCATATGTACCGTAAGGGAACACGACATCACCGGGAACAGAGGATACAGGATAGAAAGGCATGAAGTTGTTAAACCATGCATACAAAGCTTTATCTTTTGTCATGCGGGCAACGCCTTCCTTTCTGCGGTAAACACTTTCATCGGAATAGTGGAAGATGCGGGAGCTTGTTTTTCGTCAGGGATAGAGGTCACACGGAACGTTTCACCGCTGCCCATATCTTTGTAATAATCGCCGTATTCAATGGGTACGCTCTTATCTACCAGCGCAGTATACACGCTTGTCACACCCTGCTTTTCAGCAAGCCGCGCTTCCATTGAAGTGTTTAATGCTTGATGGTTGTAAAACAGGATGCCTTCTGTCCATGTGGTATAAAATCCACCGGCACCGTCAGGCTCTCTTGTTCTCTCCATCAAAATACAAGGTCTTGAATAATCATCTAAAAGGCTCATATCTTTCGCCAAAAGTTCAGGTCACTTCTAAACTCGGATTGCCAAGTCACATCCTGACCCGTCTTGTTATCCTTTCCTTTAGTGTAAGAATAGCCCCCAAAACTTTCAGAAGAAAAGGGGCCGCGTGCAGCAGCCCCATTCTTCGTTTCCCACTCTTCGATTTTTGTTACTGTATCAAGCAATGCTTGAGGAATTGCCAACGCCCATATTTCGCCCGAAAAGGTTTCATCGACAAGCACCGCAGGATATTGATATACGCCATCATTCAGTATGCTTCCGATAACTCGAAAATACTGCCCATCCATCAAGAATGGAAGTTCAACGCTCCCGTTCTCAATGGTATATT
>JAZOAV010000147.1:0-5076 GCA_045595645.1 Faecousia sp.
GGGAATGACCTATGTGTCATTCCACAGAATATTCCTCAAAATATGCAATAGGGAACGGCACACAGGCCGTTCCCTACAGTTAGAATTTAATAAATATTCATTTTCGGGGCTGTTTCATTCATTTTGAGACAGCCCCTTGCAGCGAACGCATTATTCGGCGGAAATCAGGTAGTAATATACGGGCTGACCGCCGTTGAAGACGGCGACTTCCGCATTGGGACAGGCGGTACGGAAGATTTGAGCGGCTTCCTCAGCCTGAGCTTCATCCGTGTTCTCGCCGTAGAAGATATTGATGAATTCCTTGTTCTCCTCAGCCAGCTTTTCTGCCATGCCCTTGAGTAGCACGGAAACCTCCGTATTGCTGCCAAAGAGGGAGCCGCCGTAGAGCGCCAAATACTCGCCGGCATGGATATCGTGGCCGTCAAAGTCCGAATCCCGTGCGGCATAGGTGAGCTGCATGGTGGTCACACCCTGCATCATCTCTACCATGGTGTCGTAGTTGCTCTGCTCGTCGCCTTCGGGGTCGAAATTCAGCATGGCAGTGATGCCCTGGGGAATGGTCTTGGTGGGCACGACGATGATCTTCTTCTCCGTCAGACCCACAGCCTGCTCCGCTGCCATAATGATGTTCTTGTTGTTGGGGAACACGAACACGACCTCGGCAGGAGTGGCATTGACCATGGAAAGAATGTCCTGGGTAGAGGGATTCATGGTCTGGCCGCCCTTGATGATCTGATCGGCACCCAGCTCACGGAAAATATTGGATAGACCCTCACCGGCGCAGACGGCTACCATGCCATAATGCTTTTCCGCAGGGGCGATTTTCTCGGCGGGCTCTGCCACGACCTTTTCCGTGTGTTGCAGTTTCATATTCTCCACCTTGACGGTGACGAAGGAGCCGTATTGAATCGCCTCGGACATGGCCTTGCCCGGGTCATTGGTGTGCACATGCACCTTGATGATCTCGTCGTCGTCCACCAGCACAAGGCTGTCACCCAGCTCAGACAGGAAGGCACGCAGCTCCTGCGGGTTCTTCTGATTCTCACGGGAGATGATAAACTCGGTGCAATACTGGAAGGTGATGTCTTCGGTATTGAAATCGGCAAAATCCGCCTGTTCCTTTGCAGGAACACTGCTCACAGGAGCGTCCTCGATGACCTCGCCCCGCAGGACGGACAGCATGGTTTCCAGCACAAAGAGCCAGCCCTTGCCGCCGGCATCCACCACGCCCGCCTTTTCCAGCACGGGATTCTGATACATGGTCTCTGCCAGAGCCATGGTCGCCGTATCCACTGCGGCGGCCAGAACGGTTTCAAAGCTGTTTTCCTGCGCAGCCTTTTCCGTTGCATCGGCGGCGGAAACACGGGCCACGGTGAGAATGGTGCCCTCCGTGGGCTTCATAACCGCCTTATATGCGGCCTCTACACCGGCGGTAAGTGCGGCGGCCAAGTCTTCGCCGTCACACTCCTCCTTGCCCTTCAGACTCTTGGAAAAGCCACGAAACAGCAAGGACAAAATGACGCCGGAATTGCCTCTTGCGCCACGGAGCATGGCAGAGGCGGCAGTGTCCGCTACCTTGCTCAGGCTCGGGCTGCTCAGCTTCCGCAGCTCGGCGGCGGCGGCATTGAGGGTCATACTCATATTGGTGCCCGTATCGCCGTCCGGCACGGGGAACACATTTAAATCGTTGAGCTGCTGCTTTTTGGAATCCACCACGGCTGCTGCGCCCAGCAGCATGGATTGTAGCTCAGCTCCGGTAATGATGGTTGTCAATTCGTATCGCACCTGCCTCTCAGTCTGCTATCATTCCGTCAATGTAAACATTGACCTCTGCTACCTCGGTCTCCGCCTCCTGCGATACCATGTAGCGCACCTCGGAGATAATGGAGCGGCTGAGAGCGGTCAGATTGACACCACGGTTGACGATGATGTGCAAGTCCACGGACAGGGTGCCATCTTCGTTAAGGCGCACGGCAACGCCCTTGCTCATGGACTCCCGACGCAGCAGATGCACCAGACCGTCCACCGTGGAACGCATGGCCATGCCACGCACGCCAAAGCACTTGGTAGCGGCATTGCCGGCAATTTGGGTAATGACATTATTTCCCACGGAAATATTGCCAAGGGCTGTTTCCTGACGAATCATAGGCTTACCTCCTTAAATCATGCTTGCTTCCCAGCAAGCGGGGGCTTCTAACTTCAACAGGGCGGCGACGGTGGGGGCAACATTTGCCAAACCGTAGCTGCCTTCCTTCAGGGAATAGGCGATTTCTTTATCGTAAACAAAGAAGGGGACAGGGTTCAGGCTGTGAGCGGTGCGCACACTAATCTTGCCCTTCTTGGTTTCGGTCATTTGGTCGGCGTTGCCGTGGTCGGCAGTAATCAGCACGGTGTAGCCCAGACGGTCAGCG
Organism: Faecousia sp.; assembly: GCA_045595645.1. Taxonomy (GTDB): domain Bacteria; phylum Bacillota; class Clostridia; order Oscillospirales; family Oscillospiraceae; genus JAZOXB01. The sequence goes on from JAZOAV010000147.1 coordinate 2,412, forward strand.
GCTTCCAGTACCCGCTTCAGGCCCGCATCCACACATTCCATGGCAGTAATGACCGCCTCCATGACACCCGTATGTCCCACCATGTCGCCGTTGGGGTAGTTGCAGCGCAGGAAGTTGTACTTGCCCGATTCCATAGCGGCAACGAGCTTGTCGGTGATTTCCACGGACTTCATAGCAGGAGCCTGCTCAAAGGGGATGACATCGGAGGGAATTTCCTCGTAAGTCTCCAAGCTCTCGTCCACCTTGCCCGAGCGGTTGCCGTTCCAGAAATAGGTCACATGGCCATACTTCTGGGTCTCGGAAACGGCATATTCCCGAATGCCGTGCTTGCACAGCAGCTCTGTCAGGGTGTTCTGAATGACGGGAGGCTGTACCAGATAGTGGTTGGGGATGTGCAGGTCGCCGTCGTATTCCAGCATACCCGCAAACTTGACGCCCGTGTAGTCGCCACGGTCGAACTTATCAAAGTCCTTGCGGTCGAATGCCAAAGAAATTTCTTGGGCACGGTCGCCGCGGAAGTTGTAGAGAATCACGCTGTCGCCGTTGGCGATCTTGCCCACGGGCTCGCCGTTTTCGGCAATGACAAAGGCGGGAAGGTCCTGATCGATGCAGCCGATTTCGTTGCGATAGGTCTCAATGGCCTCCTGCGCCGTGGCAAACTGACGGCCTAAACCATGCACATGGGTGTTCCAGCCGTTTTCCACCATCTTCCAGTTGGCTTCGTAGCGGTCCATGGTGATGCACATTCTGCCGCCGCCGGAGGCGATGCGATAGCAGTGCCCTTCCGTAGACAGCTCGGCAAGCACGCTTTCCAACTGTGCCACATATTCCAAAGCGGAGGTGGCAGGGACATCTCGTCCGTCCAGCAGAATATGGCAGCGCACCTGCTTTACATCCTCGGCACGCGCCTTGCGCAGCAGGGCAATGAGGTGGCTGATGTTGGAATGAACATTGCCGTCGGAGAGCAGACCCATGAAGTGCAGAGTCTTGCCGTTCTTGGCGTTGGCAATCAAATCCTGCCAGGTTTCTGAGGCAAAGAGGGAGCCGGAATCGATGGATTCGCCAACCAGCTTAGCTCCCTGAGAGTAGACCTGACCACAGCCCAGAGCGTTATGTCCTACCTCGGAATTGCCCATATCCTCGTCACTGGGCAGACCGACGGCAGTGCCGTGGGCCTTGAGCCAAGTGTAGGGATGATTGGCAAATAAAGCATCCAGCGTAGGGGTCTTGGCACAGGCTACAGCATCGCCGCTGCCGCCGTCACCACGGCCCACGCCGTCCATAATCACTAAAACAATCGGTTTCTGTTTCATCCGATAGTCCTCCAATATAATAAACTCATCTTATTTTACTACATTTTTTGCAAAAGTACAATCTTTTTTTGTATTTCAGCAAAAGAAATTTCCCCCGCAGGCACTTTTTTCCCGATTTCAGGGCACCGTATCTGCGGCGCGGGCAATACAGAATATTGTATGCGTGAAATATTCCAATTTGGATACCGTATTTATAAAAAATTTCCCTTAAAAGTTGTCTACTTTTAATGGAATAATAGTATTAGAAATGGTAGGGGCGAACTGTGTTCGCCCACGGGCGTTCACAGAACACGGTGGGATATGCAGGTGCGTTGGTGATAATCCGTGCCACGGGACGATGTGGGCATCGTCCCCTACAAATTCTACCGTACTTCCGACCATATCGTAGGGGTCGATGCCCTCATCGACCCGTGTAGGCACTGCCGATAATGTACCAAGCTAAGCCCCCTTTTGAAGGCAATGCAGTCAACTGAATGGAATCAGACAGGTTTTGCATTGCCATAAGGAAGTGGAAGATGCCTTATAATGCGAAACGGACTGTCTATATGCTACATCGATTTAAAGTTCTGAACTTTAAATCGATGCGCCAAAAAAGGCGTTGCGCATGGTTTTTGTAATGCACCCGTAGCGCGCGGGTTCCTACACGCGCTTGCAGGCAGCTCGAATCGCCCCCATTCAAAAGCAATGCAGCCAACTGAATGGACAGACTGTCAAAAAACTTTGTAGGGGAAGTTTACGAACCTCCCGTGCAGTTCAAAAGTTTCGTTTTTCTGTTAATTTTCGGAGAATACGCAACATTTGTGTGAGGGCGATTCGTGAATCGCCCCTACTACGCTGTAACGCTTAAAACTTTATATTCGGTTCTGCACAAAGGCGCGTCAAGGATGCCGCGCGCTACGGGTGGGGATAAGGTTTTAAATGTTACGATACAGGTTCTTTGACACGCTCAACTGAATGGAATCAGACAGGTTTTGCATTGCCATAAGGGAGCGGGAAATGCCTTATAAAGCGAACATAAGACTTACTTGCGCCATCGATTTAAACTGTAGAACTTTAAATCGATGTTTGAAAATAGACGTGAGCATCGTTTTGGTAATGCACCCGTAGCGCGCGGGTTCCTACACGCGCTTGCAGGCAGCTCGAATCCCCCCTTCAAAAGCAATGCAGCCAACTGAATGGACAGACTGTCAAAAAACTTTGTAGGGGAAGTTTACGAACCTCTCGCGCAGTTCAGAAGTTTCGTTTTTTCTGTTGATTTTCGGAGAATACGCAACATTTGTGTGAGGGCGATTCGTGAATCGCCCCTACTACAAGTCGGAGGCCAAGCGGGCTTAGGAAGACAACAGCAAGCA
>JAZOAV010000148.1:0-4545 GCA_045595645.1 Faecousia sp.
TTTTTATAGCACCGAAGGTGCGTCAAGAATTTATGAGACGGGATTTTGCAATTTTCTATTCCAAAAATTGCAAAATCGCAACGCTTTTTGCGTTGCCTTTCTGATAGAAATCAAACATTTCTATCAGAAAGCAGTATCAGAGGGACGGGAAACCCGTCCCCTACGGCGTGAAACGGAAATATACGATAAAATATTATTTGATATTCCCTTTTTCCCGAAGAATCTGCAAAGCCTGCTCACAGCTTCCTTTTACAAAGCCCCTTTTGTCGAAAAAGTGCAGATTTTCACTCGTAATGATAGCATAATAATGCTTTGTCTCTTTCAATTCCTTAACACTCACATAGGGTATCGTGGTTGTCTCAAAGGAGAGATTAGCTCGATGACAAAGATAAGTGTCGTAAAACAGGATTTCAGCGTATGCCGGTTTGTCCCCGAGCGTCTTCCGACGAGACTTCTCTCGCCTGCGAGCGGTAAATCGATACTGAAATGCAACATGAATGAAACAGTACCAAAAAAATCCCATCACGGAAGGGTAAAAAATTCGCTCTTTTATTGACAGGTATCTCCAGTAAGTGAAAACAAACGGTAATACATCACACATCATGTGAATTGCGCATAGGAGCATAATTACGCCGAGCGAAATCGATAGAATTCTTTCTTTTTTACGGTAGTACCGCCACGTCCAATAGATTTCCCGATCCATAGCTTTTGTCAAGGCGGTTCTTACTACACAAATAGGTTCCATAGTTTCCCTCCGTTCTATGTTATTTGACACAGTAGCGCATCCCTGTGCTACTATTGTCATAATATACCGCTTTTCTAATTTTGTCAAGCAAATGCGGGAATTTCATACGCCATTTTTGCACAGAAGGGTCTTCGCAAAGGGGATCGCCTCCGCTTGACATGCTTTTTTTCATATGGTATGATTTTACTGTAATAAATTTTTAGGAGGAATTCTATGCGCCAAATTATACTTCGTTTTCTGCCTCTGTTACTGATCATGGCGATGCTCTGTTCTTATTTGCCGGTTGTTTCTGCGGCAGAGGCTGCACGGGCGGTTTCGTCCGGTTCTCACACGATTACCTCTCAGAAATCCTATACAGTTTTGGATGGGATGAAGGAAACCACCCTGCTTTTAAAGGACAAGTCAGGAAACTCCATCGACGGGCACATGATGGAGATTGCTCCGGGGGCGGCTGTGACCGCAAAGGTCTCTTACCCGGGCTACTACAAGGCGGGAAGCACCCCTGAAAGCCGCAAGGCCTTTGCCGACAAGCCCGTGTGGAGCAAGAAAACCACCACGGGCCAGGCGGCAGATTTTACGACGGCAACGGGGCAACCCGTTATCTTTGCCATCAACACCGACAATTTTATCACCGAGGCGACAGAAACCGACACCCTCACGGTGGGTCAGCCCTGCGGTCACTTGATTATGGAGGGAAATATCTGTCAGACGACGGAAATCCGTTCCCGTCCCTTTTTTGCGGTGCTGAAGGACGGTAGTTTTGTCATTCGGGATGCCAACGGCGATTTGTCTGATGTGGTGGAAGCCACCTCTGGACGAATCTACATTGTGAAGGACGGCAAAAATGTAGTAGACCCTGCCCATTCCGAGGAATTGGGGCTACAGCCTTTTAACAGTATCGGTCTCAAAAAAGATGGTACGGTTGTGGTATTTCAGGTGGACGGCAGACGGTCTGACTCCATTGGCTTTACGGAAATGGAGATGGCAGAATACCTCCTTGCTCAAGGTGTTTACACGGCTCTGATTTTGGATGGCGGCGGCTCTGCTACCTTCGCCTCCCGTAGAGAGGGTGACAGCAAGCTGACCCTGCGAAACAAGCCCTCTGACGGTACGGAGAGAGCCCTTGGTTCCACCCTGCATTTTGTATCCAATCAGGACTCTCTGTTCTTCGACTATTCCGCCGACACAGCGGCGCAGGAACGGTATGAGAGCTTCACCTATAATGGTCATAACTTCGACACCGCCGCCGCATGGAAGCCCACGGCGGGAACAGCCGATGCGGTAGCGGTGAGCAACGGAAGCCTGACCATTAGCAAGTCTGCCGCAAATACGCTGGGTTACTGCTATGTGCAAACCCAGAGCAGTTCAGGGAAACCCCTGCGATTCCGTCCCGATTATGCCGATTATCTGCAAATCCGTATGCGGCTGAAGGGCTTTGACCCTGCCGCCTCCAACACCAATTTCAGCGTGCATTTTTACGCCGACGGCGCATCCACCCAGACCACCAATGCGGTCATTCATAAATTCGGAGCAGGCTATGTCTTTGACGGAAGCTCCATCCTTCTGACCCTCCCTGTGGCGCAGAAGTTCCGCGATGCGGAATTTGTCGATGCCGTGAAAATCAACTTCTCCAACCTGTCCGGCGGCGGCACCATAGAGATTGACTATCTGTACATAGGGCCCAAGGTTTCCCTTCCGGAGCAGGATTTCCTGTACTTTGATTTCCAAGGGACAAGCTTGGATGCAGACCGCTACGGCTCTAAGACCTATGGATTCCAAAATTTCGACACCCAAGGCTGGGGCTATAACGGAAAGAAAAGCTCGACGCCCCACATCGGTGAGGATGAACTGTCCTTTGATGTCATGGCGACCACTGATAGCTATGTGAACACGGGGCATTCTCCCTATATTCACACCGCAGACCGTACAGGCAGTATGACCGCTTCTGCCCTTTGCTACAGACCGGGGGAAAAGGACTATTTCCAAATCCGTTTCCGCATGAAGGACTGCGCCGCCGTTTCCGGCTTGACCCCCATGGTGCGGCTCTACTTTGCCGCCGATGGGAAGCAGACCTTTGTTGGCAATGTGAAAAAGGACCTGACCGCTGCGGAAATGACTTCGGATACCTACTATGTGGTGACCTTGCCCCTGTATACAAACACTGCCTATACCTCGGCTGAGGTGATCGATTATCTGCGACTCAACTTCCAAAATGTCCGCACAGCCGATGGAAAAACAGGCAGAATTACCATTGATTATATCTACATAGGGCCGCAGGAATCTCTGCCACGGCAGGATTGTCTCTTTATGGATTTTGTGGATGATGCGGCGGCAGAGCTGCGGTATCGCTCCAAGACTTATGGTTTCCAAAATTTCGACAGCGGTTCGTGGGCCTACAATCCCAGAAAGTGCAACAGGCCGACCTTTTCCGATGGGGCGATGGTGCTTTCAGTCATGCCCACCACGGACAACTATGTGAATACGGGCCACTCTCCCTATGTGCAGACCTCCGATATCAATGCCGCTGTGGGCAGAACGGTGCTTCGCTATCAGCCTGGGGCAAAGGATTTCGTGCAAATCCGCTTGAAAATGGAGAATTGCGCCGCAGTGTCGGGAAAAACGGCTATGCTCCGTTTCTTCTACACCAACGACGACAGTGCCTCTGCCGCCGGCTATGTAAGTCAGAATTTGACCTCTGCGCAGATGGGCAACGGAACCTACTTCGTCATTACACTGCCCTTGTATACCTCTGAGGTTTATCAAACATCCGAGTTTATTCGCAGAATTCAGATTACAACGCAAAATCTCTGCGCAGTAGAGGGAAAAACAGGCAAGATTTCTGTGGATTACATCTATGTGGGCGCAGAAGCTGGACTTCCCACGCCCCGATATACCGTGACCTTTGTGGGGGCGGACGGAACAACCCTGCAAACGCAGACTGTCTATAAGGGCGAAACCGCTGTCTACACAGGCGCAACACCTGCAAAGGCTTACGATGCCACTAATCATTACACCTTCAAGGGTTGGGATCAGATATTGAGTAATATCACCGCCAATATCAAGACCACAGCGCAGTTTACCGCTACAGCCCACAGCTATCGTTGCAGTGTGGAAAACAGCAGCAATCACAAGTATGTGTGCACTTGCGGCTACAGCAAAACGGAAAGCCACAGCTACACCAACAAGGTCACTACCGCCGCAACTTGCACCAAGGAAGGTGTGAAAACCTACACTTGCTCCAAGTGCAATCATAGTTACACCGAAGCCATTGCCGCCACGGGTCATACTCCTGTTACCGACAGGGCTGTTGCCGCTACCTGTACAACCGCCGGCAAGGCGGAAGGCAGCCATTGCTCTGTCTGTAATGCAGTGATCAAGGCGCAGACCACCGTTCCCGCAACAGGTCACTCCTACACTTCCAAGGTCACAACTGCGGCCACTTGCACCAAGGCAGGCGTCAAGACTTTCACTTGCTCTAAGTGCAATCATAGCTATACTGAGGCAATCGCCGCAACGGGTCACACTGTTGTTACCGACAAGGCTGTAGCAGCCACTTGTACCGCAACAGGTCTGACAGAAGGTAAGCACTGCGCCGTCTGTAATGTGGTTCTTGTGGCGCAGGAAACCGTTGCCGCTTTGGGTCATGATTACGGTTACATCGGCAACGGGGACGGAACGCACACCGCTGATTGCTCCCGTTGCGACAGCACTTTCACAGAAAACCACGCGTTTGAAAATGGTGCTTGTTTCTGCGGCGACAAGGAGCTGACCGTGGACGAAGCTCTCAAGATTTATCACAC
>JAZOAV010000149.1:0-8213 GCA_045595645.1 Faecousia sp.
AGTAAGTGTTGCGCAGAATTCGCCCTGTTGCGCAGTCAAAATGGAATCACGAAAATCAGAGAAAACCAAAGTTTTAGGAAAGAAAAAGTCCTGAAACCTTTCGTTTTCAGGACTTTTCTTAATGTACCCTCAGATACCATGGTGGAGATAAGCGAGATCGAACCGCTGACCTCTTGAATGCCATTCAAGCGCTCTCCCAGCTGAGCTATACCCCCATATTTTGTTTGCACTGGCATCATGTGTTATCCCTGAGTGCGTTGGTATTATAACAAAGGTTTTTCAAAAAGTCAAGCGTTTTTTTCAAGAAAAGCAAAAATTTTTGGTTTTGGTGCCAATCGAACAGTTTTACTGCTGTACAGAAGTAAGAATACATTCCGCAACAGAGAATAATCCGTTCTTTTGGAAACCTGCACGAGAAATCGCCATTTGGAAAAGTTAACACCTTGTTCATTGCAATACCGAAAAAGTTGTGATAAAATGAAGGGTAATCATTAAAAGCTCCCTAAAAGCGAGGTGAGGCAAAAGATGGAAATTCAAGATATACTGCGGCAGTTTACTGTCCTTTCTACCGCAAACAGGATAGAAGCCGTGCAGTTAAAGCACGAGGAGGACGATGCCCCCTATCGTGTTTGGCGAATCGACACAGACGAGGCAAGCTATATTTTGAAGGAAGCGAAAGCCCGCGAAGCAGAGATTTACCGTCAGCTTCTCGTTTCCTTGAACGACGAGGTGCCAACCATTTACGAAACGCTCATTTTAGACGACAAAACCTATCTTCTTATGGAGTACATCATCGGTGAGGATCTGCGAAAATGCAATCGCCGTAAGCTCACTTTCGCCCTGGATGCCCTCATTGCTATGCAGAAAAAGACATGGGAAAGCAAAACACTTTCTGCCTATGGAGATACCTTTGCAGATAGTCTATGCAGGCGTCAAAATAGGGGCAAATATTTGCACGATGCGCAATTAGAAGAAGCCTACGGACGCTTTTTACAGGTATATAAAAGCGTACCCAGAACCCTTTGCCACGACGATTTACTCCCCTTTAACATCATTGTTTCAGACCACCGAGCGGTTTTGATCGACTGGGAATGTGGTGGGATCCTCCCCTACCCTGTCGCCTTCGCTCGTTTGATCGCCTTTGGAGAAGAAACGGAAGATACCTTTTTCTACATGACCCGAGCCGACAAAGACTTTGCCATCGACTACTATTTCCGCAATTTGTTACAGGAAAAAGGAATCACCTACGCAGATTGGCGGCGCGCCCTCGACTATTTTCTATTTTACGAAGCCTGCGAGTGGGTCTATGTAGGCAATCGATATGAAGCTACCGACGGCGCATATTACCAAAAGTACCTGCCCATTGCCAAGGCGCAGGCGCAAAAGCTTCTACATGGCTCGCGTACTTCCAATTACGACATCTCACGCGATACAATGGAGGCGGCATTTGCAACATATGATCCGGATGAAATCATTCAGCGCTACCACTTAAAACACGATAATCAATACCTCTATCTCAATTTCGTGGGGCGGGAATACCGTATCTGCCGCAGCAATGGACGGGTAGAATGGTTTTCCAACAGCGAAAACAGCTACATCCATGCCGCGTACAACGAATGTGCGCCCATTTTCGATATGCTGACCTATTCTAAAACGCCCTGTTCCCTATCAGGTCAGTTTGTAACAAGCAACGAGCTGCCGGGCACCATAAAAGGATCCGCTCCTGATGCAGGTGTCTTCTCCGATAGGGGAAAACGCTTCGCAGGAAGAAGTGAGGACTTAAAAAGAGCCCTTGCGAAATTGGGCGGGGAGCCCTACAGCGTAGGAGATGTGTCTGCAATCGTGCCTATGTTCGACTTTTTCCCAGTTATGGTGCAATTTTGGGACGCAGACGAAGAATTTGATGCGGTTTTGAAGCTCATGTGGGACAAACATGCCACTGCTTTTATGCGCTATGAAAGCATCGCCATCGCCGCAGGACACCTGCTGCAACGCTTGCTGGAAAGTATGGAAGAAATACGAAAGGAGATCCTAACTTGATTCGACGAATTTTGAAAAGCGTGCGAGAATACACCATCTTTGCAATTCTCGCTCCCTTTGCCATGGTCGGTGAAGTTGCGATGGAAGTGTATATTCCTTCTCTCATGGCCGACTTTATGGACTATGGTGTAAAGGCCACTGACCTGTCCTTTATTCTCACACAGGGAGGAAAACTGCTTTTGTGCGCCCTGTGTTCTTTGGCATTCGGACTACTCTCCGCAGCCTTCGCCACTCGCGCAGCCACCGGCTTTGCCAAAAATCTGCGCCACGACCTGTTCTACAAGGTGCAGACCTATTCCTTCTCCAACATCGACAAATTCTCCACCTCCTCCATTGTCACCCGTCTGACTACGGATGTCGCCAACATACAGATGGCATTTCAGGTCTCCATCCGCATGACTATCCGCTGTGTGATGATGCTGGTGTTGGCGTTTATTATGGCATTCCGCACCAATCAACGACTGAGCTTGATTTTCTGCGTTGCCCTTCCCCTTTTGGCCTTTGGCTTGTTCTATATCATCGGTCGTGTGCGCAGCATCTTCGATCGGGTGTTCAAAACCTATGACAAGCTGAATAATGTGGTACAGGAAAATCTCCACGGCATTCGGGTCGTCAAATCCTTTGTGCAGGAAAAACAGGAAACAGAAAAATTCACCCGAGTTTCCGGCACCATCCATGACGATTTTGTCAAGGCGGAGCGGATTTTGGCATTCAACAGCCCCCTGATGCAGTTTACAAGCTACACATGTATGCTGCTTCTGTCCTGGTTCGGTGCCCGCATGGTGGTAGCCTCCGGTGACAATGAGGTTTTTGGTCTGACTGTCGGTCAGCTCTCCAGCCTCTTTACCTATACACAGCAAATTCTCAGTTCCCTCATGATGGTTTCCATGGTATTTGTCATGATCACCATGTCCCGCGCCGCCGTCAAGCGCACCTGCGAGCTGTTGGAGGAAACGCCGGACATCGTTTCTGCCGACAATGCGGTGACTAAAGTCGTTGACGGCTCCGTGGAGTTCAGCGGCGTATCCTTCCGCTACTCTAAGGAAGCTCCCCGTGATGCCCTTTCTCAGGTAAATCTGCGCATCGAATCCGGCATGACCGTGGGCATTTTGGGCAGCACAGGCTCCTCCAAAACTACCTTGGTGCAACTCATTCCCCGCCTGTACGACACCACAGATGGCACTGTAAAAGTGGGCGGCGTGGATGTACGGGATTACGACTTGGAGGTTTTGCGGGACAATGTGGCAATGGTGCTACAGAAAAATGTCCTGTTCTCCGGCAGTATTGCAGAGAATCTCCGCTGGGGCAACCCCGATGCCACACAGGAAGAATTGGAACATGCCTGCCGTCTTGCCTGCGCCCATGATTTTATATCTTCCTTCCCCGACGGCTACGAAACCCACATCGAGCAAGGTGGTACCAATGTATCCGGCGGACAGAAGCAACGCCTGTGCATTGCCCGTGCCCTGCTGAAAAAGCCGAAAATTCTGATTTTGGACGACTCTACCTCCGCTGTAGACACAGCCACCGATGCCAAAATCAATCAGGCCTTCCGTGAAGAAATCCCCGACACCACCAAAATTATCATCGCCCAGCGCATTTCCTCTATCAAGCACGCTGACCTCATTTTGGTTATGGACGGCGGAGAGATCACAGCCATGGGCACCCACGAAAGCCTGTTACGCGAAAGCCTCATTTATCAAGAGGTCTATCAATCCCAGCAAAAAGGAGGCGAAAACGATGGCTAAACCGCAAATGAGGGGCGACGGTCGAAAGGCAAAGAACCCAAAGCAAGTTCTTTCCCGTATTTTATCCTACTTAAAAGCCTACCGCACAACCCTAATCATTGTGTTGCTGTGCTTGTTTGTGACGACATTTGCCTCCGTTGCCGGAAGCAAATCTCTTGAATATTTGGTGGATGACTACATTCGTCCTCTGATTCAAGAAGCCGATCCTGATTTCGCACCGCTTCTGCGCTATTTAGCGGTCATGGCCTCCGTCTTCCTTCTGGGTATTCTCTCCGCATTCTTTACCAACTACCTCATGGTGCGAGTGGCACAGGGTGTACAGAAGGATGTGCGCAATCAGCTCTTTGCCAAAATGCAGCAGCTCCCCATTCGCTACTTCGACACCCACACCCACGGCGATTTGATGAGCCGCTACACTAACGATATCGATACCCTGCGGCAAATGATCTCCCAATCCATCCCCCAGTGCATTTCCTCCATTGTCACCGTTGTCACGGTGTTTATCGTCATGGTAAGCACCTCCTTCCTTCTCACCTGTGTGGTGCTTGTGTCCTTGGTGGGAGTGCTCTTTGCCACTCGTTTCTTTGCAGGACGGTCAAGAAAGCATTTTATTGGCCATCAGCGCATTTTAGGCACGGTAAACGGCTATGTAGAGGAAACCATTCAGGGTCAAAAGGTGGTCAAGGTATTTTGCCACGAAAAGGCTGCCGAGGAAGAATTTGACCGAATCAACAATGAGCTGAGCCACAACGCCTTCCTTGCCCAATTTTTCTCCGGATGCATGGGCCCTATCAACAATAACCTGAGCTACCTGCAATATGTAGCGGTTGCGGTGGTCGGCGCCTGTCTGATTCTCAACGGAAACACCTTGGGACTGGGCGCACTGATGAGCTTCCTTCTCTTGTCCCGCAGCTTCAATCAGCCCATTAGTCAGGTATCCAACCAAATCAACTCCATCATTATGGCCTTGGCGGGTGCGGAGCGAATTTTTGATGTGATGGACACGGAGCCTGAGACGGACGAGGGCTATGTCACCTTGGTCAACGCCCGCCGAGAGGCAGACGGAAGCCTTGCAGAATGTCAGGAGCGCACAGGTCTTTGGGCATGGAAGCACCCCCATCGCGACAGCGGCACCGTCACCTACACAGAGCTGCGGGGTGAAATCACCATGCACGAGGTAGATTTTGCCTATGTGCCGGAAAAGCCTGTCCTCCACGACATCACCCTCTACGCAAATCCGGGTCAAAAGGTGGCCTTTGTCGGTGCAACCGGCGCAGGTAAAACCACCATTACCAACCTTATCAACCGATTCTACGACATTGCTGACGGCAAGGTTCGCTATGACGGCATCAACATCAATAAGATCCGCAAAGCAGACCTGCGCCGTTCCTTGGGCGTTGTATTGCAGGACACGAACCTGTTCACAGGAACGGTCATGGAAAACATTCGCTACGGCAATCCGGCAGCTTCTGACGAGGATTGCATCCGCGCCGCGAAGCTGGCAAATGCCCACGATTTCATCACCCGTCTACCCATGGGCTACGAGACAGAGCTGACAGGCAACGGCGCAAGCCTCTCTCAAGGGCAGCGGCAGCTTCTCTCCATTGCACGAGCGGCAGTCGCCGATCCTCCCGTTATGATTTTGGACGAAGCCACCTCCTCCATTGATACCCGCACGGAAGCATTGGTACAGCGAGGCATGGATGCTCTCATGGAGGGACGCACCGTATTTGTCATTGCCCATCGCCTGTCCACCGTACGCAATTCCGACTGCATTATGGTACTGGATCAGGGTCGTATCGTAGAACGGGGCACACATGAGGACTTGCTGCAAAAACAGGGCATTTACTACAAGCTCTACACAGGAGCTTTTGAGCTGGAATAATAGAAAGGAAGGAGAAAAATGAAACGAATCCTATGCATTCTTTTGACAGTGCTGCTACTGACAGCCTGCGGCTCCACAACGCCTGAGACTCCAAGCACCACTACCGCAGAAACAACCTCCGAAAGTGCCCAATCCCCTACCGCAGAAATAACAGAGAACACGGAAACCACAGAAGCCACTGAACCTACGGAATCCTCCGAACCCCTCCCCTTTGATTTGGAGGAATTGCGGCAGAACCTTCCCCGCATGGATGGCTCCACCTCCCTAATCCCGCTGGAGGCGAGCATTCGTGCAGCCCTTTTTGGAAAAAGCATAGAAGAAGCCACCAAGGATGTGGCACACAGTACCACATGGGGCTCCTTCTACAATCTTTTAGAGGGAAGCGTGGATATGATCTTCTCCTGCAACCTGTCCGAAATACAGTTAGAGCAGGCGCAGTATGAAAATGTCGAGCTGGAGCTTGTCCCCATTGCCAGAGAGGGTTTCATCTTTGTTGTCAACGCCGACAATCCTGTAGACAGCCTAACCCAACAGCAGCTTCGGGACATTTACACAGGCAAAATCACCAACTGGAAAGAAGTCGGTGGCCTCGATGAGGAGATCATTGCCTATCAACGAAACAACACATCGGGAAGCCAAAACTACATGAGTGCTTTTATGGAGGGCTACGACCTGATGGATGCACCCATAGAGCTGCGACCCGACTCCATGGCAGGGCTCTTGGATGTCCTCGCTGTCAACGATAACTCCCGTGCCTCCATCGGCTATTCCGTCTATGCCTATGCCGCCAATATGTATGGCAACGGCAACGAAATCAAATTCCTGAAAATCGACTCCGTTGCTCCCAGTAAAGCCACCTTCGCCTCTGGGGAGTATCCCCTTTTAGGCGAAAATTTTGCCGTATTTCGTGCCGACGAGCCCGCCGACTCACCAGTACGCAAGCTTGTGCAGTGGTGTCAGTCCTACGATGGACAGCTCGCCATTGCCCGTGCAGGCTATGTGACTATGCGGGACATCGGTTTTGATTACGAGGAAATGCAATTACAAAAGTATGAGGGTATCGGCACAGGCCCTGTCCCCAGCGACACTCCTGCCATTATCTATACAATGAGTACCGACTCCCTTGATGTCGCTACGGATGTGGTCAATTTGAGTGGCGGCGTACAGAGCTACCGTCTTTTCTGTCTGACAAACAACTCCCTGTCCGATGAAATCAGCAGCTTTATTGATGAACAGATGATGTCATGGGCATGGGACGCCGCAAAAACCATACAAGCCAGAATCGATATTCTGAACGGAGGCAGCGAATACCGAGAATACGAAATGGGCATTTGGGACTGCAATCTGACCAAACTGCCTGTGAGTGTGGATTTGCGATGCTCCAACGGCTATTTCTCCGTAGCCGTCTCCGTCGGCTATACCTGGGCGGTGCAGGAGGGTACGAGCCATTACTATCGCACCGAAACTGCAACATGGGACTTGCTCAGCGGAAGTCGCCTGAGTCAAGAAGATCTGTTCTGCCGTGGGGTAGATGTGGATGCCGTGCTGACGGACTATTTGCAGAATGCCTCACAAAGACCCCTGAAGACTTATGGCAGCACCCTACCGGAGATGAAATGTGACTTCGGCGGTCTGCCCGCAAAGGGTTGGCACCTGACCCATGAGGGTATCTATTTCGACGAGGACAATCCTTATTTCAGCCGTGGCTACTATTTCGATCTGCGTCTTTTGCCCGCCGGTACGCTATCCGCGCAGCAAGCAAGGGATTTCTCCTCTGCCCTGAAAGAAAATTCGGGCATACAGTGCGGTGCTGAACTAAATATCACCGGCGCAGAGTTCTATTATGCCTACAATCAAGATGAATATGTGAGTTGCTCCTTCCTGAATGAAGACAGATATTCCACCGGTGCCAAAATCAATGCACAGGTTATGGATTATCTCAATCGGTACTACACCGAAGAAGTTATCCGTCAGGAATTTGCCGCACAAACCACGCAAGAACCGGATATGTGGTTCATGGATTGGTACGCTTACTGCATTGCAGAACGCTATATCCTGTTCAGCGGCAGCACACCGCAATGCTATTTGGGCGACGATAATTGGTTGCGCTATTCCAAGGAAGCCTATCTGCTCTTTGACATGGAAAGCGGCGAACAGGTCGATACCGGCGTCCTGCTAAAAGAAGGTTGGCAGGATGCAATTACGACAATCGATCCCCCATATGGCGTAAGCCACGAGCTCCTGGATCTGCAATCCGCAATTCGCATCCAACTGATACCTTACAGCACCAACGAGCTGTCGCTTTTGGTAACGGACCAACACGGAGATTGGTGGCTTGGTGTACCTATGAGTTACCTATCCTTTTCTTGAACAACACAATAAAATTTGGCTCAGGCGTAAACCGCCTGGGCCATTTCTTTGATTCATACTAATTCTTGTTAAAAAGTTTGAAAAACTTTTTTATAGCACCGAAGGTGCGTCAAGAATTTATGAGACGGGATTTTGCAATTTTCTATTCCAAAAATTGCAAAATCGCAACG
>JAZOAV010000150.1:0-4379 GCA_045595645.1 Faecousia sp.
CCAGGACAAGCGGGTTTGGATATCCAAATCCAGTGCTTGCTCAGACATCGCCAGAGCCTATTCCTTACCATAGGTCAACAGCTCCTTCCCTCGTTCCATTGCCTTTTCCGCAAGGTATTTTCGGATGTTTTGATCATTCACACAGACAGGAATGCATCTCTCTAACACCCTATCGAAGATCCGCATTCGCCACAGGTCTCCCGGATTTCTCAGCTCCAACAAAGTCAGGTTTGTGGTCACGATCATGGGCAATCCGCTACGGTATCGACTGTCGATGATGCTGAATATTTGTTCCTTGGCAAACTCCAAATTTCTCTCAATCCCCAAGTCGTCAAGGATCAGTAAATCGAAGCTGTTCAAGCTGTCAATAAATCCATTCCGATCTCCCATCTGTATATCAGTCATCCGATTCAACAGACGGGAGAAGTTAGTCATCAGAACCCGGACGCCTCTATTCAGCAGCTCGTTTCCAACACAGCCTGCAAGAAAGCTCTTCCCGGTTCCAACATCTCCCCAAAAGAGAAACCCTTGTGAATTCTCCTTGAACTGCTCCCAGTGTTCTACATAGTTTCGAGCAATCTCCATGGCACGAGGATTGTAGCCCAAATCCTTCTCAAAGGTGTGCTTCCCAATCACAGGATCCGTAAGACCTATACTGCGATTCCGTTCAATTTCCTCTCGCCGTCTTCGGGCTTTCCATTCTGCTTCCATTCGATCTCGCTCCACTTCTTGACATCTACATAAAACGCGAGGACTGATTTACTTATCTCCAAGTGCCACCGTGATCTCCCGGAGGGAATGGCAGTTTTTGCAACAGATCAACCCCATGTCATTTCGATACTCGTCTTCTCTGAGCTCATTGTCAGTCTCCACAGTGAATGCTTCTAAAACAGGAATCATAAACTCTCTCCTTTCCCATATGAATAATTTCTTGATATATTTGTTTTTGTTCTATTTGTTTTTGCTATTGTATTGTATGGAGTCGAAAAACTGTCCCTGTGAGAGACAGTTTTCTGTCCACCAAGGGGCCAAGAATCTATCCACGGCGAGGGCCAGTTTTCTGACCTCGTCTTTACATAGATTCTTCGTGGCTTTCCCACCTCCTGCTTTGCCCTAAGGATTAGGTCAACCTTCTCCAGTTCTTTCAATGCCGACTTTACTGTTCCGGTGCTTTTTCCACTGTCGGCGGATAGGCTCTTGATGTCATAGTAAACATAAACATTTCCTTCCTCATCCGCCCACCCTCCTTGTTTTATACTTATTTCCAATAAAACGATAAAATCGTTTTATTGGGCCACTTGGAAAGTGGCCTGGCGGCATAGCCGCCGAGAAATGCCGTGTAATACTTTTCTTGCCGCCATAGGCGGGGCAGGATTTACATCCTGCAATAAAAAGATTTTTAATCTTTTTATCAAGAAACAGTATTATGGACAGCCTCGCCCGATCCAGCAGCAGAACATAAATCAGCTTGGCAGTTTCATTCAGTTCCAGACCCATTAAGAACCTTGGATAAACCATATAGCCAACTACCTTGCTGTCCTCCTTCAGGAAGGTTCCTTTGCTTTTACTTTCGCCCATATTTGCAGGCTCCTTTCTATGGTTGATTTTTGGTAGCGATTTCAGGGCGATTTTTAGCCCTTTTCCTTCCCGTATCCCACAAATAAAACAGAGGGTATATCATTTCGCCTCTTAAAATTTGCCTTTCATACAGGAGGAAAAATCCCTCATTTTCGCCCCGAATTACTCACGAATCTCGGACACTCCAATATCACCGTCCGATAGCTCTGCTTGCAATCTTTCAAGCACCTTCGGCACAGCGGATTGTAGTTCTTCCTCCCGGTATTGGGATTCAAAAAGAAATCCCACTCCAGCTTTGCCTTCTTCGACATTCTCGGCATACTGTCACCTCCTCTCATGCAGAATAGTTTCATGTTCTTATCCTCCTTTCTTTGTCATATAAAACAACCTCCACCTCAAAAAAGTGGGGGCAGTTATCAAATATAAAAATTGGCATAAAAATAACACCTATCAACTTTCGTCAATAGGTGTTATCCGTCTATGCCTCCAAAACCGTAATCCACACCGACAAACCTTTCGTAGGCTTGTCCTATTTTTCGAATACGCTTTTGAACGCCACTATGATTTTTGTAGCCCAATGCTTGGGCAATCTCTTCCAATGTATGTCCTTCCAACCGCATTTGCAGGATCTGCATATCTTTTTCGCTGAGGGTTGCTTTGAACTCCTCCACCAGCAACTCGGAGGTCACCGATTCCTCAACATTCTGGCTCGGATCCGGAATGTCCCATTGCTCGCCGTTATGCTGTTGGACATAGTCCTCTCGAAATCCCTCCAAGGAGATTTGCGGATGCTGTGTCCTCGTATGGTACCATTTGCGGTAAAAGTCCGTTTTCCTGTTGCTATCTCGAAAATCAAAATCCTCAAAGCAACGATTTTCATTCACAACAGCAAGAACTTGATCCATTTTATATTTTGCCATTATCTGTGGCACCAGAATGCTTAGTATTTCTTTAAGGAACTCTTCTTCCATAAATCCCACGGTTTTCCTGCGTGTCAGAAACATCTCGTTAGCGGTTGGGATAAGGTTTATATCCATGAATGCTTTCGCCCAAATGGCCGCAGAATGTGCAAAAACATATGACGGCTCATATCCGGAATAGATCTCCATATATTCACCCATCCCCATATAGGGCCATACCGTATATGCAGTTGCATCCATGATCAGATTTAGAAAAAAGTTGCTCTCCACAATGGAGATAGCGGTCCAATCCCGAAACAAAACATACGGATTGCGAGGTAGCGAGTTCGCTAATTTTCCGCATTTACTCAATATACTTGCAGGAATGAAATAATATAATGGCAAATATTCAGAGTTTATAAAATGGGTTACCGATCCATCCGGTCTTTTTAATGCAATTGGCATATCTTTTCCCTCCTCATAGATTATGGCTTCTAATTTTAAAACGACAGAAACCCATCAGGACTGTTCCTAAGTTATATAAAATAATTGAAAACACACCGGATTTCGTTACATTATATAGCTTCCTACTTATTTTACGACAGAAGCCATGTCGAATTGTTCCTAATTTTCGAGAAAATCTTATGCAGATTACCGCCTCCTTCACAATTTTCTGTTATTTTAGCGAAGCCTACATTTTTATCATGTTGTTATTGCAAAAGTGAACTTCAGGTATTTCACTGAAAAAATGTCAAAAAACTAACGTTCACTTTTTCAATTTAGGGGGCCGTTGTTTCAATTATATCAAATCTTCTGTCCAATAAAAGGGACTTTGAACGAATTATTTTAGAATGCTCTTGTGTTTATTGTGAAGACAAAAAAGAAAGCTGCAAAACCAACATCATCGGTCTTGCAGCTTTGTTTTGATCTTATTTTATTTCCTGTTCCAGTCCGGCAAACAGTTCATTGTGGAAGAATTCATCAATGGTAATACCCAATCCGTCGCAGAGCTTTTTAATCGTAGATACAGTTGCACTATTGTTTCTTCCGCTTACGATATTATTTACCGTGGATTGTGTCACACCGCTTATAGCACTTAATTTGTTGATAGAAATATTGCGTTCCTGACATAGTTGAATAATTCTCTGCCGGACAGCTTCTCCTACAGTCATAGGTATCACCTCTTTGATTAAAATGATACCTTTTCCCTCTTGAAAAGATTACCCCCCCTTTTGAGTTAAAATAACTCAAAGGGGGGTAAAAATCTTTTTTGATCATCGTGACTACCCACATACCGTACAGCCGAAGCCGCGTGAGATATTGATCGATCTCATAACCAACCACGATTTAGATACCTTGTATGTGGGAAATCATGGCCAATTTGATGCCCTTGTACGCCGTTCATTGCGAGAACTCAATTTTTATATCTTTCCACGGTTTCGGTGCATTATTTGAATTTTCGGAACAGGTTTTCGCCTGCCCCGTTTGCATTTCTGTTTCGCACCAAGCTCTCAAATCTTCCACCGCTCCAATCGCAGGGAAATCTGCCCCCAGCTTACCGTGAGAAAGCCATTCGTAGTCGCAATCAATCACCTACGCAATCAGATTAGCAAGGATCAGACATTCAGCTCCTACCGGTTCATCACTTGTTGTTAGCCAGGCGGTAGCGGTTCACCAAAGCGGCAAGCTCCATACGGCTGTGAACATCAAGCGTATAATAAATAAAGTCGGAGGCCAAGCGGTCTTAGGAAGACAACAGCAAGCAGCAACTCCTTGGCTCACAGAACG
Organism: Faecousia sp.; assembly: GCA_045595645.1. Classification (GTDB taxonomy): domain Bacteria; phylum Bacillota; class Clostridia; order Oscillospirales; family Oscillospiraceae; genus JAZOXB01. The sequence goes on from JAZOAV010000150.1 coordinate 4,266, forward strand.
ACATGGCTACGATCCGACTTCCTACCGGTTCATCACTTCTTGTTAGCCAGGCGGTAGCGGATCACCAAAGCGGCAAGCTCCATACGGCTGTGAACATCAAGCGTATAATAAATA
>JAZOAV010000151.1:0-4812 GCA_045595645.1 Faecousia sp.
GCTTCCGAAACGAGATTTTTGCCACGCTTGAGAAAGTGATCGATCGCCTATGTGATACCATCTGCAAACTAACCCCTGCCATAATCAAAAGCATCACCGCTCGCGATTGGATTATCAATAGTTTTAATTAGGTTTTAGTATTACATCCTTCCTTCTTTTTTGCTTTATGACCATATCGTCATAATACGGTGTTTGCGTTTGCGAACTCATCCATCAAAAAATGGACATGAACGGGAAGTCTGCCACCGTGGACATTATCTGCTCGGTCGTAAAGTCTTTGGAAAAGCTGTGTGTACAGCATGCCGATGATGAAATTAAAGGAACTGTCATTGTCGGGAATGACCGCAAAGATAACGGTCTTTTCCTCTCCGACCTTTTCCAACTCCAATTCGTCTGTTTGGGTAATGCCGGCAAGAGAGTCCAGATTGAATTTCTCCAGCTTTGCCAAGAGACTGATCTGAATGGATTTCAGTGTTTTTCCTGCAGCCTTCTTGTAGCTGTTGTAGTATTTTACAGCAATATGTTCCGGTTTCGTGCTTTCCAACCGAAGGAACAGTTCGTCCAAAGGAGAAACGAAATCTTCCATATCCTCTCGCACATCTCCGGCACGGATCATTTCCATGACCATGGGGAAATTTTGCTCATCAGGCGGTGCTTCGTAGTAAAGGTAGAACATGAGGGCTAAGAGAAGCATCTGTGCCGTTTGATCCCAAAAAGGATCTTGGCTCTGACTTCCTTTGGGTGTGACATTGGCGAATAAGTTTGTGACAAGTCTTTGGATGTCGTTGTCACAGCGAATGTACACAAAGGGGTTGTAACAATGACTTTTCTCCATATGAATCAAATCAATGACCTTAATCTTATGAGTCTTGGACAGGAACTCTCCGCAGTCTCTCAGCATCTCACCTTTCTGTCAAGTGGTTTTGAGATGTTTTTTGAAAGAATTCAAAAACACACCCACAGAATAAAGTCTTTTCAGGCATTTTCGGCGGGGAGGGACAGGGCCTCCTTGGTAATAAGAGACTTTATCACCTCCTCCTGAGTTCGTTTTGCATCTTTAGATGACAAAGCATTGACAACAAATACTTTATCGCTAATCTTTTCAATGAATGTGCTTCTTACTGTATCGATAACGTTTCACCTCCCTCCTATAAAAAATAGGGGCATCCGTTTCCGAATGCCCCGTGAATGGCCTTGTATGTTATTCCTGCTCGTAAAGCTGTTTGAGTGCTTCGTAGAGGTTTTTGCCCTCTTCATCGGAGAGGGTGATCCCCTTGCCGCAACGCTCGTGTCTCGGATGCCACTGGCGAATATCCAGCTTGGGTGCGTTGTCATTCCAGGATACAAGGTTGACTTCCTTGGTGTAGCCTCGCTCGTTCTCGCTGAGAACAGCGATAGGCTTCTTGATCGTACATCTGATATCGTTCATCGTGTTTAATCCTCCATAAAAATAAGTGTTGAAGAAGTTAAAAAGTCTCGTGAGTAGTGGAAGGGGCTGTCTTCCCCAACGGTCCTTCCGAGGTGGGCAACTTGATTGCCCTCTTGAGGAGGTACTGTCGGTACGGACGTTTCGCCCGTTCTCAGCTTCCTTTCGCTCCTGTTCCTCCTTTGCGGTGAACATCTCCTTGAGCTTGTCCATGAAGTTTTTGACGAGCTGAGGGAAATGCTCCAAAGCATCCAAGAAGGGCTTGCATTTCTCTTTCAGTAGGTCATACTTCTTTTGCAAGCTGTCCAAGGCGCTCTTTATCCCGTAATATTTCTGCCGATAGAAGCTGACTTCATCGGTCAGTCTGTTGATTTCCCTGCGTCCTGTAATCCCTTCCTTTGCCAAGGCGGTAAGGCTTTGGAAATCATTCTTTGACAAGGCAATCTTTCCTGTAATGGTTCGCTGTCCCATGGCCTCAATTTCTTCCATGGTTTTGTGAACATCACTTGCATAGTCGTAATTGTTCAATTCGTTCTCAATCTCATACTGAATCTCCGCAAGTCGTTCCTTGTCCTTGGCGATTTGGTATTGCATAGAGGTCAAGTGTTCTCTGGTGCTTCCCATTTCTCCACGCTGGAAGCCGGTGAAGCCGTGTTCCTGCATATGTTCAAATAATTCATCTTGCAAGATGCTGTAGGATGCTCGGAACTTTGGCTTGCCGTTTTTCCGCAGAACAGGGTTTCCGTTTTCGTCAACCATAGGGATATTGGAAGCCCACTTCTTGGAGTGGCTGACTTGTTGGATCACCTCCTTCACCGTACCACGCAAGGCAGGATCCTTGCATCGTTTGCTCCATAGGATTTCTTTCTCAACAACAGGGATCACGATAGCGTGAAGATGGTAGTGGTAGATGTCCCTCCGTTTTGCATCCGATGCAGCTCTGTTGATCTCATCTGCGTGCATGACGGCAGATACCACATACTCCGAACCGAACTTCTTTTCCAGAAAGTAATAGGCTTCTTCATAGAATTTCTTTGCGTATTCGTAGCCACCGTTCCTCTCGAAGTACATGGTGTTTACATCAATGATGATCTCGTCAAAGAGGGTTGCATCTTGTCGCAGACCTCTGGTAGAGATTGTTCCGTTGGCTTCCATCTCTCGGAACATATCCATGTAGGAGCCTGTTGGGGAACGGTAATGGACATTCATGCCGATCCGTTGAGGAACCACATTGATGTTCTCGTAGTCGGAGTTTTTCCTTTCATTATGTCGCTCTGCTGCGCCAATGTCTGAGGACTTGTACTGCTTTACTCTGGCACAGCTCATATCGGGTTTCGTTTCTTTTGCCATTCAATTCTCCTTTCTTCGTAATGGTTAGGGGTGCCGTTACACAAGATTCTCCGAATCTGTGTAACCCACTATGACACTTTCAGCAAAGCTGCAAAGATGTCATGGTCGTGGGCAAGGACTTTCCCTCCTTGACTTCCCCTATAAACCTAAATCAAAAAGACAAGTCGTCCGACGGGACTTCCTGTCTTTTCTCACTCGGTTTATCAACCTCCTGCAAAGTCCAATACCAAGAGAAGCCCTCCTTCACAGAGTGAACACCGGCTCTCTTTTTGGCCTTCTTGTAGGTTGATTCCTTGAAGCCTGCAGCTTCAAGCTTTGCTACGCATTCGGCGGCAGGGAGTTTGTCAACTCCCGAAAGAATGTTACGGATCAGATTTGTCGCCGCCTCCAATCGGTGGTTGGGTCTGCCCATCTTGGGAGCTGTTGCAGAGAAAGCCTCCTCTGCACTCAGCTCCACTTCGTCGAGAAAATGCACACCCTTGTCTGCAACCTCAAAGAGGATCGCAGATCCCATGGGAGCAAGGTTGGACTTCACCTGCACCATATACCGCTGGTCGGGATTGCTCTTGTCGGCGGTTTTCGTCACAGCCAAAATGCTTCTGGCTGCTCCTGCAATGTCAATAGAACCATTGGTGCGGTAAAGTGGACTGGTGTCCCTTGCCTTGTTCATGTGGGCAATGATAACGATAGCACAGCCCGTGTCCTTGGCAACTGCAATCAAATGATTGAACTCTGCCCTCGTCTCGTTGGCATTGTTCAAAGAACAGTCACCACCGATGTAGGAACTCATGGGATCCAGGATCAGAAGTTTGGCATCGAACCTCACTACCGCCTCTCGGATACGGTTGTCACCGAAGGTCAAGTTCTTCTCATTCTCCTTGATGAAAATCAGCCGTTCACCATCACCCCCAGCCGCATTGAATCTCGGCACTACCGTGTCGTCTGCATCATCCTCCGTGGTCTGATAGATGATCGTCATGGGCTCGTGCCGATCTTCCTCGTCGGCAAAGGGCAGAAGTTCTCCCTTAGAAAGCAAGGCGGCAAGAGAAAGCATCAACTTACTCTTGCCGTCACCGGGATCACCCTGTAATAAAGTTACCTTACCGAAGGGGATGTAGGGATACCAAAGCCAGAGAATTTCCTTCGGCACAATCTCGCTGGCTTTGACGATTTCAAGCTTTACGCCTGTGTCTGTTTGTTCTGTCATTTATCCGTCTCCTTTTCTAAAATAGCGTGGGCATAGAATCACTGTGGTACGAAAGCTCTGCCAGCAGCTCCTTTCATCATTCTGCAAGGCTCATCATATTTCTTCCGTCCACGCTCATCAAAAGAGATCGCCATCTCTCTCGATCAGCTACGGCATGCGGGTATATCCATCACCTCCTCGATACTAATCTAAAAAAGAGGTTGAATCCTCTCTTCCGGAATTTTTTTAAATTTAAAAAAACTATTGACAAACATCTATGTGTTGAATATAATGATATATAGATAAACGTCTATAGGAGGTGAATCAAGTGGACGAGAGAAAAACGGCGCTCATATTCAAAGCGTTCTGTGATGAAAACCGTATCCGCATTTTGAAGATGCTGACAAGCGGCGAAAAGTGTGCCTGTAAAATGCTTGAGGAGCTGAACGTTACTCAGCCTACGCTGTCCCATCATATGAAGATCCTTTGTGATTCCGGTGTGGTGGTTGGTCGCAAGGAAGGTAAATGGATGCACTACTCCATTTCAAGCGAAGGAGCAAAGCTTGCCGCAGAAAGTCTGGCAAAGCTCACTTCCGTCAACTGCGGATGTGAAAACAAGTCGTGTTGTGAAAAGTAAAGGTAAGTCTTTTCTTTTCCGCACGACTTCCTTTAAGACTTATATATAGATACATTTGAATATATTTATATAAGAAAGGAGATTTTTATGGAAATCTTAAAAACTGCGTGGGAATTCTTTCAAACGGAAATCCTCGGTATGAGTTGGCTCATCCGACTCATAGGAACAATACTCAATGCTTGCGGATTGGATACAACAAGCAGAATCGGCGGC
>JAZOAV010000152.1:0-3966 GCA_045595645.1 Faecousia sp.
TTTTTATAGCACCGAAGGTGCGTCAAGAATTTATGAGACGGGATTTTGCAATTTTCTATTCCAAAAATTGCAAAATCGCAACGCTTTTTGCGTTGCCTTTCTGATAGAAATCAAACATTTCTATCAGAAAGCAGTATCAGAAGGTCTCCCGCTTTAGGTTTGGAAGGATATCCGCGAGAGATCAACGCCATATTGTTATCATAATTAGGAGCGATGATCGTTTCCTATACCTCCAAGAGCTGTAGCAATTCTTCCTTGGACATATCCAAGATAGCTGTATCATTATCTCCGGATACAACATTCAGGAGCGCAGCTTTCCGTTCCTGCAGATCCAGTATTTTTTCCTCAATGGTACCTTGCGCAATAAGCTTATATACATGAACACAGGCGCTCTGTCCAATACGATGGGCACGGTCAGTTGCCTGATTTTGGGCCGCTTGATTCCACCATGGGTCATAATGGATCACCACATCTGCGGAGGTCAGGTTCAACCCGGTTCCCCCGGCTTTCAGGGAAATAAGAAACACCTTTGCACCACCTTGGTTGAACTCCTTTACCAGCTTCGCCCGTTCTTCCTTAGGTGTGGAGCCTTGGATGGTATAGTTGGAAATCCCCATTGCATTCAGACGGGAACGAAGAATGTCCAGCATAGAAGTGAATTGGGAGAACAGCAGGATCTGATGACCGTTGGATACCATTTCCTCGCACAGCTCCATGCAGGCATCCAGCTTGGCAGTCTCCCCTTCATAATTCTCGAAGGACAAATTGGGGTCACAGCAAATTCGCCGAAGCTGTGTTAAGCCCGCAAGGATCTGTAGCTTGCCCGTATCTCCCAGAGAATTTTTCAGGGCGTGGACTGCACTGTAATAGGTTTTCTTCTCTATTTCCCCAAGGGGGATACGATGAATATGCTCAATCTTGGGAGGAAGCTCTTTCAACACATCCTGCTTCAGACGACGCAACAGGAAGGGCTGCGCCAGTCTGCGCAACTGGTCAGAGGCCTCCGCATTTTTGCTTTTGATAATCGGTTTTTCCAGCTTTTCCACAAAGGTTCTGTGGGAGAATAAGTATCCGGGCATGAGGAAATCGAACAGATTCCACAGTTCACTGAGCCGGTTCTCAACAGGCGTTCCCGTAAGGACAAAACGCTGACGACAATTTATGGTCTTCACCGCTTTGGAAATCAAGGTGGATTGGTTCTTGATATGCTGTGCCTCATCTAAGATGCAGGTATAAAACTCTCGGCCCTCGTATTGAGCAACATCCTGTCTAAGGAGCTCATAAGATGTGATCCACACATCCCCCTGCCCCTCTTGGACGATCATTTGCTTCCGTTCCGAAGCCGTCCCGTAAATCATGGTAATACGCAGCTCGGGAGCGAATTTTGCAAATTCTTCTCCCCAGTTTAAAATTAAAGAGGTAGGACAAACGATCAAGGACGGAGCCTTGGTTTCCTCCCGTTTCAGGGATGCCAGAAATGCGATAGTCTGAACTGTCTTACCTAACCCCATTTCATCCGCAAGGATCCCACCGAAGCCGCAGCTTTCCAGGGTTTTCAACCAACGAAAGCCTGTCTTCTGATAGGGGCGAAGCACAGACTCCAGGTTCTCGGGAACAGTAAAGTCACTTTCCTCCACAGCCTTGAAATCTCGAATCATTCTGCGGAACTGTCGATCCCGTGTAACACGGAGGCTATCCTCCTTCCCCAGAACATTGTCTAAATACAGTGCTCTGAAGGCAGGAACCTTCAGTTCTCCCTTCTTCAGATCCTTGGGAGACAGTTGAAGCATATGTGCCATTTCTGCAAGCTTCTCGTAGGAACTGCCATCTAAAGGAAGGAATCGTCCATCCTCCAGCCGATGGTACTTTTTCCTCTTGAGCATGCTTTGATACAGGGCCTCCAGTTCCTCCGGTGGGAAGTCTCCGGTATTCAGGTCTAATAGCAGCATACCGTCGGACAGGGAGATCCCAACAGCAGATTGAGAGGAGGAAACCTGTCTCCCTTGCAATCTCTCGGAAATATAGACCTCCCCCGCCTCTCGGAATGCTTCTAAATGCTCTGTCAGGAAAGCATATGCCCTATCCTGCCCCTCGATCTCATAGGGGTCAGACTCCGGATCAAAATAGTTCTCTGCCAAAATAGATGCCTGCTGTTCACGCCGTATATTTCGGCGGATATTGGGAGTAGAGGAAACCGACTGTCCTGCCGAAACCTCTGCTTCACCATAACGGAAGCTGATCCGCAGAGTCAGTCTATCCTCCTCCATATCAAAATAGAAACAGGTATCACAATCCTCCGGCAAATGGTCTCGAATCAGCTCGTCCGGATCCTTAAGCTCTACATGTCCCTGAATTTTGGGCAGAACACAGCCGCAAAAAGTAGGAATATCCTCAAAAGCCATCTCCATAACCGGGTGTCCGTTTTCCAGCAAGGGGTAGACCCGAGTGCGGAATTCCTCACTGCAACGAATCAATCGACTACCACTGCACATATAGAGGGATTGGTGATTGCCAAAGGCGTGATAGCTATCATACATTTCCAGAGATAATCTGGCATAACCAGCTTCCTTTTCCAGCGAAACCGTGACCCGGGGATCCTCAGTAATAAACAGTCCTCCGCCATCAACAGTCTGTCCCTCCATCAGGCAGAAAAAGCGATCAAAGGCCTCTCCCCTCAGGGTAATCTCATTTTTCCCATCTTCGGAATAATACCGACTATTTCCCCAAGGCCCCCACCTGTTAGATCGTGAGTTGGAATACTCATTCATAAGAATTCGTATCAGTTCCGAGGAGCTTTGGTCAAACTGTCCGATGCTATGGTTCAGGGAATAATTCTTCCCCAAAGCTACGGTTTCTCCCTTTTGAACACTTTCCAAAAGCTTTTGAATATCCTTGACAACATAGAGCTTTTCCTGTCCAACTCGAAATGTAATGGTGGGATATTCCGCTCCGTATCCAAAGCGAATAGAAGGAACCAGTTTCGCAGGAACAAGGGGCGGTTTCGGTGGATCCGCTTGTTGAATATAGCTTTCTAAAACTCTTGTGACATATCTGTCGGATTGTATTTTCACATTCTTCTCGGAATATTCGCGGACATAGGCAACCATGGCAGCAGCTATGTGCTTACAGCAACTACTTTTGGCAAATTGATAGCAGGAACAGTATCCCGAGAGTTGTCCGGAAGTTACTTCGTAGAACAATACCTCGGATAAGGCCGCTCCCAAAACCTGACATTTTACGGTAGCCATACCCTCCTCTACTGTTTCTTTCAGTCCATAGACCTGTCCTTTTTGATAGATGTCTATTCCCCGTTTTAGGGTTACTTCGTCAAACATATGTCGGAGATGAGCCATTTTTAAATCAATCATTGATTTCATCCTATCTCTCTTATACTTATTTCTAATAAAACGGATTAACCGTTTTATTGTGCCGCTGGTAAGCGGCATGGCGGCAAAGCCGCCAAGAAATGCCGTGTAATACTGTTCTTGCCGCCTTAGGCGGTGCAGGATATTCATCCTGCAATAAAATGGTTTTCAAACCATTTTATCAAGAAACAGTATTATGGATCTGTATTACGGGAGACGTTACCCCTCGCACATAAAGTCGATCTGATTTTTTAATTGAAAACGGAAGGAACTGACAATAGCAGATATATTTTCACTCGGCAGGTTTCGATTCTTGGAAAGGAAGCGGCAAATATCCTCATACTATTATTCTATTAAAAGTAGACAACTTCTAATTGAATCTTTTTGTGCCGAAGGGCACAAAAAGCGTCTCATGCGAGTTTCTACGCCCTGACGGGCTATAAAAAGTAGCCATTTGCGTATGTCTACTATTACAATATATTTGGACAGGAAGCCGGGCAGCCAGTCCGGCTTCCTTCCATTTTGTGCCTAAGCTACAATAAGAGGAGCAACTGGCTTACCTATGTCTCCTTGGGCTTCTATGCCCGTTAAAAAGACTGTT
>JAZOAV010000153.1:0-3633 GCA_045595645.1 Faecousia sp.
AGGATGCCGCGCGCTACGGGATGGCATAAAGTTTTAGCGTGAGCAAGATACTACGATGATTCTTTGACAGTCTGACCGAACTTTATCTTGCGCCGCTGATATTGGATTCCATGCAGACAAAGACATCTAATGCATCGGGGAGTTCTCCGCTGATCAGCCTTAACTCCACCACCGCAGGCTCTTTGGCAACGATGGGCTCGGAGTCCACGGGGAGAAGCAGGACACGGTGATCCAGCGTGTGAGTGCCGAAATCCACACCATTGATCAAAATTTGCACCTCGGCATAGAGGCTGCTTGCGTTGATGGCAAGGGTGGTCACCTGATAATAGGGCGGGGTATCCTTGTCGACATGGATATAGTCCAGCTCGCCCGTTTCCTCCCAGTAGCGATACTGTACGGAAATTTTTTCTGCCAGAGTCTCTGCCGAATCAATGCCCGTGCCACGATTCATGGGGTTTTCGTGGAGCACGCCCAGCTCCATGCGCACACCGTCGCTCCCTACGACCCACTCTCGGGCAGTCCATGCGACAGAATCGGAGATGCCCATAAAGTTATGCCACTGGTACCACAGCTCGTCCGGCGCGTCACTTGCCTGCATGAACAGCTCCAAGCTGCAATAGGCCTGCAACATCTCCAGGCTGTTTTGCTCGCCATCCCAAGTGAAACCGTCGATGCTTTCCATGAATATCGTGTTGTCGAGCCACAGGGCATATTGTTCTGCCGTCATGGGGGCGCCGTTCATGGAAAAGGTGCTGGCATCCGGCAAGATCTCCTCGGTAAGATAGCTCGGCTTGTCCGTGATCCAAATGCCCGCGCTGTCAATGCTTTCGTTGCTCAGGAGGTAGTCAAAGGAGAGCTCCGCTTCCAAAGAGAGGGCAGTGCCGCTTAATGTATACAGCTCCCAAGCTCCGATGCTTTCATGGCAACCATCTTTCCAATCGGCATAGCTGGTTTTGACCACAAAATAGCGGCTTCCGTCGTTTTCTGCCACGCCGATGTATCCGGTGGGGCCACCGGCATTGTTATAATAGACAATGTGCTTTTCCAGCAGGGGCACCACCACTTCGTCTTGCATCGTGTAGAGGTCGCAGAGCAGAAGGCTGTTTTCTCCCTCTTCGGCGGTGTACATGACAGCTAATTCGTTGACACCGTCGTTGTCGATATCGGTCAGAAAGCCCTCGCCATCTGCATCGGCAAGAAGCTCTCTGCGCTCCCGAATCACATCGTAATAGCTATTATAGGTATCGATTTCGTCGGGCTCTGCCTCGGAAACGGTGGTAGGCTCCGTTGTCGGTTCCTCCGTCGTTTCCGTCGTAGCTTGGGTGGTAGACAGCTCCGTGGGCTGTGTGGATTCCCAAGTGTCGGGCGTTCCGGCACAGCCAACCAAGGTGCAAAGCACCAAAATCAGACAAATCAAAATTCGTTTCATAAACAGTCCTCCTTGGGGAAGTGCAAAATGTGATCCAATGGAATTTGTAGGGGTCGATGCCCACATCGACCCGCGGCAACGATTCTCGCCGAGGTGCTTGCTGGCATGCCGTAGGGGCGAACTGTGTTCGCCCGAACCGCGAAGCGGCAGACGGTACGCACAACCGAAACGGTACGGATTCGGTTGTGCGTACACGAAAGAATAAAGAATAAAGAATAAAGAATAAAGAATAAAGAATAAAGAATAAAGAGTAGGGGACGGCGAGCCGTCCCCTGTTTTTCATTATTTACCTGCGATGGAGAGAGATTTGATCAGGGCGGCGGGGGAGCCGAAGGCGGTGGAGGAGGTGGCCATGGGGAGCTCTACCTTGTCAGAAATGGCCTCAATGTCCTTTAACAGGTCGAAGAAGTTGCCTGCCACGGTGAAAGACTTCACATGGGTGCTCAGCTTGCCGTCCTCGATGAGATAGCCTGCGCTCTGCAGGGAGAAGTCGCCGGTCACGGGGTCGGCACCGGCATGGAGGCCGCCCAGAGAATTGATGAACACGCCCTTGCCGGCCTTTGCCACCAGCTCGTCCACGGTACATTCGCCGGGAGCAAGGTACATGGTGAAGGGACGGATGCCCACGGCAGAGTTATAATTGGCCTTGGAGGCATTGCCCGTGGTTTCCTTGCCCGCCACGGCGGCGGTTTTCAGGTTGTACAGCAGGGTTTTTAGCTCGCCATTCTCCACCAGATGCTTGCGGCGGGTGGGAGAGCCCTCTGCGTCAAAGGGCATGGGCATGGGATTCTCCTTGTAGAAGGGGTCGTCCACGATGCTGACAATGGGCGCGGCGATCATCTGGCCTTCCTTGCCCGCCAGCTTGCTCAGACCCTTTTGGGCTGCCTCGGAGGAGAAAATGCTGCTGTAGGTAGACAGCAAATCGCTCATGGCCTCGGGATCAAAGACCACGGGGCAGCTTCCTGTGGGAGCCACCTCGCCGCCCAGCTTCTTGACCGCAGCCTCGGCAGCTTTTTTTGTCAGCTCAGCACTGTCGATTTCGTCTAACTTTGCCAGCTTGATCTGATAGTCGTTTTCCATTTCCTTGCCGTCACTGACCACGGCGGCCACAATCAGACCGCTGGCATTGCCCTCGTGGTGCAGGTCCAGACCCTTGGAGTTGAAAATATCCGTCTCCATGTGGATGCTGATTCCCTGAGTGGAAGAACCGTCGATGACGGCGGGATTGGCGGCATAAATGGCCTCCTGGGTATCCAAAACCTTCTGAATCAGGGCTTCCGTTTTGGGAAGGTCGTAGATTTCTCTGTCGATCGTTTCGTAGCTCTGGCCGCCTGCCACAAGGAACACAGGCTCGTCTGCTTCCAGCGCCAAGGCGTTTTCGTAGGCCACATCCACAACCCGCTTGGCCTGTTCCTCGCTCAATTCCTCGGTGGAGGCATAGCCCATGCGGCCGTTTACGATGCAACGGAAGCACAGACCGCCCTCAACACTGCCCGTGAACTGGTTCAGCTCGTGCATAAAGGCACTGACGGAGGTGCTTTCCTCTGCCTGATAGTAAATTTCGTATTCCGTGAGGCCCTTTTCCGCCGCATAGCGGATGATGGCCTCTTTACATGCTCTGTAATCCATGGTTCTGCCTCCTTATCTGCCGCCGACGGTGATGGACGAGACCCGAATGAGGGGCTGGCCCACATTGGTGGGGATGGAGCCGCTGGAGGAGCCGCACATGCCCTGGCCCATATCCAAATCACTGCCTACCATGTCGATGTTCTGAATGACCTCACTGCCCTTGCCCACCAAGCTGGCACCCCGCACAGGCTCGCAAATCTTGCCGTTACGGACGATGTAGCCTTCCTTCACGCTGAAATTGAATTCACCGGTGACGGGGTTGACGGAGCCGCCGCCCATGTCCTTGGCGTACAGACCGTATTCCATGGAAGCGATGATGTCCTCGTTTTTGTCCTCGCCGGGGGCGATATAGGTGTTGGTCATGCGGGAGGTGGGGGTGTAGCTGTAGCTCTGACGGCGGGCAGAGCCGGTGGATTCCATGCCCATGCGGCGGTCGGTGAACTTGTCGATCATGTAGGGCTTCAGCACGCCCTTTTCGATGGGCACATTTTTCCGGGCGGGGGTACCCTCGTCGTCGATGTTGATGGAGCCCCAGGCATTGGGAATGGTGCCGTCGTCAATGGCGGTGACCTTTT
>JAZOAV010000154.1:0-10250 GCA_045595645.1 Faecousia sp.
TGTTCATGTTTCTCGTTGTTTAATTTACAAGGTACACCGCTGCGTTCGCAGCCTATTCAAAGTCATGTTACAGTTTCATCGGCCGTAGCCTCCAAGTCGGAGGCCAAGCGGTCTTAGGAAGACAACAGCAAGCAGCAACTCCTTGGCTCACAGAACGACATGGCTACGATCCGACTTTGTTCATGTTTCTCGTTGTTTAATTTACAAGGTACACCGCTGCGTTCGCAGCCTATTCAAAGTCATGTTACAGTTTCATCGGCCGTAGCCTCCGCTGCGTGACGACTTGTACATTATAGCACAGGAGGTTTCGTTTGTCAAGAACTTTTTTCGACTTTTTTCAAGTTTTTTTCGTTCCTGAGGGGCTTGCCTCAAGTGCTCCGCTATTTTAGCACCAAAGTTCTCATTTGTCAAGCACTTTTTTCACTTTTTTTGAAATTTTTTAAAAAACCTACAAATTGTAGTCCAAAGGGAAGCAATCCCCAAAATATAGCCGTTCCAAGGGCAAGAACTGCACTTGGCAACAAGGGCAGGAGGAAATATCCCGCAGCACCACCCAAGAAATTCAGCGCTGCACTCACTTTTCCTCTTGACAGCTCTTGGTTCAGGCTGCACAGCAATCCCATAAGACAGAAGCCGCCGGCAGTGAGCGCGGACAGAACAAGGGGCTCCAATCGCTCCATCGTACCCAGCACGGTGACGGATTTGGCGGCGGTATAAAAATCAGCCGCGCGCAACCCCTGTGTGACCACTGCCGCAAGCACCGCCAGCAGTACACCGCCCAAAAGCCACAGGGCGGGCTTGCCCCGCTCTTTACACAGATACAGCACCGCTGTGGGCGCGAGGGCATAGGGCAACAGCGTCCAATCGCACTTTGTCTCAGGCGCAAGAGCGGAAAGCTCCTGCTCCGGCAGGGCAAACAGCAGAAGTGCTCCGTACATCGCGGCCAAAAAGAAGAATACTACCGCCGCAACACGAGGCAAAGTCTGTCTCCCCGCCGCATACGCAGCCAAAAGGAGCAACAGCAAGCCCGGCAGGTCAGAATCGGCTCGTAAGGAAAGTTGGGAAGTAAAAAAACCCAGCAGCAGACAGTTCCACAACAGAAGCAGGGTGGAAATCAGGCGATTTGGCAGAGCAATGCACCCGCCTAAGCACAAAAGTGCCGTTGTCAGTGCCGCCGCCCCCGCCCAAAACCAACCGCATTGGGGCAAAAACAGAATTGCCGGCACTGTAAAGGCACACAGTCCAAGAGCGGCATATTGCCGAAAACTGCTTGTGTTCATAAAATCACCGTCTCATTCAGGCATATAATCCGAGAGTGTGCGTTTACCCGGGTGGGCCGTGAGATAGGCGTGAAGCTCCTTGGCATCGGCAAATTCCGTGGCAAAATACACCTGTGCCCCGGGGCGCAGGACACCGCTTTCGGCGGCCTCCCGAGCCAGGGCCGCATCGGGCACCACAAGCTGGGAGGCGGTATCAAAGAGCAGCTCTCCCTTTGCCTTGCGGCGCAGCTCATCCACGGCACTCTCCCAATCCCGTCCCCTTGCTTCCCCCTCTTCCCAGCGCAGAACGATTTCACTGCCCTGTCGCTGCGCTTGCAAGCATTGGATGGGCAAGAGCTGTGCCGTTTCGTATTCCCGATAAGGCAGGCCGTAGTAGCAAACCAGCGCAACAGCGGCGAGTAAAGCCCATTTCATTCCAATTCCTCCTCGTTTTCCAAACGATGCCGCACGATCCCCTTCACTGAAACCTTGGCAAAGGGCGCAAGGTAGGGCTCTCCGAAGCTCTCCAACTGCGCCAAATGCACCAACAGGCACAAGGCTCCCATGGTCAAGCCGTACAAGCCCGCCAAAGCCGCCAGTACCGCCAGCACCATTCTCCACAGGCGCAGCGCATCGGCAAAGCCCCGTCCCGGCATAGCAAAGCCGCAAATGCCCGCCACAGCGACCACGATGAGTGCCGCCGGCGAGATGATTTTCGCCTCTACCGCTGCCGTACCCACCACCAAACCGCCGATGATAGACAGGCTTTGTCCGATGGATTGGGGCAGGCTGACACTGGCCTCCTGTAGCAGCTCAAAAGCCACCAGTAGCCCCAATATTTCCAAAATCGTAGGAAAGGGCACATCCTGCTTGGCACGAATCACCGATTGCAACAGCTCCGTCGGAAGCATAGCAGGATGAAACGCCACCATCGCCACATAAAGTGCCGGCAGAAACAATCCCGCCAGCAATGCCACATAGCGCAGCAGCCTCGTCCATGAGGCTGAGATAAAATCCTTTCCTCTGTCCTCCGCACTGGTCATCAGCAGGCCCAAATCCACGGGCAGCAAATAGGCCAAGGGCAGACCATCCACGATCAGACCGATGCGTCCTTCCAAAAGGGCTTGTGCGAAGCGATCCGTGCGCTCCGTATACTGAATCAGGGGAAAGGCCGTAAAACGGGATCCCGTGACCAATTCCTCCACGGCGGCAGGGGTGATCAGCCCGTCCACCTCCAGGGATGCCAAACGCTTTTTCATCCGTTCCAACAGCTCCGGCTTGGTAATCCCCTCCACATAGGCCACGGACACATTGGTTTTACAGCGCGTGCCCACGGTGGTTTCGTAAAAATGCAGTTTTTCCGTGCGCAAATGGCGGCGAAGCAGACCCGTATTGCTGCGATTCGTCTCGGTAAAAGAATCCTTGGGTCCCTTGACCGTGTTTTCCACCTCGGGCGCAGAGGGAGAACGCTTTTCCGGCGTCTTAGTCTCAAAAGCCAGACCCCGCTGCCCAAACAGCACCAGACAAAAACCGTTGAGCAGCAAATGCAAAGCCTGTTCCATGGTATCGCAGGGCACAGCAACAGAATTATAGACCTGACGGTGCAGGGCCTTTTCATAGCGGGTATCCATGTCCCAATCCCCGCTGTCCTGCATCAGAGGCTTGACCACATAGTCGGAAACGAAACCGGCGGCAGTGATACCATCGATGGCGTATATATATAATGTATCAGAAGCAAGATGCAAAACCCGTCGGTTAAAGTCGCCGGAGTCTCCAAAGCTCTCCCGAAGGCGAGCATCGGTGATGCCTTCCATGAAATTCCTCCCTTCCAGTTTTCCGTTATATATCGTAGGGGCGAACTGCGTGCCCGAACCGCGAAGCGGCAGACGGTACGCATGACCAATACCATACCAATTTGGTGATTCCTGCACGCGGGCGAACACAGTTCGCCCCTGCGAGGTGTTACGATGGTGCATACAGAGGGTCGGATTCCCCGAGCCACAAATTCTGTGAAAAGCATAACCCAAAAGAGAGTCTCTTATACTCTTGACGAAAATTTCCCCGCATGGTACAATAATATAGTTATACCATATAATAGAAGGTGCCTTATGAATGAAATGATTTCTATTACCGTGCCT
Organism: Faecousia sp.; assembly: GCA_045595645.1. Taxonomy (GTDB): domain Bacteria; phylum Bacillota; class Clostridia; order Oscillospirales; family Oscillospiraceae; genus JAZOXB01. The sequence goes on from JAZOAV010000154.1 coordinate 3,398, forward strand.
CCTGTCAGCAGTCTTTCCGAGGTCACGGAAGCTTTGCAGTTAGCCGCCAGGGAGCACAGTCTGCTACTGCAAATCGATTATAATCGGATGCTGCAGGAGTATCAATGCCTGTGGATGATTGCCCGCGCAAGAATTCGCCTGTCCCGCTTCCCCCAAGGGGATTTGACGGTGAAAACTTGGCTGCGCAAGCCCTCTGCCGCCGTGAGCATCCGTGACTACGCCCTCTTTGACGGAGAAGATGAAATCGGCTCCGCCGTGTATAGCTGGACGCTGGTACACGCCAAGGAACGGAAAATCGTCAGCATGAAAACCATACCACCCGTGTGGAATGCCCCCACCCTCAGCCCCGAGCGAAAGGATGTTCTGCGGCATCTCGCTTTGCCGGAGCAGCTTTCCGAGGCCGCTGTGTGGCAAATCTCCAAAGATGAGCTGGACGAAAACGGCCATGTGAACAATGTGCATTACATTCGCCATGGGGAAGCCCTGTGTCGGGGCTGTCACAATTTGGAGGTCATTTACAATCGGGAATGCTTCGCCGGAGATCGGCTGTTCCTGCAATGCGCCGACGGCTATGTGCGTGGCGTGCGGGAAGACGGCGCAGAGAGCTTCCGTGCCAGATTTTGGAGGAATGTATGAAAAAACTGATCGTATGTCTCTGCCTTGTCCTGCTTCTTTGTGCAGGCTGCAAAACAGAGCCCACTCAACCGACCACAGAGCCCTCTGTGACCACGACTACCACCGCCGTTTTGATTCCCACGGAGCTTTTGGGCTCCTGGGTCAGTGCCACGGGCGGTGAATTGGAAATGGTGGAGACCATCACCTTTGCCGAAGACGGCAGCATCAGCGTAAGTGCCGTCTATCAGGGCACGGATGCGGGAACGATTTACGGCACCTACACCGTTGCCGGCCACAGCATCTACTGTGATATCACCCAGGGAACCACCCCCTTCAGTGTGGTGTACGACTTCCGCATCGACGGACGGGAGCTGACCCTGACCGATGCCGACGGCCCCGCCCACTACCTCCGCGTCGCCTAAAATATTGATTCTTTATTATTTATTCTATATTCTTTATTCTTTTTTGCAGAAACCCGTTTCGTCGAATGCCGTAGAGAACAGCCATGTGCCGTTCCACCTACAGCAAAGGGAACGACACACAGGTCGTTCCCTGAGCGTGTCAAAGAACCTGTATCGTAGGGGCGATTCACGAATCGCCCGCCTATGAAATGTTTCGGATTCGCAGAAAATTATGTAAGAAAACGGAACTTTTGAGCCGCGCGGGAGGTTCGTGAACCTCCCCTACAAAGTTTTTTGACAGTCTGAGGGAACGACACACAGGTCGTTCCCTACGATATCACACGGAATCACACATTATAATATAATGAAGGAGTTATCAAACATGGAAGCCTACTCTCAGCTCACTCTTGCCCAGCGGCAGGCGGAATATGCCGCCTTACAGGAACGCTTTGAACACTACAAGTCCCGCAAGCTCAAGCTCAACATGGCACGGGGCAAGCCCGGCAAGGCACAGCTTGACCGTGTCAACGGTCTGCTGTCCGTCCTGACGGAGGAAAGCGATTTCTGCGCCGACGGCTTTGATGCCCGTAACTACGGCGAGCTCAGCGGTCTGCCCGCCGCAAAGCGACTATTTGCAGAGCTTTTAGGCACAAAACCCGAGGAAATTTTTGTGGGCGGCAATGCCAGCCTCACCCTGATGTACGACCTGATTTCCAAGGGCTACACCCACGGCTTAAAGAACTCTCCCCGTCCCTGGTGCAAGGAAGACGCTCTGAAATTTCTCTGCCCCTGCCCCGGCTACGACCGCCATTTTGCCATCACCGAGAGCTTCGGCTTCGAGCTGATTCCCATTGCCATGACCGACGAGGGTCCCGACATGGATGCGGTGGAAGAAGCGGTAAAAGACCCCGCCGTGAAGGGCATTTGGTGCGTTCCCAAGTATTCCAACCCTGACGGTATTATTTACAGCAAGGAAACGGTGCGCCGTTTGGCCTCCCTGCGCCCCGCCGCACCGGATTTCGCCCTTATGTGGGATAACGCCTACTGCGTCCACGACATTTACAGCGACTTCGTCCCCTTCTCCGACATTTTGACCCTGTGCCGCGAGGCAGGCAATGCCGACATGGTCTATGAATTTGCCTCCACCTCCAAAATCACCTTCCCGGGCGCAGGCGTGTCCGTCATGGCAACCAGCGAGGATAATCAGCGTTATCTGCAAGCCCTCATCGCCATCCAGTCCATCAGCCACGACAAGGTGAATCAGCTTCGCCATGTGCTGTTTTTGCAGGATAAGGCGCACACCTTGGAGCTGATGCGGGATCATGCCGCCATTCTGCGCCCCAAATTCAGTGCCGTGCTGGATACTCTGGAGCGGGAAATCGCCCCCCTTGGTATCGGAAGCTGGCGCAAGCCGCAGGGCGGCTACTTTGTGTCCTACTACGCCATGGAAGGCACGGCAAAACGCGCCTTGGCACTGTGCAAGGAAGCCGGCGTGGTCATGACCGGCGCAGGGGCCACCTATCCCTACGGCAAGGATCCCGCCGACAGTAATATCCGCATTGCTCCCAGTCTGCCCCCTGTGGAGGAGCTGGAACAGGCCATGGAAATCTTCTGTGTCTGTCTGCGCCTCGCCGCCTTGGAAAAGCTGGGAATCTGATGAGGGCGTACGCCCTCGTCGATATAAATCCCTGACGGGATTTTCGATATGCGCCTTGCGCTCGATATGTGCTTCGCACTCGATATGCCCTGCGGGGCGAGAGGGATTGATATCATATCGCATCGCATAGCGATATATCGCTTTTGCGAAGCAAAAATATCGCGCCGCGTAGCGGCATATCGACAAAATCACAGGAAACATCGTAGTACATTATAACATTTAAAACTTTATGCGCGCCCGTAGCGCGCGGCTTCCCAGACGCGCCTTTACGCAGAATCAAACATAAAGTTTTAAGAGTTACAGCATAGTAGGGGCGATTCACGAATCGCCCGCCGTATGCACCCCCGACAATCGCCACACCAAGCCCCCTTTGAAAAGGGGCGGGAAGTGTAAAACCAGAGGTGCCTGCAAGGGTCGGGAAACCCGACCCCGATATAGAGCAAACTGCCATAGAAACCGTAGGGGACGGGTCACCCGTCCCCCGCATTCTCGACCGCGAATCCACAGGGAATTTGATCGTGCCCACACGGTCATTCCCTTTGTTCCCTATTTTTTACAAATTGTTTTTGCTTTTCAGCCTCAATTCAGCTCAAATTGGTAAAATCACCACAGACCCCAAAGAAGGAAGGCGAGACATTTGGGCTACCAATCCCGTTTTGAGCGCTACGAAATCAAATACCTGCTGACCTATGCCCAAAGGGACGCCCTTTTGGAGTATATACGGCCTTATATGGCCTTGGATCAGTACGGCCGCACTACCATCCGCAATCTCTATTACGACACGGAAAGCTATCTCCTGATCCGTCGTTCTATCGAAAAGCCTGTCTACAAGGAAAAACTGCGTGTGCGCAGTTACCATCGGGCAGGGAGCGAGGATACCGTTTTTATCGAGCTGAAAAAGAAGTTCAAAAAAGTCGTCTACAAACGCCGCTTGGCTATGCCGCAGGAAGAAGCCTTGGCTTGGCTGGCGGGAGACGATTCCTTCGCTCCCACGGGACAAATCGCCAGGGAAATCACCTATTTCCGCAATTATTACAGCGATTTGCGCCCCACCGTCTACTTATCCTATGAGCGCGAGGCCTTTTACAGTCTGGACGGAAGTGATTTTCGCCTGACCTTAGACGATAATATTTTGGCAAGACAAGGGCAGCTCCACTTGGATTCCGAGCCAAGCGGCACGGCACTGCTCCCCGAGGGCAAGGTCATGCTGGAATTGAAGTCCCCTGGAGCTCTGCCCCTTTGGATCGTCCGTTTTTTGTCGGAGCACAAAATTTATAAAACATCCTTCTCCAAGTACGGCAATGCCTACGAAAGGATGTTATATCAAGGAGGAAGCCGCCATGTTTCAAGGATTGTTTGAACAAGAATCTGCCTATGTCATTTCCATCACCGACTTTTTGCTCTGTGTAGGCATTGCCCTGCTGTGCGGTCTGTTTTTGGGCCTCTGCGCCCGCTTCCGCAGCCGCTGCACCAAGAGCTTCACAGGTACGCTGTCTCTGCTGCCCGCCGTGGTGTGCATCATCATCATGATGGTCAACGGCAATATCGGTGCAGGTGTCGCCGTTGCCGGTGCCTTCAGTCTGGTGCGCTTCCGCTCCATGCCCGGCACTGCCCGGGAAATCGGCCTGCTGTTTTTGGCCATGGGCACAGGTCTCATCTGCGGCATGGGCTATTTGGCCTATGCTGTTGTGGCAACTGTGCTGCTGGGCAGCGTAAGTGTCGTGTACAATGTGTGGAATCTCGGCCCCGCCAAGGCCAGCCGCATTCTCACCGTTACCATCCCCGAGGATTTGGACTACACGGAGGTCTTTGAGGATTTGTTCCGGACCTACACCGGCCAGTGCGAGCTGGAATCCGTCAGAACTACCAACATGGGTAGCCTGTTCCGCCTCACCTATTATATCACCTTAAAGGATGCTTCCAAGGAAAAAGAGCTGTTAGATGCCCTGCGCTGCCGCAACGGAAACCTGGAAATCACCGTTTCCAAGCCCGGCTTCGGTGTCAACGAGCTGTGATCCAATTTGCCATCGTAAGAAGCTTACGATGGCAAATTCCCATTTATCCACCCATTCCACCGTAGGGGCGATTCACGAATTGCCCGCCGCCAGGGTCGGGAACCCCGTCCCTTGGCACCGCCGATAGACATCGGCACTTCCGTCCTCTCCGCAGGGGACGAACTGCCTTAGAAGCCCGTTGGGAACGGCCTGTGTGCCGTTCCTTACGAAACCCATAATAATACATTCCCCGAAAGAAGGTTCTCCATGAAACGCACATTCTCTATCATTTTGCTTCTAAGCCTGCTGCTGTGTGCTTGCGGCACGAACAACAACACCACTCCCAGCGGCGACACTCCCACCGTTTCCACCACGCAACCCACGACCATCTCCCCTTCGGAGCTGTTCACGGAGACTACGCCTCCCGCCGATTCGGACTACATTGACATCAGTCTGAACGGCAGCAGTGCCACCTGCTCCCAACAGGGTGTGGAAATTTCCGGCAATACCGTCACCATCAACAGCCGCGGCAGCTACCGTCTGTCCGGCACGCTGAACGGCATGGTCATTGTCAATGCCACCTCCAAGGACGACATCACCCTTTTACTCTCTGATGCGGATATTCAAAGCGAAAGCTCCGCGGCCCTCTATGTCAAGCAAGCCAACGCCGTCACCCTTCTTTTGGAGGGCGAAAACCGCCTCGCCAACGGCGGCAGTTTCGTAGCCATTGACGAGAGCAACATCGATGCCGCCCTTTTCGCCAAAGACCCTCTGTTCTTTGACGGCACAGGCAGCCTGACAGTGGAATCTCCCGCAGGTCACGGTGTGGTCTGCAAGGACGAACTGCGTATCCTCGGCGGCAGCTATACCCTCCAAGCCGAGCGGCACGGCTTTACCTCCAACAACAGCATTTCCGTGGCAGACGGCAGCTTCGCCCTCACCACGGGCAAGGACGGCTTCCATGCGGAAAACCCCAACGCCAACGGCTCGGACTTCATCTATTTGGCGAACGGCAGCTACAATATCACCGCCACGGGCGACGGCATCAGTGCCGGTGCCTATATGCAAATCGATAATGGCAACTACAACCTCGTTACCGGCGGCGGCAGTGCCAATGCACCCGCCCATGCAGGACAATTCGGCGGTGCCTTCCCCGGCAGCGGCAGCGGTTGGGAGGACACGGGCAGTGCCAAGGGCTTGAAGGCCAAGGGAAATTTCGTCGTTTCCAACGGCAGCTTTACTCTGGATTGTGCCGACGATGCCATCCACTGTGATGCCACCGTTTTGCTCAGCGGCGGCGAGTGGAACATTGCCAGCGGCGACGATGCCATTCACGCAGGAGCCCAGCTCTGCATTGACAACGGCAAAATTACCGTTTCCAAGAGCTACGAGGGCTTTGAAGGACAGTGCATCGACATCAACGGCGGCGAAATCGACCTCACCGCCTCCGACGACGGCTTGAACGCTTCCGGCGGCAACGACGGCAGCGGCACAGGCGGCTTCGGCGGCAACGACATCTTCGCCAACGACACCAGTGCCTATATCAAGATCACCGGCGGCATTCTTCGCCTCAACGCCGGCGGCGACGGCATAGACTCCAACGGCTCTATTTTCGTCAGCGGCGGCGAGACCTATCTCTCCGGCCCCACCAACAGCGGCAACGGCTGTCTGGACTACGGCGGCGAAGCCACCGTCAGCGGCGGCATTTTCGTGGCGGCAGGCTCTTCGGGCATGGCTGCCGGCTTCGGCTATAACTCCACCCAAGGTGCCCTCTTGGTGTCCTATAACAGCCAGCCCGCCGGCAGTGATGTTGTCCTGACGGATGCAGAAGGCAAGGAGCTGTTCCGCTGGCAGACGGTGAAGCAAAGCTCCTCCATCGTCCTGAGCTGCCCCGGCTTGGTGCAGGGACAGACCTACCATCTGGTCGTAGGCGAGATCACGGGCGACATCACCATGACCGAGATCATCTACGGCTACAGCAACGGCATGGGCGGTGGCCCCGGTGGCGGTGTCCCCGGTGGCGGTGGCGGCAGACCCAGCGGCGGCGGTCGTCCCCACTAATGACCTATTCACTATTCACTCGTGCAGGCACCGATTATCACCAACGCACTTGCATACAAAGCTGTAGGGACGCCTCTCTGAGGCGTCCGAGCGTGTCAAAGAACCTGTATCGTAGGGGCGATTCA
>JAZOAV010000155.1:0-5408 GCA_045595645.1 Faecousia sp.
CATCATGGAATCCGTCAAACAGGCAGGAGGTGTGCTGTAATGGCAAAGCAATATATGCTGGTAAAGTATAACCTCAACGGCAAGGATGTTGAGCAGATGGTGGATGTGCGTGCCAGCCTGACGGATATGCTCCGCAATGACTTCCGCATGACCTCCGTAAAGAAGGGCTGCGAGGTTGGCGAATGCGGTGCCTGTACCGTCCTCATCAACGGCGAAGCCTTCAATTCCTGCATCTATCTGGCAGTTTGGGCCAACGGAAAGAAGATTCGCACTTTGGAGAGCCTTTTGGGCCCCAACGGCGAGTTGGCAGATATTCAGCAGGCCTTTATCGACGAGGCTGCCATCCAGTGCGGCTTCTGCACCCCGGGCTTTATTATGAGTTCCGTGGAAATTCTGGAGAGCGGCAAGGAGTATACCGATGCTGAGCTGCGCAAGCTCCTGTCCGGCCACCTGTGCCGCTGCACGGGTTATGAGAATATCATCCGTGCCGTCAAAAAGACCATGTACAAGCGTTTGGGTAAGCCCATGCCCGAGGAAGCATAAAAAGCTGGGGCTGACTCAAAATGTATATGTAGGGAATGACCTATGTGTCATTCCACAGAATATTCCTCAAAATATGCAATAGGGAACGGCACACAGGCCGTTCCCTACAGTTAGAATTCAATAAATATTCTTTTTCGGGGCTGTTTCATTCATTTTGAGACAGCCCCAGTTGGTTTATTCGGGGAGGCTGGCGGCAGCCATGGATTGACCGACACGGCGGAATTTTTCGTCAGGAAGGCTGGGGCGCAGAATTTGGGACAGCTCGGGATATTCCTCTGCCAAAACCTGCTTACAGGTATCCAAAATCAGATCGCCGCCCTTACCGCTCATCACGCGGCCCAAAAGCAGAATGTGCTTACAGCCGTAGAGGTCGTGGTAATAGACCAGACTGTGTGCCAGATACACGCCGATGGAGCTGTAGACCTTGGCAGCACGCTCGTCGTCGGCTTCCATGAGTCCCTGCACCACCTTGAGCTTTTCGGCGGGGCTGAGGGCTTCGTCCAGCTCAATGCCTGCCCGGGGAGCCAACTTGATCACGCCGTCCTGAGAGAAATACTTGACACCGCAACCGATGTCGCCGCTCCACTCGTCTACCATAGCATCAGAAGCCACATCCACAGGGACAAATGCCAGTTCGTTGAGCCAGCCCGTCACACGACCCTGCGCATCCACGAATCCGCCGGCTTCGCTGGTACCCATGGCAATGCCCAGCACATTGGGTTCTTCCAAACTCATGGCACCTGCTAAAGCGGTCACATCGCCGTCATTGATAACGCAGTAGGGGATGTCGCCAAAAGTGTCCGTGATGGCACGGATATAGATATCTCTGACCTTGCTCTCCTGCAATTCCTGAGGAACCTTCAGGAACAGGGAGGCACTCATGGTGCGGTTATTGATATACACGCCGGCAGAGGACACGCCCACCGCATCCACGCGGGGCATATGGCTTGCCGCCGATTTCAGTGCCGATACAATGCCGTCGTAGTGATACTGGGGGTCGCTTTGCAGCTTGGGGAACCATACCACTTCCTCGGAATAGACGGTTTCGCCATCAATGACAGCGGAAACCTTGCGGTCAGAACCGCCGGCATCAAAGCCGATGCGGCAGCCTTCCAAATGGCCGCCCATGGCCTTGGGGCTGTCCTTGGCTTCGGGAACGGTCTCCACCTGTACCACCTCGAAGGGACGCTCGAAAATGCCCGCCATGAAATCGCGGTCAAAATCACGAGAGCCGCCCTCGGAATAGGCAGCCTTCAAATACGCGTAAATGGCTTCGCTGCCGGACACATAGATTTTGAAACCGCCCTTTGCCCACAGCAGGGTCTTGACCAGACGGTCGATGTAATAGCAATCCGCCTGTTCCAGCTCCGGCGTGCCGTGGATGAAGGTGTGGCAGGTGGCCATCTGACCGTCAGCTCGCTCGACCGCCACGGAAACAGGCTGTTTCGCAGTTTCCAAAAAGGCCCGATTGAAGCGGGCAAGAGGATAGAAGCCCTCGTCCAGCTCGGGACGGTGCTGTAAAGTGACAGAAATACCCAAATGATTCATAAAAGGTCTCCCTTCCAATTTCAATTCGCTATATATTATAGCACAAGTTTGGGCAACTGTCACCCATTTCGCAGAAATTTCTTGACATTACCGAAAAAAAGTGTTACAGTGACAGAAATATAGAATTGGTATTGAGAGGGTTTCCTATGAAGCGTAAAATTGTTGCCGACTCGTCTTCGGATATTTTCAGCCTGTCACAGATGGATTTTTCAGCCGTGCCTTTGACCATACATACAGACGAAGTCTCCTATCGAGACGATGCATCGCTGGATATCAGCGAAATGGTGCAGTATTTGCGTGGCTATAAGGGAAAAAGCTCCACATCCTGTCCCAGTGCGGGAGATTTTTTGGCGGCGTTTGGGGACGCAGAGGAAGTGTTCTGTCTGACCATCACCAGCAAGCTTTCAGGTGCTTATCAGGCGGCTTGCATTGCCAAAGAAGAATATGAGGCTTTGTATCCGGATAGACGGGTTTGTGTCTTGGACAGCCTTTCTACGGGGCCGGAAATGCGCCTGTTGGCAGAAAAGTTAGAGGCCATGACCTTAGAAGGCCGGAGTTTTGAGGAAACGGAGACGGAACTGCGTGCCTACAGCCGCCGCACACAGCTTTTGTTTATGCTGGAATCCCTGAAAAATTTGGCAAATAACGGACGGGTGAGCCATGCCGTAGCGAAAATTACGGGCATTTTGGGCATTCGTTTGGTAGGCAAGGCAGAAGAAGGCGAGCTGTTCCCTCTGGATAAGTGCCGCGGTCTGAAAAAAGCATTGGATGCCATGGTCGCACGAATGAAAGCTCTGGGCTATCGGGGTGGCAAGGTGCGCATTGCCCATTGCTTCCATCCTGAGGCAGCTCATGCGCTGTTGGAGCTGCTGCGGAAGGAATTCCAAAATCTCTGCGCCGAAATTTACCCCGCCGGCGGTCTGTGCAGCTTCTATGCCGAACAGGGTGGCCTTCTGGTGGGCTTTGAAACATAAGGACTCTGTGAAATAATGCAACTTGGGCTCGGGTGTACACCCGAGCCCAAAATTTTTTTATTACTGTTCGGATTCTGCGATTTCCTTCAAAAAAACTCCAAGCTGTTCCACCACGAATTAACTCATGTTCAAATTAGCTCAAATCAGGCGATCGCTTTTGGTTTTTCTCTCGAAGGTGCTTAATAAGATTATGCACCATTTGAATATCTTCTTCCTCTAATCCCTCAAGAGTGGCATGAACGGTACCGTTTGCACCGAGCAAATAATCTGTTGAAACTTTAAACAAAACAGATAATTCGACAACATATTGTGTGGACGGAACGGAAATTCCCATTTCCCACGCATTGACACACGATCTCGTGACTCCCAGTTTTTTCGACAATTCGCTTTGCGTCCAGTTGTGCAACTCCCGCAATCGCTTAATTCGATCTGCTATCATACCCTCAAATCCCTTCCTATTTATAAGCATATGGTATGATATGCAAGAAGATATTTCATTATCAAAACGATACTTTCGCTTGACATTTTCCTATAATTGTGTTATCGTTATAAACAAGGGTGGCAGCCATTATATTGTCACACACATCCAAGAACGGGAGGGTTCACTATGGACAACGATCACCTTTTAGAGTATGTATCCATCGTCATGGACTTGGAGAAAGACAAATTTATCCAGTCACAGGCCATCGAACAGCTTGACCAAACAGTTGTCTCCATGCAGAACGAAAAGGCCAGCAACGAAGCGGCGATAAAAAACACAGTCGTTGAGTATGACCTTAATTCTATAAGAGTGCAGCCAAAGGACCCGAGTTTTCTTTTATATCTATTCTTAATTAGCCTCGGCTTCATCCCTGGTGGACTGCTCCACGAAGCAGGTGTTCCCGAGAAGCCTTCCGCCGTTATTTGTGTTATCGGTGCCGTAGTTGTTCTTATCTGTTGCATTTTACATGATCGTGGACGCTACCAAAAGGAAGAAGCAAAACTTTTAAAAGAAAAACGAGCCGAAGTGATGCGCACATTAGAGAACAACAGAAAGCTAAATCAACAGCGAAGAGAACGGAATCAAGCCCTTGCACTTTCCATCCCGACTGTACAAAAGGAACGAGAAGTTCTGGCGGTCACAAACAACGATACCGAAACATTGTTAAACAAATACTACTCTCTGAATATCATCCCCGTACAATACCGCAACTTGGTTGCAGTTTGTTCCTTCTATGATTATCTTTCGGCAGGACGAACCTTCTCCATCCGCATGAATGTGGAAACCCATGATGAAGGTGCCGTAAATATTTTTGAGCGCGAACAGCGAATGGGACTCATAATCAGCAAGCTGGATGAAATCGTCTGCAATCTGCAATCTCTGCGTGAAGAACAGCGGGCACTTCGCTATGCCATCGAAGACGGAAACCGCATCACACACTCCCTTTTAGAGAACATTGCTTCGGGCATCGGAGAAACAAATGACAATCTCACAAGCATTCAGTATCAAAATGAACAATCGTTGAAGAATCAGCAGTACATGACCGCTGCTGCATACCAATATTACACCAAAAGCTTTGGCTAACTTCATAATGTGATACCAATACCACGGGACGATGTAGGCATCGTCCCCTACAAAAAAAACGATGGGCTCGGGTGTACACCCGAGCCCAAATTTTTTATATTACTGTTCGGATTCTGCGATTTCCTTCAGGGCATCCTTGCGGCTGAAGTTAGCGCGGCCCTTCTCGTCGAAGCCCATGAACTTGACCCAAGTCATGTCGCCGATGTTCAGGACATCCTCGACCTTTTCTACGCGGCGGTTTTCCAGCTTGGAAATGTGCACCATGCCGTCATGGCCGGGGGCGATTTCCACAAAGGCACCGATAGGCAGGATGCGGACGACCTTACCGTAATACAGGGAACCCACCTCGGGAACGAAGCAGATATCGTCGATCAGCGTCATAGCGGCATAGCCGGCGGCGGAGTCCACAGCGGCGATAAAGACATTGCCTTCGTCGTCGATGTCAACCTTGGCACCGGTGTCGGCACAGATTTTCTGAATAGTCTTGCCGCCGGAGCCGATGACTTCACGAATCTTCTCAACAGGAATCTTCAGGGAGATCATCTTGGGGGCAAACTCGGACACATCGGGGCGGGGTTCTGCGATGCAGGGCAGCATGACCTCATTGAGGATCTCCAAGCGGGCAACACGGCAACGCTCCAGAGCGTCGGCAATGATTTCCATGGTCAGGCCCTTGTTCTTCAGGTCCATCTGAATGGCGGTAACGCCTTCGGTGGTACCGGCAACCTTAAAGTCCATCTCGCCGTGGAAGTCTTCCACACCCTGAATATCGGTGAAGG
>JAZOAV010000156.1:0-24273 GCA_045595645.1 Faecousia sp.
CTGAGGCATCCTAATACTGCTTTCTGATAGAAATGTTTGATTTCTATCAGAAAGCAGTATTAACGGAAAATGCAAAGCACCCCGTCCCGATTTTGGGAAGGGGTGCTTTTTCAGCTTGTGGCACAATCGGCGGGGGCACCGCGGAGCATGAGCAGGCCATGGTCTAAGGCAGACAGCACGGCATCCAAATTCTCCTTTGCCGCCTTAGGACTGCCCGGGAGATTGACAATCAGACTGCGTCCCACAATGCCCGCTGTGCTGCGGGAGAGCATGGCACGGGGCGTGATGCGCAGGGAGGCGGCACGCATAGCCTCGGGGATGCCCGGGGTCAGGCGTTCCACCACAGACAAGGTCGCCTCAGGGGTGACATCTCTCGGCGCAAAGCCTGTGCCGCCTGTGGTCAAAATCAGCGCGATGTCCTCAGAAGCGGCTTGCCGCAGAGCTCGAGCAATGACCTCCAATTCGTCGGGTACGATAACGCACTCCACCACCTGATAGCCCGCTTCTTCCAGCATAGTCTTCACGACAGGACCGCTGGCATCGGGTCGTTCTCCACGGGCAGAGCGGTCACTGACGGTAATGACCTTGGCAGTAAACATAGCTTCCTCACTTTCCGAAGGGGCAGATGGGATAATGGCAGGTCTTACAGCCCAGACACAGACCACCCTCGCCCAATGCAACAAAATCCTTCTTTTCCAGCCGCACGCCCGCTGCAATGCGTGGCAGCATCAGGTCAAAAATTGTTGCGGCAGCGTACATAACACAACCGGGCAGCCCCATAATGGGCATACCGTCGGCAAAATATCCCAGCAGGAACATCGCGCCCGGCAAAACAGGAGCGCCGTAGGTGACAATTTCCGCTCCGCTGTGCTTGATGGCCCCGGGAGTATTGTCGTCCGGATCCACACTCATGCCGCCGGTGCAGAGAATCAAATCCACATCCTTCTGACGCATTTGGGCAATGGCTGTCTTGATATTCTCCATGCCGTCATCCACCAGACAATGCTCCGTCACTTCAATGCCGAAGTCCTTCAGCTTTTTCACCAGCACAGGGGTAAATTTGTCCTGAATACGGCCGTGATAGACCTCGCTTCCCGTGGTAATCACGGCTGCTTTTTTCAATGTATAGGGCAGCAGCTCCAAAATGGGTTCGCTGCCGACAATTCCCTCGGCAGCTTTTAGCTTTTTCTCGTCAATGACCAGCGGAATGACGCGGGTTCCGCAGAGCTTATCTCCTGCATGCACAGCTGTATTTCCCTTGCGGGTGGCAATCATCAGCTCGTCCACGGAATTGATGGCGCAGAGCTTTTCGGAATTGACCCGAAACAGACCGTCAATGGCGGCGGTCAGCTCGATTTTTCCCTCTTTGACCTCACTGCGTTGCATATTTTCATTCAGGCAAAGGGCACACAGCCGCTCGGCGGCCTCATTTTCATGGAGCATTCCTTCCTCCATCTCCCAAACGAAAATCCGTTCCTTGCCCATAGACAGAAGCACGGGGATGTCCTCCGCTGTCACAATATGTCCCTTGCGGAAGCGCGCACCCTTAAATTCCCCGGGGATGATTTGGGTCATGTCGTGGCAGAGCACCTGCCCGACCGCATCTTCTACACGAATGGATTTCATTTCGCATCCTCCAAAACCGTAATCGTATCTCCGGCAGCAATGCGACCTTCCCGCTCCACCACGGCAAAGATGCCATCGGTGGGCATGACGCACTTGCCCGCACTCTTTTTAATGGCGCAGTCATTGTGACATTCCTTGCCGATTTGGGTCACTCGCAGAATGGTTTCTCCTACCTGCAAGCGCGTTCCCACGGGAAGCTCCTTCAGGGCAATGCCACGGGTCACAATATTTTCCGCAAAGGCACCTGCGGTCAAATTCAGACCCAGTGCCCGCATGGTATCAATGCTTTCCTCTCCCAAGAGGCTGATTTGCCGATGCCAATCCCCTGCATGGGCATCGCCGACGATGCCATGATTGCATTTTACTTCAATATAGGGCACTTCCTTTTTCCGTACACCCTTCTTTTCGCTGATACAAACAGCCACTACCATTGGTCTTCCTCCTTGCAATAGTCTCCGCTTTTGCCGCCGCTCTTTTGCAACAGGCGCAGATCCGTGATTTCCATATCCTTCTGCACCGCCTTGCACATATCGTAGACGGTCAAAGCCGCCACAGAAGCGGCGTGCAGGGCTTCCATTTCCACGCCCGTCTGTCCTGTACAACGCACCGTAGCACGCAGAACAAGTGCTCCCTCCTCAAAGCGGAAGGAAATATCCACACCGCTGAGAGCCAGCGGATGGCACATGGGAATCATTTGGGCGGTCTGTTTGGCGGCCATAATGCCCGCCACCTGTGCCACTGCCAAAACATCTCCCTTGGCCATGCCGCCCTGCCGAACCAATTCCAGTGTCGTTTGATGCATACGGACACGCGCCATGGCGGTAGCCTGCCGAACCGTGGTGGATTTTTCCGAAACATCCACCATTTTGGCGCGGCCTTCTTCATTAAAATGGGTCAGCTCCATTTCAGCCTCCGATCTCGTGCATTTGTCGTTGCGCCTGACTTTGCAGGCCGAATTGCAGTTCATGTCTTTGGGGCTTTTGGGCAATTCCAGCCCGAATCGCCGTTTCCAGCTCCCTGCCCCAAAGCCCCCGCAGAGGCAGCTCCACTGCCGAATGAAGACAGGGCTTGAGCTTTCCCTGAGAAGTAATGCGAATACGGCTGCAATCAGCGCAGAAACAGTTGCTAATGGGCGAAATCAAACCCACCGTGCCCAAGCCGTCAGGCAGGCGGTACAGACGAGCCACTCCATCCATTCCCAAAGGCTCCAATTCGGGCACAGCCTGAAGCACCGCATCGTTGCTGATATACTGTCCCCAATCGGCACATTCGCCCATGGGCATCAGCTCGATAAAGCGCAGGCTGTAGGGCTTGCTTCGTGTCAGCTCTACCAGTTGGGGAATTTCATCCGTATTAAATCCATCCATGAGGACAGTGTTAAATTTCAAATGGGTAAAGCCTGCCGCTTCTGCCGCCTCCACCCCACGAAAGACCTGTTCCAACTCTCCGCAACGAGTAATTTGTGCAAATTTCTCAGGCGAAAGGGTGTCTAAGCTGAAATTCAGGCGGTCAACCCCTGCCTGTTTCAAGTCCTCCGCAAATTGGGGTAGTAAACTGCCGTTGGTGGTCAAAACCAACTCCCGCAAGCCATCCAAAGCCTTCAAACGGCGGCACAGCTCTACAATTCCCCGCCGCACCAGCGGTTCCCCTCCGGTCAGACGGATTTTCGTAATGCCACATGCCACAGCCGCGCGTCCCATCTCTACCAATTCCTCTATGGATAATATTTCGTTATGTGACTTTTTCTCTACGCCCGTCTCTGCCATACAATAGCGACAACGGTAGTTGCACAAATCCGTCACGGACAGGCGCAGATAATTTACTTGTTGCATGAATTTGACTCCTTGAGAGGTAAAATCTCTTCCGCAGGCAGACAGAGTTCTCCCTGTATCGGTGCATACCACAGGCCGCCGCCCGGGGAACGCAGGACAAAGAGACTCCCGTCGCGCGTGCTTCCCAAGCAAGTACCTGTCGCCGTATTTTCTTCTCCCGACACCGCAGGGCGCAGTAGCTTCACCGCCACGGCGGTGCAATCTTCGGGAACCTCTGCCGCACAGCGAAGGGTCAATCCCCATTGCGGGCAGAACACATGATGCTCATCCAGGCGTTCTGCTTCCGTGAGATTGTGAAAGCCCGCCAAGCGTGCCGCCGCCACAGTTTGCGGTGCGGATAACAGGTCAGAAACAGAAATATGCTCCACAGACCGTCCTTCGGAAAGCACACAGACCCGATCACACAGGCGGCGTACCTCCGCGCAATTATGGGATACATAGAGAATATCCCCGCCGAAGTCCTCCAACATGCGAGCCAGCTCCAATTCCATTTGCAAAGCCAAATGGCTGTCTAAAGCCGAAAAGGGTTCGTCCAGCAGGAGGCATTGGGGCTTGGAAAGCAAAATCCGTGCCAGTGCCACCCGCTGCTGCTGCCCGCCCGAGAGCTGTGCGGGCCGCAAATGCCCCAAGCCCTCCAAACGGAAGCGCACAAGGGCTTCCTGTAAATCCGTTTCTTTGGATGCGCCCACGCGGAGGTTTTGCAGGACGGTCATATGAGGAAAGAGGGCATAATTCTGAAACAGATAGCCCACATGCCGCTTTTGCGGCGGCAAATTGATGTGCTTTTCACTGTCAAAGAGCACACGGCCATCCAAGACGATGCGCCCCGCATCGGGGGTTTCAATACCCGCAATGCACTTGAGGCTCATGCTTTTGCCACTGCCCGACAGTCCCAAAAGGGCCATGCGCTCCCCTGCTGTCTCAAAATCCACTTTCAGGAAGAAGCTGCCCAGCTTTTTTTCCATGTGTACGGAAAGGGCCATCTACGCACCCTCCCTTCTGCTGCGACGCTCCAACAGATTCATCGCCAACAAAACCACTGCCGAGATGACAATGTTCACCAGCACCCAGCGATAAGCCGCACCGTCCTGATTGGTCTGCCAGAGGTGGTAAACGGTCGTGGAAATGGTAGCCGTATGGCCGGGGGTATAGCCCGCCAGCATACCGGTTGCGCCGTATTCTCCAAGGGCACGGGCGAATGCCAACACCGTGCCCGCCAAAATCCCCTGCTTACAGCAAGGAAGCTGAATCCGCCAAAATACATAAGCATTGCTCCGCCCCAAGGTGCGGGCAGCATGGGCAAGGGTTTGGTCAAAGGACTCAAAAGCACCGCGGGCGGTGCGATACATCAGTGGAAAGCCCACCACCACCGAGGCGAAGATGGCAGACCACCACTGCATGGTCAGCCGCAAGCCGAAGCACTCCAAAAACCACATGCCTACCACACGGCGGGGGCCCAGCAGCCGCAGAAGCAGAAAGCCCACCACTGTCGGCGGCAATACCAGCGGCAGCGTCAGAAGCACATCCAAACAGCCCTTGAGCCATCGGGGTGCTTTTGCAATATAATGCGCGGCAAAAATGCCCAAAAAGAAAATCAAAACCGTAGAAATCGCCGCAACCCGCAGAGAATTCCACAGAGGAAACCAATCCATAGAGATACCTCGTTAGCGCAGTTGTCCTAAATGCGTAAAGCCCACTTGAGCAAAAAATTCGGCAGCCATATCTCCCTGCAAATAATGCAGAAAATACTGGGCATCCATATCTGCGCCCTGCAAAAGGGCGGCAGGATAGAGCACCTGTCCGCACTGCTCAGCCCGTGCCGTGTCTACGATAGTCAAACCGGCAGAATTGGCATCAGTGGCATAGATAATGCCGCAATCCACCACCGCCTCTGTCACCTGTGCCGTGACCTGCTTCACGCTGCTGCCATAGCTCAGGCAACCGCTGTCGGCAAGGGTGCCTTCATTCATGCCGAAGTAGGCAAAAATCTTCTGGGTGTACTGGCCCACGGGCACATCACTGTTGCCGACTGCCAATCGAACCGTGCCTTCCTGTAGGCGAGCCATCAAATCGTCAAAGGAAGAAATCCCCCCGGGATTTCCTTCCGGAACTGCCAAAGCCACCTTGTTTTCTAACAAATCCACTCTTGTTTCGGGGATGATGTACTCTGCCAGCTCATTCATCTGCTTGGGTGCCGCAGAGATAAAAATGTCACATTCCGCACCCTCGGCAATCTGAGTTTTCAGCGTACCGGAGGAATCAAACTGAAAGCGCAGCTTGATATCGGAATGATTTTTCTCATATTCCGCTCCGATGTCCGTCAACACTTCCGTCAGGGAGGAGGCCGCAAAGACAATGATTTCCCGCTTCTCCTCCGCTTCCTGCATGCAGGCAAAAAAAGTCGGAATCATAACAAAGACAAGCAGCACCGCCAATATTTTTTTGATGCTCATACTCATTTCTCCTTATACCGATTCTGTGAGATCACTTGTATCAGCTTCTAACTTTATACCACCCTTCCGCTGCAAAGTCAAGTCTTTCCCTCATTTCACATATCGTTATATTTTTAAAAGTATAACGATATATTTATAGTATATACGAAGAATCGGATAATGTCAAGAAATCTTTCCTCAGAAAATACGGTTTCTCTAAAACTGCAAAAAAGGCCGATTGACCTGTTTCGTCAATCAGCCTTCTGATCTTTTTACGGAATACAAGCTAAACGCGGAAGCCGTTTTGCCCCTGCGCTGCTTCTATCACAGACGGATGCGACCGCCGATAATTTTCCCTGTGGCAGCCAGACGCTCAGCATCCCGTCCGCGAGGCTCCAAAACGCCCCGTGCACCCAAAACCATAAGAATTGCCAAATAAGTGTCCCATCCCAAGGGGGCAGCCCCACGCTCCATTTCAGAGATTTTCTGTCTGCTCTTTCCTACAGCATCTCCCAACTCAGCCTGAGACATTCGCAGCTTTTTCCGATAGGCGGGCAAGTCCTGCACCAACTCTCGGATCAATTCCTGTTGCTGCTCTGTTTGTACGAATTGCGGCATAGTGTTCCCTGCTTTCTGTTTGTAATTCTCACGGCTTTGTATGCCCAATGAACACACCGAAGACCATGCTATGTGAGAGATTATACCACAACGCAAGGGACTTGTAAAGATTATTTCGCATATTTTTTCAAGAAAAATTATTTTTATCCAAAATATCCCTTGTAATACAAAATGCCTGCCGCAGCAAGGATCAGCAGTACAATTATGCAAAGCATCACCCAAATGGAACGGCTTCCCTTGTTAGAAGTTTCTTCCTCCATCACAACGGAGCCGTCGTCTTCCTCCTCCGGTTCGGTTTCCTCCTGCATACTGCGCAACACAGCGGCAGTTTCCTGCATCATGCTCTCAAATTCCTCCATGCTCAGCTCCGGCACAGGGATATACTCCCCTTGGATTCTGCTCGTCACTGTGAGCTCATGCTGCAAAGGCATAGAGGGAGCAACGGGTCGGGCACAAAAAGCACAGCTTTCTGCCTCGGCTGCATTCCACATGCCGCAGATACACTGCACCATTCCCAAAGCCTCGGGGCTGTCCAGTCGATGCGCAGGCAGACGCTTCCACAGCATCCCATCAGAAAAGAGCACCCACTGAACCGTAATTTCCAGCTCCGCAATTTCAGCAGAGGGCAGGATCATCAGCCGTTCCTCTCCAAACACACTGCGCGGCTCTGCCCCGCAGCCCGTCAGAGGCAAAGCCTCCAAGGTGTAGCAAATTTCGCCATCCTTCCCCACGCCGCAAATGCGCAGAAACAGACTATCCACCTTTTTGGCAGAGCAATTCACAAAACGAAGCTGCACGCAATGCGCCCCACTGCGCTTCTCCACGCTGCACAGATAGCTGTACAGGCGAACAGGACATTCAGGCTGCACTCTTCTCGGTTTTTGTACGGGCTTGCGAATAAAGCCGACAATCATGGTAGCTCCTCCATCCGTTCTTACAGCTTGAGCTTGGGGCGCAAGCGGGCGTGATACACAATGTTCAAACGGCCAATCAACTGGTCATAGACCACAAAGCTGACATTGGCCAGTAACAGCATGGCTGCCAGCATCCATTTTCCCACATCGGCAAATTCGGCTGTGACCTCCTGCAACTGCAAAACATAAATCATCAAACCGTAAGCCAACATGACCACAAGGTTGAAATACAGCAGCTTCCACACAAGGCGCAGAGGCAGACGGTTCAAATATTTTCTCAGCATGGGGTAGTAGCCGAAAAAGCAGAATAATATGGCACTTTCCTTTGTCGGTGCGATCAAGAGAGCCAAAATCCCAACAGCAGCATACCAAAGCAGGCTCCATTTCCTGCCGCACTCAGCATAGACAGGAATCAGCACCAAGGAAGCCAGCACAGGACAGGCGATGGAAGCAAAGGGCAAGGCACCGCCCAAAAACATCAATCCCAAGGCCAGTGCCGCCAGCATGGCACTCAAAGCCGTAGCCTTAGTGTTGCCCTTCATCGCTGCCTCCGGCATTGTTTTTCAGTAGGCTGTACTTGATGTCCCACAGTTTTTTCGACAAATCCACATAGTAGCTGTGGGGATTGTCAAACCGCTTGACCTCATCCCAAAGGGTATCCACCTGTTGTCTGCAATACTCCCGAATCTCCGGCAGCGTGGGCAGCTTGTACACCAGCTCGCCACGGACGAAAATAGGCACCTGCAGCTCCTTGGCCGTGAAATTATAGACCTCTTTCTCCTTCCATGTGGCCTCAGGATCAAAAATGGTCAGATTTTGGCTGTCATCCACCGTTTCGTCATAGACGGACAGGTAGTCGGCAATGGCCTTGCCCGTGTCGTTGCCGTAGAATCGCCACAGCTTTTTAAAGTGGGGATTGGTGATTTTTCCCACATTTTCGGAAATCTTAATCTTGGGCAGTACCTCTCCCGCCTCATTTTCCACAGCAACCAGCTTGTACACACCGCCGAAAACCGGCTCACTGCGGGCGGTAATCAGCCGCTCGCCCACGCCGAACATATCAATGCAGGCACCCTGCCGCAGTAAATCCTGAATGATGTACTCGTCCAGAGAGTTGGAAACGGAAATCTTACACTCCGTCCAGCCCGCCTCGTCCAGCATCTTTCTGGCCTTCTTGGTCAGATAGGTCATATCGCCGGAGTCCAGACGGATGCCGCACTTGGTAATGCCCAGAGGCTTCAAAACCTCGTTAAAGGCGCGAATGGCATTGGGAATGCCGCTTTTCAGGGTGTTGTAGGTATCCACCAAAAGGGTGGCATTGTTGGGGTACAGCTCACAATAAGCCTTGAATGCCTCAAACTCCGTATCAAACATCTGCACCCAGGAGTGGGCCATGGTTCCTGCGGCAGGGACACCGTAGAGCTGGTCGGAAATGGTACAGGCCGTGCCGTGGCAACCGCCGATATAAGCAGCTCTGGCACCCAAAATAGCACCCATAGCACCCTGAGCACGGCGGGAACCGAATTCCAGCACCGTCCGTCCCTCAGCCGCCCGCACCACACGGTTGGCCTTGGTTGCAATCAAGCTCTGATGGTTCAATGCCAGCAAGAGATAGGTCTCAATGAGCTGGGCCTCGATGGCAGGGGCACGCACCGTGAGCAAAGGCTCCTTGGGGAAAATAGGCGTGCCCTCGGGGACGGCATAGATGTCACCCGTAAAGCGGAACTCCCGCAGATAGTCCAAAAATTCCTCGGGAAAGAGCTTGCGACCCCGCAAGTAGGCAAGATCCTCCTCGGTAAAATGCAGCTCCTGAATATATTCCACCACCTGCTCCAAGCCTGCGGCAATGGCAAAGCCGCCGCCATCGGGAACATTGCGGTAAAACACATCAAAATAACAAATCTGATCCCGCATCTCCTTGCGGAAATAACCGTTGCCCATGGTCAGCTCGTAGAAGTCACAGAGCATGGTCATATTGAGCTTATCGTTGACTTTCATAACACGCCTCCGTACGGATAGACTTATTTACCGTAATTATATCATCTTTTTCAGAAATCGCAATCATTATTTGTTGACCGAAGGCAAAGAATTTGATATGATATAGGAAAGCGAAAAAGGAGATTGCATTATGATACTCGAAATCGGCAGCAAGGGCATTGCGGAGGCTCTTGTAGAGAAAGAGGATACCGCAAAAGTGGTGGGTTCGGGCGACCTTTTAGTGTATGCCACCCCCTGCATGATCGCCCTTATGGAGGGTGCCGCCTGTGAGGCGGTGGCTCCTTATTTGGCAGAGGGAGAAAGCTCTGTTGGCACCCAAATTTCTGTGACCCACAGCTCTGCCACTCCCGTTGGCATGGAGGTACGGGCCGAAGCCGTCCTGACGGAGGTTGACGGCCGCAAGCTCCGTTTTGAAATCACCGCCTATGACGAAGCAGGCGAAATCGGCAAGGCCACCCATGAGCGGGTCATCATCAAGGCCGACCGATTCTTAGAAAAAACCTATGACAAACTGTGAGGGAACTATGGAAAAACAATTTTTGGAAGCAGGCGAAATCGTCAGCACCCACGGCGTTCAGGGCGAAGTGAAAATTCTCCCTTGGGCAGACAGCCCCGAGTTTTTACTCTCCTTCCGCACCCTCTATCTCAACGGACAGCCCTACAGCGTGCAGTCCTCCCGTGTGCACAAAACCTGTGTCCTTGCAAAATTGCAGGGCATTGACAACCCCGAAGATGCCACCCTCCTGCGGGGCAAGGTCGTCTCCATCGATCGCAGTCAGGTAAAGCTGCCCAAGGGCACCGTTTTTATTGCGGATTTGATTGGCTGTCGTGTGCTGGACGATGCGGGCACGGAAATCGGCAAAATCAAGGATGTACTGACCATGCCCTCCAGCGATGTCTATGTGATTCACGGCGAAAAGGACTATATGATTCCCGCCGTCAAGGAATTTGTGAAGGAAATCTGTGTGGAGGAAGGCTTTGTCCGTGTCCACCTGATTGAAGGAATGGAAACCGATGCGCATTGATATTTTAACGCTCTTTCCCGACACCGTGGGAGATTTGATGAACGAGTCCATTTTGGGGCGTGCCCAGGAGCGGGGCATTATCCGCATTGAAACCCATCAGATTCGGGACTACACCACCAACAAGCAGAATCAGGTGGACGACTACCCCTACGGCGGCGGTCACGGTGCCGTGATGCAAGCCGACCCCCTGTACAACTGCTGGTGCCATGCCTGTGACGAGGCTGGCGGGCCGGTGCATACCATCTATTTAAGCCCCTGCGGAAAGGTGTTCCGTCAGGCAGATGCCAAGCGTTTATCCAAAATGGATAACATTATCTTGGTTTGCGGCCATTACGAGGGCATTGACCAGCGATTTATTGACGAATGTGTGGACGAGGAAATTTCCATCGGAGATTTCGTCCTGACAGGCGGCGAAATACCCGCCATGGCGGTAGCGGACTCCGTGTGCCGTTTGGTGCCCGGGGTGCTGTCCGATGCCGAGTGCTTCGAGGACGAGAGCCACTGGGACGGCACTTTGGAATATCCCCAGTATTCCCGCCCTGCCCAATGGCACGGTCGGGAGGTCCCTCCCATTCTTCTATCGGGCGACCATGCCCGTGTAGCTCGCTGGCGCAGAAAGCAATCCCTTCTGCGCACCCGTGCCCGCCGTCCCGATATGTACGAAAAATTGAAGCTCACCAGCAAGGAAGACCGCAAGATTTTGCAGGAGATTGCCGATGAAGATGCTGAAGCAATGGATTGAGGAAAGCAAGCAGGCCGTATTCTTCGGCGGCGCAGGGGTCAGCACCGAATCGGGGATCCCCGACTTCCGCAGTGTGGACGGCCTGTACAATCAAAAATTTGAATATCCCCCCGAGACGATTATTTCTCACAGCTTCTACGAACAGAATCCCTCTTATTTCTTCCGCTTCTATCGGGAGAAGATGCTGCCCTTAGGTTTCGAGCCCAACATCACCCATAAGGTGCTGGCTCGTCTGGAACAGGAGGGACATTTGGCCGCCGTTGTGACCCAAAACATCGACGGTCTACACCAAAAAGCGGGCAGTAAAACCGTCTATGAGCTCCATGGAAGTGTGCTGCGTAACTACTGCACCCGCTGCCGCAAATTCCATACGGCCGAATTTGTGAAGAACTCCAAGGATATTCCCCTATGCGACTGCGGCGGCATCGTCAAGCCCGATGTGGTGCTATACGAAGAACAGCTTAACAGCCGCACCATGTCCCAAGCCATCCGTGCCATTTCCAAGGCAGATTTGCTCATTGTCGGCGGTACCAGTCTGACGGTCTACCCCGCCGCAGGTCTGCTGCAATACTACCGCGGCAACCGCCTCGTCCTCATCAATCGGGACAAAACGCCCTACGACAGCATGGCAAATCTGGTGTTCCATACCTCCCTCGGTGAGATTTTCTCCCAATTATAAGCCTGTATCATAACCCACTCGTAGGGAACGGCCTATGTGCCGTTCCCTATTATGATCGCCTTCGGAACGGCACACAGGCCGTTCCCTACGCTATAATGCCGAAAGGAATCCGTAGTGGTCGATGCCTAAATTGTAGGGGCGGCAACCTTGCCGCCCGTGTAGGATTTCCCGATCACCCTT
Source organism: Faecousia sp. (assembly GCA_045595645.1). Taxonomy (GTDB): domain Bacteria; phylum Bacillota; class Clostridia; order Oscillospirales; family Oscillospiraceae; genus JAZOXB01. The sequence goes on from JAZOAV010000156.1 coordinate 12,047, forward strand.
CATACCGTAGCGCGCGGCTTCCCAGACGCGCCGGTAGGCACTGCCGAATTGTGGGCGTGCGGCGGGCGGCAGGTTGCCGCCCCTACGACGTAATACGAAACGCTATAAGCGAAAGCAAAAAGATTGCAGCAAAAATCTGCTGCAATCTTTTTGTTTATGTAATTAGAATGTGCCGATTTCTTCGGGAATGATGAGCTTTGCGCCGGTTTTGGCGACGACTTCTTCCACACTGCTTTCGGAGTTGACTTCCCGCAGGACCAAGCCCTCGGGAGTAGACTCGATAACAGCCAGCTCGGAAATGATCCACTTCACCCGCTTATAAGCGGTGAGGGGCAGAGTGCAACGCTCCAAAATCTTGGGGCCGCCCTTCTTATCCGTGTGGGTGGTGATGACGATGACATTTTCTGCACCGGAAACCAAATCCATGGCACCGCCCATGCCGGGCACCATCTTGCCGGGGATAATGTGAGAGGCCAAAGAGCCTTCCGAGTCTACCTGCAATGCGCCCAAAATGGTAGCATCTACATGGCCACCGCGAATCAGGCCGAAGGAGAAGGCGGAGTCAAAATAGCAGGCACCGGGAATAATGGTGACATACTTGCCGCCGGCGTTGGAAATATCGGTGTTTTCCTTGCCTTCCTCAGCGGCGGCGCTCATGCCCATAATGCCGTTTTCTGACTGGAGAATCACATGGACATTCTCGGGCAGGAAGTTGCCAACCATCTCAGGCATACCGATGCCCAGATTGACCACATCGCCGTCCTTCAAAAAGCGGGCGGCACGCTTGGCAATAATCGTCTTTACATCAGCCATTGGTCTTGCCTCCATCCACAATATAGTCCACCAACACGAAGGGGGTCATAATGCTCTCGGCGGGAATTTCGCCTACCTCAACCACCTGCTCGGCTTCCACGATCACCGTCTTGCAGGCCATAGCCATAAGGGGGCAGAAGTTGCGGGTAGTGCCCTTGTAATAGACATTGCCCAGCTTGTCCACGATAGAGCCCTTGACGATGCAAACATCGCCCTTGAGAGCCGTTTCCAACAGATAGTCCTTGCCGTCTACGGTAATGACCTGCTTGCCCTCAGCAATATCCGTACCCACGCCCGTGGGAGTGAGGATGCCGCCCAAACCGTAGCCACCGGCACGAATGCGTTCAGCAAAGGTACCCTGAGGAATGAGCTTGACCTCCAAGGTGCCTTCACTCATCTGCTTGCCCGTTTCGGGGTTCAAGCCGATATGCGTGGCATAGAGAGTCTTAATTTTGTGACGGGCAACCAGCTCGCTGACACCGCGGAAGCCGAACTTGTCCGCACCTTCGGGGAAACCGGTGTCATTGCAAGCGATGGTCAGATCCTTCAGCTCACTGTCACACATAGCATCCACGATGCTGTTGGGAGTTCCGTGGCCCAAAAATCCGCCGACCATGACAAAATCACCGTCGTGGATGAGAGCGGCCGCCTCTTGGGCAGTGATAAACTTATTCTTCATAGCAGTCTCCTTGTTAAAAATTTTAAGGGGGCGCAACTGATTATTTCATGCCGCGACGGGCCATTTCAATGACAGCGAAGCTGGCAACATCGTCGCCATAGCTGCCTGCTCCGAAGCCGGCATCGTAGCCCAGCTCCTTGGCCAGCTCATGGGAGATACGGGGGCCACCGCAAATGACGATGAAGCGTTCCCGCAGGCCCTCAGCCTCCAGCAGCTCAATGAGCTCCGTCAGGTTTTGAATGTGAATATCCTTTTGGGTAACCGTCTGAGACACCAACAGCACATCCGCATTCAGCTCCACAGCCTTACGGATGAATTCTTCGTTGGGAACCTGACTGCCCAGATTGTAGGCTTCGATCATCTCATAGCGTTCCACGCCGTAGTGACCGGCGAAGCCCTTGCGGTTCATAATGGCATCAATGCCCACCGTATGAGCATCCGTGCCGGTGGAAGCACCTACCATGACCACCTTGCGACCAATGTGCTTCTGAATATATTCGTTGGTCTCCTCCATGGTCATGACCTCGGACTCCACCGTTACCACATGGATGTCCTCGTAGTTGACCGTATGCACGCAGGAGCCATAGACCACAAAGAAGGTAAACTCCTTGTCCAGCGCATGGTGATACGCCACATTGGGCTCCTCCAAGCCCATCTTCTTGGCCAGCAGACGGGCGGCCTCCTCTCCACGGGCATCGTCCTTCACAGGAAGGGTGAAGCTGAGCTGCACCTTGCCGTCGTTCATGGTGTCGCCGTAGGGCTTCAGACGGGTCAGATCCAGGGTGGTGTCGAAATTATTTTTATGGGTATTGTACAATCCACTGCTCATTGCGCCGCCACCTTTCCTTTCATAGCCTCAATAAAGGGGTTGAAATACTCGCCGCTCTTGACGACCACACCGGCAAGGCCCTTGCCGCCGTCCTTGGGACGCTTCACATCGGCAAAAATGCCCTTTTCCAGCGTGTTGAACAGGCCCAGCTCTTCGATTTCACTGAGAAGCTCTGTTGCCTTGGTGAGAACTTCGTTGGCGCGGCTCTGAATGATACCGCCCTCCTTGAAGCTCAGCTCGCTGCCCAAATCAGCCATGGTACGGAAAATGTACTGAGCATTTTCAATAGACAGAGCACGATCGGACATGAAGGGCGTATGAATGGCCTCGGTCATCATGCCCAAAAGCTGGAGCTTCTGCCCCGTCAGGATGCAGACCATGTTGAACAGAGCATCCTGAATATGACCACGGAAGATGTTTCCCGTCATAAACTTTGTGGGAGGCATGTACTTGAGGGGAGCCTTGGGGAAAATCTCTCTTGCCATCTGCGCCTGTGCCAGCTCATAGAGGAAGGTGTTTTCCACATCGGGATCCATCTCGAAGGCGTGACCCAAGCCCATCTGCTCTTCCCGCATACCGGCGCGCAGAGCAAAGGCTTCGTTCAGGAACTGAGAAGCCAGCACCGTATGAGCACTGGTGATAGCATCATCGGTGGTCAGGTAGTTGTCCTCGCCCGTGTTGATAATCACACCGGCATAGCCGTTGATGACACGGGAGAAATACTGGTCAATGATGGTGCGCTGCATATTGATATCACGGAACAAAATGCCGTAGAGCGCGTCGTTCAGCATGACATCCAGCCGTTCCAGTGCGCCCATAGCGGCGATTTCCGGCATACACAGACCGGAGCAGTAGTTGCAAAGACGGATATAACGACCCTGCTCCTTGCCTACCTCGTCCAACGCCGCCCGCATCAGGCGGAAGTTCTCCTGCGTAGCATAGGTGCCGCCGAAGCCTTCAGTAGTAGCACCGTAGGGCACATAGTCCAGCAAGGACTGACCCGTAGTACGAATGACCGCAATGATATCCGCACCCTGCTTGGCACCGGCTTTCGCCTGAATGATATCCTCGTAAATGTTGCCTGTTGCCACGATGATGTACAGATAGGGGCCTTCCTTGTCGCCGAATTCCTTCAGGAACTCGTTACGGGAGGACACATTTTTAGTAATACGAGCCAAAGTCGCCTCCACCACGGGAGCAATGGCAGCACGCACTTCCTCTGCACTGTGAGAAGGAAGCTGGGCCAGCTTCAGCTCGCCTGCGCTGACGGCTTCTGCGATTTCCTGCGGATTCTTGCCCGTTTCCACCATGGCATTACCGATGGCATAGGCTGCACCGCCCGCCAAAATGCCGCTCTCCTGCAAATGGTCCACAAGAACATTGGGCAGGGGGGCTTCCAGCTCGTTGATGCCGTCAATGCCCAGCAGACGGCAGACCGCACGCTCTACGGTGACGGTGGTATGGGCATCGATAAAGGTTTGCAGATCATCCGCCACCCGTGCCGCAGAGGCACGGGCTTTGGCGACCAAATCCTGATTCAGATTCAGCTTGGATTCCATCTCAGCCCTCCGTCTTGTGGCGGTCACGCCGCAGAAGGGTGGTGGGCTCCATATATTTCTGCTCCAAGCCCTGTGCCAGGTAGGCTACGCCGGTCTTGGGCAGACGGGGCTGTGCCTTGCCGGTGCAAACATCGCAGTGGCATTCGTTGGCATAGTGGTCGGGCTCGGTGTAGGTGGTGATGACACCCTCGAAGTTTCGCAGAATCACCTTGCGGGGAGTCTGAGAAATCACATAGTTGGGCATAACGGGGGCCTTGCCGCCGCCGCCGGGAGCATCCACCACGAAGGTGGGTACGCAGAAGCCGGAGGTATGGCCACGGAGAGCTTCCATGATTTCGATACCCTTGGAAACAGGGGTACGGAAATGGCTCAGACCCAAGGAGGGGTCACAGCAGTAGATGTAGTAGGGACGCACACGAATGCGAACCAGCTCGTTGACCAGCTTGAGCATCACATGTACGCAGTCATTGACACCTGCCAGCAGAACGCTCTGATTGCCCAGAGGCACACCGGCATTGGCCAGCATGGCGCAAGCCTGTGCGGCTTCCTCGGTGATTTCGTTGGGATGGTTGAAGTGGGTATTGAGCCAAATGGGATGATACTTGTTCAGCATCTTACACAGCTCAGGGGTAATTCTCTGAGGCATGACCACGGGAGCGCGGGAGCCCAGACGAATAATTTCCACATGAGGAATGGCGCGGACACGGCTGATGATGTACTCCAAGAAGTCATCGGAGATCATCAGGCTGTCGCCGCCGGAGAGCACCACATCACGCACCTCAGGGTGCTTGCTGATATACTCGATGCAGGTGTCGATCTGATCCTTGGGCACATGGCAGTCGTTCTGACCGGCAAAACGGCGACGGGTGCAGTGACGGCAGTACATGGAGCACTGGTCGGTAATCAGGAACAGCACACGGTCAGGATAACGATGGGTCAGGCCGGGGCAGGGAGAGTCCGTGTCCTCGTGGAGAGGATCGGCATCCTCGTAGACGGCGAAGCTCAGCTCAGCCGCCGTGGGAATGGCCTGCTTGCGGATGGGATCAAAGGGATCGTTCAGATCGATGAGGGACAGATAATAGGGGGTAATGGCCATGCGGAGCTTGCCAAGGGTGGTGGCAACGCCCTGTTCTTCTTCCTCTGTCAGCTTGACATACTTCTTCAGCTCAGAGAGGGTCTCAATACGGTTGCTGAGCTGCCAATGCCAATCGTTCCACTGCTCCGCAGGGATGTCAAGGAAAAGGCCATTTTCTCGGCTTTTTCTCATGGTTTTCACTCCTTATCAGACATATTTTTCGTCAAACAGCTTGCGCAGCTTCTCGGATTCCCGCAGAACATCCAAGGTGATCTGGGCATGGTTCTTGGTGTAGCCGTTGCCGATGATCATTTCCACATCCTTGCCAATGCCTTCTGCTCCCAGAGCTGCCTTGGTAAAGCTGGTAGCCATGGAGAAGAAGTAGACCTTGCCGCCGTCACGGACGGGCAGGATGGCGGACATTTCGCAGGACTCGATGTTGACACAGCAGATGGACAGGTCGTACTCTTCGCCATTGTTGGCAGCCAGGGCAGCTTCCATAACTGCAACGGGCTTGGTGCAGTCGGCAACGACCACATCGGTGTAGACACCCAGCTCCATAAGGGCGGGAACCTGCTTGGGATTACGGACGACACCCACAACTCTGCCGTTGGGGCCGACCTTCTTCATGGCCTCATAGCCGCACAGCACGCCGGACTTGCCGTTGGCGCCCAGGATCAGAACGCTGTCGCCTTCCTTGGGCAGCTTGCGGGCCTGTGCAGGAGCACCTGCAACATCCAGAGCGGCCAGTGCCAGAGGCTCGGACATATCTTCGGGCATCTTTGCATAGAGGGCAGACTCAAAGAGAACCGCCTGACCAACGATGTCCACACGGTCGATTTCCTTATGGATGGCCAAAATCTTCTCAATCTTCAGGGGGGTCATGGACAGGGAGACCAGAGAAACGATCTTGTCGCCCACCTTCAGGTCGAAATCGGGCTTTGCCAACAGGTCTTCGCCGATGTAAGCAACTTCGCCCTTGAACATGCCGCCGGAACCGGTGACGGGATTCTGCTGCTTGCCACGCTCTGCCACGATACCCATGATCATTTCGCCGATCTTGGTTTCGTCGCCGCCGCAGGCTTCTTCAATCTGTGTGAAAGAAGCGGAGTCAATGTTCAGAGATGTGACATTGCAGATGATTTCGTTGGAATAACGCTTGGTCATATCGTTGTCGATCTTCCATGCAGCCTGGGTCAGAACACCCTGCGGCTCAATCACTCTGTGGCTACCGTACTTGTTACCCTTCATGGACATAATTAAAATCCTCCTAAAAATATGTTATAGTTGATGTATTAGCGGGCGAGGCCCAAAATGCGGCGGGCATCGTCACAGGTGGCGATTTCACGACCGTACTGCTTGGCGATGCTGACGACCTTTTCTACCAGCTCGCCGTTGGAAGCAGCCTTGTGGCCACGGGACAGATAAATATTATCCTCAAAACCTACACGCACATGACCGCCCATCAGAATGGCAGCCGTAACCATGGGCCAGGTTGCTTTGCCGATGGCAGTGACCGTCCAGGTGGAACCCTCCGGCAGGCGGCTGACCATGAACGCCAGATTTTCAACCCGTGCAGAGATACAGCCCTGCAAGCCCATGACACAGTTAAACTGCATGGGTGCGCCGGGAACCTGACCCTTGGCCGCCAGCTCCAAAGCCGTATCAATGTGACCGACCTCGAAGCACTCAAACTCGGGCTTGATCTTATTTTCGATCATACGCTGACCGAAGGCACGGAGCGTAGGCAGGTCGTTGACGAAAATATCATCGCCGAAGTTGCAGGTGCCGCAGTCCAGCGTTGCCATTTCGGGCATCAGCTCTGTGGGCTGGAGACGCTCTTCGGGACTCATGCCGGTAGCACCGCCGGTAGAGGGAATGAGAATGGCACCGGGGCAGGCTTCCTGAATGGCGGGCAGAATTTCTGCGAAACGAGCCTTATCCTGGGTGGGAGTGCCATCGTCCCAACGGACATGCACATGAATCACAGAAGCACCTGCATCATAAGCAGACTTGGCCTCTCTGACCATTTCCTCCTTGGTGTAGGGAACGGCGGGGTTATGTTCTTTCGTGACCTCTGCGCCGCAAATGGCGGCAGTAATAATCAGTTTTTCCATGTTTCCTCCTTATCTGGCAACATTCTGCTTGTCCTTGGGAGTGACGCAGGTGCCCGTAGCACGGCAGACCAGAATGGGTTCTTCTAAAATATCTGCGGCAGAATCGTTGATATCGGGGCGGGAACGAATGACCTTCCAAGCCTCGAACTTCATCTTGCGAGAGGTGTTGCCCACCTTGGTGATCTCGCCTACGGCCTCAATATAGTCACCGGCATACACGGGAGCCAAAAATTCAATGTTGTCATAGGCACAGAACAGGCCCTCGTCTCCGTCTTGACGGATGAGCAGCTCTGTGGCGACATCACCGAACAGATGCACCATGTGGGCACCGTCCACGAGATTTCCGCCGTAGTGAGCGTCCTTTGCGCTCATACGCAGGCGAAGCATAGCTTTGATGGGTTCCATTTTTAAATCCTCCTGTAATAATTTTTGGGGCAAAAAAGTGCGCTATTGCACCGTAAAGTCTAAAACTTCACGGTCAATAGCGCTTCATGGTGACATGACAATACCCGTCCACTGGGGACGGCTATCAAGAACACAGCGAAGGGCCGCTGTCCTCTTTCGGCGGTGTACACATTCGCAGGGAGCCTCCGAAGCCCTCTCCGTTTTCATCCCACTGTTACCTTATACGCCGCGCCTCTATTGCCTAACTATGCAATTTGCTATTATCTATTATATCGATTTGTCGAAAATTTGTCAATATTTTTCCTGCTAAATCCCGTAGTTTTTTTCTACGAGAGAAAGAATTTTTTCATCCAAGCCAAGCAAACGGCAAATCCACAGGGCATCACGGGGACAATCCCTTGCGTCGCAGACAGGATAGAGACCGTAATTCATGTACTGCTGTAAGAGCTTCAGACTTCCTTCTCCATCCAGGCCACGCAGACGGGCGGTCAATCCTTCCCCGTGGGCATTGCGCAGACCTACCACCTGATAATGGGCGGCAGCCTTCTGCGCCACCTTATCATAGTGCGTTGCCAGCACCGCCATCACAGGCAGGGCATTGAGATATTCCGTCAAGCCCTGTGCCAATGCCGCCCCCTCGTCGGGGTTGGTTCCACGGGCAAATTCATCCAACAGCACCAAGCAAAAGCCCTCCCGCATGACATCAAGGGCCTCCCTAAGGCGCAGAATCTCCCCGCCGAAGCTGGATAGGCCGTTGTCCATATTCTCCGCATCCTCTGCCAAAAACAGCAGGCCGTCAAACAGCGGACAAGCCGCCCGCTCCGCAAAGGGAAACAGGCCGCAGTGCATCAGGTACACATTGAGAGCCAATGTCTTTAATGCCACACTTTTGCCTCCCATATTGGCACCGGTAATCACCGTTGCACCCACAGGCAGAGCGATAGACAGAGGTGTAAAATTCTCAATTTTCGGATGGCGCATTCCTACAAATTCCAGATGCTTTTCCGTAATTTCAGGATATACTCCAAAAAAACGGCGAGCCAATCGAGCCTTCTCCACAGTGAGATCTATCTCTCCGACGGCCTCCATATTCTGCAAAATATCCGTCAAATAAGGGCGCAGCTTTTGCGACAGAACACTCCGCAAACGCTGTTCCTCTGCTTCTTCTTTGGCGCAAACAGCACTGCGGCGAGCCTGCAATTCGTCAGAGGACTCCTTGTGCAGTGCCGCCTCCAAGTCCCGCTTTTCCTGCCGCAGGGTAGTGAGCAATGGTGAGCTGTCATCCTCCAAAAAGAAGGATGCCACCCGATGGCCATGGGGGTCCAGCAAGTTCAGTGCCGCCTCCGTATCTACGAGGCGAACACCGTCCAACTGCCATTTTTCCTGCAATTCCAACCACAGAGGAAAAATCTCGGCAGTTTGCAGCAAAAATCGTTTGATTTCAAACAATTCGATCTCATTGAGATCGTTTTCCCGTCCCTTTTGCACCGTGGGACGGAGCATTTTCAGCGCGTGAAAGAGCTGTAACATTCGCCGCAGGCTTCCGTCCTCCGGCACTTCCAACATTCGCTGTACATTGTCTAACTGCCGCAGAAGCTCGGCCCGATTTTCCACAGGGGCCAGCTCCCGCACCCGCTCCATGCCATAGGGCGAGGCAGGCCGAAGCTGCTCCGCAATATAGGTAAATCCAATCCGCTCCTTTTGGGCATAGCTGAGAGCCTTCATATTGCCTCCCTCCTGACATCAAACACAGGCAAATCTACTGCTTGTGACATTTTTTCGTAAAATTCCTCTGCCGCAAAATGAAATCCATAGGCAGAGAAGGGATTGACCGTGACTGCCACGGGATTGACACTTTCCAAAACCCCAAAGTCTGCGCCACGGCGCAGGAGCTTTTGGAACGAATCCTCTTTTAAGAGGATTTTACTGCTGTCCCGCACCGACAATGTGACTCCCCGCAAGGACAATGCCAAAAAAGGTCGCAGAGCAAAGTCTGACAACGCACCGCCGAAGAACAAGCCCTCTGCCACACCTGCTTTCAGAGCCTCCTCGGCACCCATGGGCAAAAATTCTCCCTTGGCATAGGGCAAAACGCCCCGTTCTTCCTCCGAAACGACAGGTAAGACAACCTCCGGCAGGGTGAGCAAGCGGCACTGGTAGGCTGTATCTGCTATTACCACATCCATATTTTTATGGTAAGAAGCTCCGCTACAGAGGATGGTAGCCTCCGTAACCTGTCGGCTGCACAGGCTTTTCCGGCTGAGTGCGCCGTCAAACAACACCTGCTGTGCACCAAAGGCAAAGAACTGCTCCCGCAGACGGCCAAGCTGGGTGGTAATGGACGGCCCTGCCAGCTCCACGGAGCCGTCACTTTTGGCTCGGAAAATCACCACTTCCCCCAAGGGGGTAAAGACACAGGTGGTATCCAAAATCTCCCGTGTAATATCACTGCGGGACAAAAGCTCTGTAGCCGTAGCCAACAGCGTACCCTTGGGGACATAGATGCCCGGCTTCTGCGTGCCCGTGACCAAATCCTGCGACTCGCCGTCCCGCCCGATGGAACTGAGGGCAAGACATTTGTGGGGCGATTCCCTTATAATGCGGTTCAACACCGTGGTCTTTCCCGCATTTTTGCACATTCCAATGAGCGACACGGAGCGATACGGCTCCAATAATTTGCCAAGTGTAGGCATCTCCCCACCTCCTTTTGAAAAAAGTGGGGGCGCAAACCCCCACTTATTGTTGTATTACAAACGCATGCCGCCGTTGACAGAAAGGATGTGTCCCGTCACATAGGAGGCATCGTCGCTGGCGAGGAACAGTGCGGCCTTGGCGATTTCCTCGGGCTGACCCAACCGACCCAGCATGGTCTGAGAAGCGAACTTCTTCAGCAGATCCTCGGGAACGGTCTTCATCATATCCGTCATAACATAGCCGGGAGCAATGGCATTGACGCGGACAGGAATACCCTTACGGGCAAATTCCTTCGCCCAGCTCTTGGTCAAGCCCATCACGCCCGCCTTGGTGGCGGCATAATTGGCCTGTCCGATGTTGCCATACTCGCCAACGACAGAGGAAATGCTGATGATACTGCCGCCTCCCTGTTCTTCCATGAGAGGGCCGACATAGCGAGTCAAGTTAAAAACACCCTTCAAGTTGATGTCAATGACCAAGTCCCACTGTTCATCCGTCATTTTCCGTGTCATGGCATCACGGGTAATACCGGCATTGTTCACTAAAATATCAATACGCCCGTATTTTTCCTTGGCATACTCCGTGAGGGCACGGCAAGCCGCCGCATCCGTCACATTGAGGGCATAGTGCTCCACATTTTCTGCTTCGTAGGTCAAGGGAGCCATATCCGCCGCAATGACCTTTGCGCCTTCTCTGGCAAAGAGCTTGGCCATTTCCCCACCAATGCCTCTTGCGGCACCGGTGATGATGGCAACCTTATTCTCTAAACGCATGGCTTACTCCTTAATGTTCCGCAGAACAACAGCCGTACCCATGCCGCCGCCGATGCACAGAGAAGCCAGACCGTATTCCTTGCCGCTGTGCTTCAGCTCGTGAACCAGAGTGACGATGATACGGTTGCCGCTGGCACCCACGGGATGTCCCAGAGCGATGGCACCGCCGTTCACATTGCAACGAGCCTTGATTTCGTCTTCGGTCAGATCGTGCTGTTCCGCCAGGAGCTTCACAACACCCAAGGACTGGGCGGCAAAGGCCTCGTTCAGTTCCAGAACTTCCATCTGGCTCAGATTCATCTTGGCATCCTTCAGGGCATTGCCCACAGCGGGAACGGGGCCCAGACCCATGACATCGGGCTCTACGCCGCCCTGACCCCAGCCGACCAGCTCGGCCATGGGCTTCAGGCCATACTCGGCCACGGCTTCTTCACTTGCCAAAACCACAAAGCTTGCGCCGTCATTGATGCCGGAAGCGTTGCCTGCGGTCACGGTGCCGTCCTTCTTGAAGGCGGGGCGCAGAGTGCCCAGCTTCTCCAAGGTGGTAGCGCGATTGATGTATTCATCAGCGGCGAAAACAATTTCCTTGCGGCCTGCCTTGACGGTCAGAGGAACGATTTCTTCTTCAAACTTGCCTGCATCCTGTGCGGCACGGGCCTTTTCCTGAGAAGCAATGGCGAATTCGTCCTGCATCTCACGGGTAATGCCGTAGCGTTCTGCCACATTCTCAGCGGTAATGCCCATGTGCATATTGCCAAAAGCATCCGTCAGAGAGTCGATGAGCATATGGTCAACCAGCTTCATCTCGCCCATCTTGTTGCCGGCACGAACCTTGCCGGGTACCAGATAGGGAGCTGCACTCATAATTTCCACACCGCCGGCGGCAATCAGCTTGGCCTTGCCTGCGGCGATGGTGTTGGCGGCATTCATCACAGCCTTCATGCCGCTGCCGCAAACCATGTTGAGAGAATAGGCAGGGATTTCCACAGGAACACCTGCACCGATAGCGACCTGACGAGCGGGGCCCTGCTTGAGACCCGCAGGAAGGACATTACCCACGATGACTTCATCCAGCCACGCAGGATTGATGTTGCCTACTTCCAAAGTTGCCTTGAGAATCTGTGCGCCCAGCCAAGTTGCTTCCACATCCTTCAGGCTGCCCAGCATACTGCCGATGGCGCTTCTTTTTGCACTGACGAGATATACCTTGCTCATGGGGTTTCCTCCTAAAATATATTATAGGAAGCTCTGATGAAATCGGCAAGAGCAATCAGCGAGCTATT
>JAZOAV010000157.1:0-1588 GCA_045595645.1 Faecousia sp.
GGGGTTATCCATGCGGATATTCAAGCCCGTCTTGATGCCGGGTCCGACCACAAGGCTGTTCTTTCCTGTGAGCTTCCGCAAGGCGGTTTTCACGGAATTGAGCACGGGAGGCACCACCGAAGATATGATACACCCCTCCACAGCCTTGGGATCCACCTCAAAAAGGGACAGCATGGTTTTCAGCTCCGCACAATACTGGTCGGAGGTTTTAATCAAATCCGTCGCCATGCGAGCCTCAAACAGGATCTCTTCTCCTTCCAAACCACCTAATACAATATTCGTATTTCCAATGTCTACCGCTAAAATCATCGTTCTTCCTCCCAAACATCCTTTATTTCACAGCTTAATTTGCCCTCTTTCACCGTAACGACCGCATAGGTTGGATGGTAACCGCCGCAAGCACCGGGGTTGAGCAGTGTCACATCTCCCATTTTTTCACAAAAGGCACTATGGGTGTGGCCGAACAGAGCCAACTGTGCCCCCTTTTCGGCGGCGGCGTAAGAAAAGCGCATCAGACCGCTCTTTACATTGTATTGATGTCCATGCACCGCAAAAATCTTCACACCCTCTAAGGTATACAAGTATTCTTCCCGTCCATAGGGAGAAAAATAGTCGCAATTTCCCTTCATGCTCACAACGCAGAGTCTGGGATATTGACGGCTCAGATCCTCCGCATCCCGATCATGGTCGCCCAAATGGAACACCATGTCCGGCCTTTCCCGCTCTGCCGCACGACACATGTATTCCAATCTTCCGTGCGTATCGGATACAATCAAGAGTTTCATTCTCTCACCCTTCCTGTCATGGTTGCATATATTATAGCAGATTGCAAGACAGGAGGCAATTCCCATGAAGCAAGATTCTGCAAAAAAACCGCAATTTTCTCCCGAAGAAATGCGTCGTGTCCTCCAATCGGAGGAGGGAAAGCGTCTGATTGCCCTGCTTTCCCAAAACGGCGGCCTGCAATCTGCCGTAAAAGCCTTTCAAAAGGGCGACATGGAAGCAGTGCAAACTGCCCTGAAGCCCGCTCTATCCACCAAGGAAGCAGATACCCTGCTCCATAAAATCAACGGAAAGTAGGTGAGGCATACGGAAGGCTTGGAGGAAAAACTGAGTCAGATTCTCAACAACCCCGACAGCATGGCACAAATCATGTCTATGGCCCAATCCCTCGGCTTTCAGCCAGAGTCCGAGCCTTCCCCTCCCTCATCCACTCTGCCGGACGAGGAAATGCTGCGGGGCATGATGCAGCTTATGCAGCAGGTACAGCAGAATGACGGCAAGCAGGAGGCCCTTCTGCATGCCCTCAAGCCTTATTTGGCCCCTGACAGACGGGATAAGCTGGATAAAGCCATGCAACTGGCCCGTCTGTCAAAAATTGCGGGCTTTGCCCTCGGGAAACCCGGGGGACTGTTTTCAGGAAAGGGGTGATGTGCCGTGTATCAACGCAGACAGATGCCCAAAACGGATGCCAAAGCGGAAGCACCAAAGCCCACTCCCCCACCCAGACCGCCCCACGGGCAGCCGACCCCATCGCATAAGCCGCCCCAAACAACGCCAAAGCCCCCACAAAAGCCGAATCCTCCCA
>JAZOAV010000158.1:0-6262 GCA_045595645.1 Faecousia sp.
GTGTAAGGTAGAACACATCTTTAGGATCATAAAATGTCAGTTTGGCTACAAGAAAACAGCGTATCGAGGGCTAAAAAAGAACGAGAACCGTTTATATGCAATGTTTGCCTGTGCCAATCTGTACGCTCTTGCGATTGCCGGACGAAAACTCTGCCCGGCTTGATATAGGGGTAGTCTGCCCTTTTTTAAGAAAAAGGGCAGGCAAGCACTGAAAATAGTAGATAAATGGCCGTTGTAAGGGCGTAAAATCCTCTGCTTTGAGTAAAAATCTTTGAAAAACCAATCAGGGAACAGAAAAAGCCGATTTATTCAGAGGTTCCCTATAACAGTTCTCCCTCTGCGAGGTTGATCGGAGAGGGAGAACTGTTATAGTCAGACTGGGATCATGGTTTGTGACCAAATTTCCCTTTCAAATTTATTTGCTGTGAAAGCACCTGTGTACATGGATCTCAATGGAAGGGACATTTTTCTTGGATACACTGGTTATTCAGGTGGGATCGGGAACAATGGATATCGCCTATTTCCATTTGAATGCCCAAGTGTTCTTTTGTGAATTTCACTGCTTCCACAACAGCAAGATACGAATCTCGTTTGCAGCAGCGAGGGCCGCCGTTCTTTCCGATGGCTTCCAAGGCTTTTCCTGTCATTTGATTGGAAAGTCCCCAAGCAGTTCCGGCTAAGGGGGTTGCTTTCAAGACAATGGAAAAATACATCCCTGTGCTGACACCTGCTCCGCAGGCACCCCAAAAGCCACAAGCACCGCCGGGCACCTGTTTTCCTCTCTTTTGCATTTCATAAAGTGCGGTTTTTAAGTCTATGTCCCCACCTGCGTTTTTGTAGGCAGTTAACAGTGCAGAGCCAACCATAGTATGATGCTCCGGCCCGTGCATATGGCAAGCCGGCATAGACATCATCTGTTCCAAAATCTCAATGGGATTTGTAGAAGTGCTACTAAGGCAGATGGAAAGGATCTCATCCATGCCGCTTGTGTGGCATTCATCGCAAACAAAATGTCCCCTCGTACATCTTGTTTTGCTGCTTTGCTTTTTGTGGCACAGCTCACATTCCATCCACTCATCCGTATCAAGATATTCCAAGGGCGCTTTGCAAATCAAACATTCTTCGTTCATTCCTATCACCTCATCAAATTTTGCGCAGAAAGCAATCTGCTTTTCCGACGAAACTCCGTTTGATCTTATACAGCACAGGCAAAAAAGGGGACTTGAAAATGGAGCGGATATTTGGTATAATATGGATAACTGTATATTGCAATGAAAAGGGGGGTGATGGGATGATCATCACGACTTGCAATTCCGGCAAGCAAGCAGATTTTCTCTGCCCTCTGTGGGGAAGCCCACTTCTATTTGCAAGCCAACCGACTGCGGGGATAGTATGCCTGATCCGCAGGTGGCTGGCTTTTTTGCACATTTAATACTACTTTCTGATAGAAATGTTTGATTTCTATCAGAAAGGCAACGCAAAAAGCGTTGCGATTTTGCAATTTTTGGAATAGAAAATTGCAAAATCCCGTCTCATAAATTCTTGTTAAAAAAGTTTTTCAAACTTTTTTAACAAGAATTCGTATAAGGGGGTGGACTGCATAAGAAGATTTCTTTATATCCAAAAGGGCACCCGACAGCGACCCCCATTCTACGCAATACGCCCCAGTTAGCTGTCATTGCGAACCAGTCCGCAGACGGGTGTGGCAATCTCCCAGGTTTTATGGTTCCTTTTTGTAACATTTTCCCGTAAATCCGGGGGATTTCCAGGCCGGCGTGCGCACCGGCTCGGAATGACACGGTTTTTTGACACACTTGACAAGAAAGGAGAATCCTCCATGAAAACACAATTTACAAACCGCATACTCAGCTTTGCGCTTGCGTTGGTAATGTGCCTGACAATGCTGCAGACTACGGCATTTGCGGCGGATACAACGATCGATATTGAAGCCGGTTCTGTGACCGTATCCCAATCTGCAACTGTTGGCAAGCTCACCGTAGCATGGATCGGATTTGACGGCGGCAGCAAGGAATATGATGCAAACGATCCCATTGTGATCACCAGCGGCTCGGGCACAGATCAGGGAACGATCATAGTGCAAGACGGCGTTACTGCCAATATCGTTTTGGACGGTGTGGATATTATTACATCCTCCACAAGCCCGTTCCACATCCAAGGCACAGCAGCAGTTCATCTTACATTGCTGGGTGATAACATGCTGGACGGGTCTGATGCAGATATATCTGCGCACGCAGCGGGTATTCGTGTGGAGAGCGGCGCATCTCTGACGATCGACGGTACGGGCACCCTGACGGCAAAGGGAGGTCCTCAAGCAGCCGGAATCGGCGGTGGAAATCAGAGAAGTGGTGGAACCGTCATTATAAGAGGCGGAACCGTCACAGCTAACGGAGGATCCGGTTATTACAACTACGGCGGAGCCGGAATCGGCGGTGGAAATCTGGGTAATGGCGGAACCGTCGCTATAAGTGGCGGAACGGTCACAGCCACCGGAGGATCGGACGCAGCCGGAATCGGCGGTGGCCGTAACGGTAATGGCGGAACCGTCGCCATAAGCGGTGGAACGGTCGCAGCCGAAGGAAGAATGGACGGAGCCGGAATCGGCGGCGGAAGTAACGGTAATGGTGGAACCGTCACCATAAGCGGCGGAACGGTCACAGCCACCGTATATTTTCAATCTCAGGCAGCCGTAATTGGCGGCGGATATGGAGGCAACGGTGGAACGGTGGTAATTACCGGCGGTACAGTCAAGGTAACTCCCGGTTATCATGAGGCCTTTGGTGCCGGAAGGGATGGAAGCGATGCCGGTACCCTTACCAACGGTACGAAACCCGTCAGCTTGGTGACTGTCACGCTGAACGGTGCAGCGGCCAACACCGAAGTTTCCGCAATGACCGGCGTGACCTACGGCGTGAACGATGTCAAGACCTTGGATACCGATAAACTCTACTTCTATTTGCCTTCCGGTGCGGAAGCGACTACGATTACTGCGGGCGGCGCAGAATATATTTGCGGTTGGAATCTGACCTATTACACGGAACATTCAGAAATAGATGCAACGTGTGCAACTCCAAAAAAGTGTCAGCGATGTGGTCAAAAACACGGCGAAGCCCTTGGGCATCGTTTTGTGGACGGCATTTGTACCATCTGCGGCTTTGGTAACTCGGCTGATGTACACTACATCAGCACAGCAGATCAGTTTGTGGGATTTGCAACGCTTGTAAATGCCGGTGTGAAGGATGCCAACGCAGTGCTGTTGGCTGACATTGATCTGTCTGAACACGACAATGTGATGATCGGCACTCCCTTTGCAAAGTACAGCGGAACCTTCGACGGCAACGGCAAGAAGCTGACCGTTAGCCTTGATACCACGGAAGAGTATACTGCACTCTTCCGCTATGTGGACGGTGCAACCATTCAGAATCTGGCGGTGGACGGTACCATTACCACAAACGCAAAATTCGCTGCCGGTCTGGTCGGTTATAGTGAAGGAACCGGCAGGATCGAAAAGTGTATGGTGGGTGTGACCATCCATTCCGGTGTATCCGGAGAAGGTTTGCATGGCGGTCTTGTTGCCAACATAAGCTCCGGCTCCATGACTATGGACAACTGTGGCTTTATTGGTTCCATTACAGGCAATGCTACCCATAGCTGCGGCGGTTTTGTCGGCCAGGCGAAGGGCAAGGCCGTTATCGGGAACAGTTATATGTGCGGCGCCTTTACTACGGGAACAAGCGGTTGCTACACCTTCGGAAGAAATTATGTTGTGGTTTCTAACAGCTACTTCAAGAAGACTTACGGCGTTGGTAATTCGGGTGCAACATATAAGTCTGCAGACCAGTTTGCAAGTGGAGAGGTTACTTACCTGTTAAACGGCTCTAAGACCGATGGAGAGCTTGCATGGCATCAGACACTTGGTACAGATACATACCCGCAGCTTACCGGCCGCACGGTCTACAGGTATATAACCTGCACCAACGGCACCGGCTATGCCAATGCGCAGCTTGACGACGGCTCCCACATCGGGGGATATACAGCCTCCGGCAATGTTATTACCGGTCAGTGTCTTGTGTGTAACACCGATCTCGGCACCGCCACTCTGTCCGGCGGCACTTACAACGGCCGGAGTTGCGAAAACCTCGTTGAGACGGCTACCGGTGTGCTGGAGACGAAGAAGTTTACCTTTACGCATAACGGAGCTGCACCGGTGAATGCCGGAACCTATACTGTCACCGTCACCATTGATGACAAGAGCATTGACGCACAATATACCATCGCGCCGAAGCCGCTGACCGTGGTAGGTGTGGAAGTGGATTCCAAGGATTATGACGGTACGCCCGACATGACGGTGGATCCCACTTACGGCACCGACGGTTTCAAGCTCGACGGCATTGTGGATGGCGATTCTTTGGATGCCGACTACACCTCCGTGACGGTCTCCTCTGCCGACGCAGGCAGCTATGACACCGTGACCGTCACCGGCCTGACTCTTTCCGGCGAGGACGCCGCCAATTACACCGTGGAATCCACAGTGACCACCCGTGTATACAATATTTGGGGTAACTACGAAAGCTCGGTTACCGTCTACGAAAGATATGTTTCCATTCACCTTTTCGACCAAGAGACAGGCTCCCTTGATGCCATTGATCAAAACGGATGGGAGATAGACGAACATTCCCCACTTCTTGAGGGGCACAGAATTGTTTCATTAAAGCTGGTTGCCGAAATGAATGAAGCCTCGACCAAATACGGTTCGATTTCTTTGGAGGATGGCTCTGTCAAAATTGTGGATACAGACGGCAACGATGTGACGAAAAACTACAGCGTGTCGGCTTATTCCGCAACGCTGACACTCACTTGTCCCGACCACGATGAATTTGATGACGGCTTCTGCAAAAGCTGTGGCGGCTATGAGAAAGCAACCTACAACGAAAGCGAAGGATATTACGAGATTGCCAACGCAGGTCAGCTTTTCTGGTTTGCGGAATATGTTGCCAATATCAGCAATGAAGCCAATGCAAAGCTGACTGACAATATTACCATTCCCGAGGGAAAGGAATGGACTCCGATTTATAATCTGTACGGAATCTTTGACGGAAACTACAAGACCATTTCCGGCTTGCAGGTAAGCGAAACCGACAGCGAGTACATCGGCTTCCTTGGCTATGTCGGCTATTGGGCAGATGTGCGCAATCTTCATATTGCCGACAGTCATTTTATCGGTGCGGATGCTGCGTATGGCGGCGCTATCGTGGGGTATCACGGCGGCGGCGAGATCAGCAACTGCTATACAGATGAAACTGTTAAGGTAGAGACCGGCGGCAGCTACGGTGCATTGGCAGGCTTCGCATACGGTACAATGAGAAATTGCTATGCCCACGATGTGCTTGTGGGCAATGGCTACAATGGCAGCTTTGAAAATTGCTACTACATCGGTGAGGATGATGAAATTGACGGCACGAATGCCGTCACCACAGAGCAGCTAAAAAGCGGCGAGGTTGCCTGCCTGCTCCAGGCAGGTCAAGTGGGCGAGCCCCTTTGGGATGAGGAGAACGATGACTATTTCTACGATGACGAGGGCAATTACATCTACGGCGAAGCCCCCCACATTTGGGGGCAGACCATCGGCACGGATAGCTGCCCTGTCCTGAAGGGCGCAAAGGTCTATGAAGTGACCAACTGCAAGGGCGAAAGCCTTTACAGCAACACCAATGATACCATTGACCATGTGTTGACAGATGCCACCAACAACGGCAATGATACCCACACCGGCACCTGCACCACCTGCGGCGAAACCGTCACGGCCGCTCACAGCTTCGGCGAGGATGACATCTGCACCGTCTGCGGCGCAAGCAGTGCTCCCATCTTGGATGAAACCATCAAGATTTATCACACTCTCGACTTGGCAAGCGACATTTCTGTGACATTCGCAGTGCCCAAGACCGCCTTGGCAAGCTACGACAGCTATTATCTGGAGTGCGTCCTGCCTGAGTACACAGGCAACACCCAGACCGGCACCTCCACCGTCAAGGTGGATCCTGTCGCAAAGGGCAGTTACTACTACTTCACCCTCACGGGCATTACCGCAATCCGCATGGGTGATATGGTCGATGCAGTTCTGCACATGACCAAGGGCGGCGCACAGTATATTTCCAAGACCGACAGCTACAGCGTTGCCACTTACGCCTACGCTATGCTGAACACCAGCAGCGACAGCTATATGCTGACCCTTTGCGCAGACCTG
>JAZOAV010000159.1:0-11223 GCA_045595645.1 Faecousia sp.
TTTTTATAGCACCGAAGGTGCGTCAAGAATTTATGAGACGGGATTTTGCAATTTTCTATTCCAAAAATTGCAAAATCGCAACGCTTTTTGCGTTGCCTTTCTGATAGAAATCAAACATTTCTATCAGAAAGTAGTATTAGAAGCTTAGAACTGACCGTAAATAAATGCCGTATCTCCGAAATAGCCGAACAGAATGGTAAGCCCGCAGAAGATGAAGAACAGACACAGAGGAACAAACTTGGTAAGATCCATAACAGGGTAATACGCATTTACAACCATTCGTCCGTATTTATCCGTATCCCTTACTTTTTTGCTTCTGAAAATTGCAAGAGCTGTGGAGAAAATGAGGCAAGCCAGTGCAAAGAAGGTCCAAAAATATGGCTGCCAAATTCCTGAGCGGATTGTGAAGCATCCTTTTAAAACCTCCAGCGCATTGGATAAGCTGCTTGCTCGGAAAGGAATCCACAATAGCATTACTACTATGTAAACTCCCAAAGCTTTTAGTGCCCTCTGCCCAAAGCTTCCGTTGGAAGCTTTCTTTTTGCGTAACAAGTGTTCAAGGCTGCTGATTATGCCGTACAGCAACCCCCAGAGCAGAAATGTAACACCTGCTCCGTGCCACAAGCCGCTGACGAGCATTACGAGCAGAAGATTGATGCAGGTGCGCCATTTTCCCTTCCGACTTCCTCCCAAGGGGAAGTACAGGTATTCCTGAAACCAAGAGGAAAGACTAATATGCCACCGCTTCCAGAAGTCTGAGAAACTGCCGGCCCAATAGGGAAGATTGAAGTTCGGAGTAAAATCAAATCCAATCATTTTGGAAATGCCGATGGCCATATCGGAGTATCCGGAAAAATCGAAATAGATTTGTAAAGAGTAACTGATTGCGGCAAGGATCACACTTGCAGTGTTATAAGCGACGGGGGCAAAAAACACATCGTCCACAAACACACCAAGACGGTCAGCCAGAACGATTTTCTTAAAAAGTCCGAAAACAAAGATCTGAATGCCTTCGGCGGCCGCTTTTGCCTTAATACCCCGGTAATTCTGAAGCTGAGGGAAAAAGTCTTTTCCGAGGACAATCGGACCAGACAGCATTTTGGGGAAGAATGCAATGTAAAGAGAAAAATCCAAAAAATTGTTGACAGCCTTGTATCGCTCCCAATACACATCCAAAAGATAAGCGATTGCGGTAAATGAGTAAAAGGATATTCCAATCGGCAAAATGATGTTAAGGGATACAGAAGAAAGGCCCAGCAGGGAGGAAAAACTGCTAAGGAAGAAGTTTGTGTACTTAAAATACCCCAGCATTAACAACAGAAAGGCGATGCCTATGGAAAGGTATGTGCGTTTGTTTTTTGCGTTTTGAATTGCTTTGGCCAGAAAAAAAGTCCAAATTGTAGCAACAAAAACACAGAGACAAAAACGCCAGTCAGCAGTAAAAATAGAGAAATAGCTAAATAATAGCAAAAGGATGGTTTGAATCCTTGCTATTTTTTTGCAGGGACTTCGTTTTTTTACAAGCTCCAAAGCTGTGAGAAGGGTAAACAAAAGTGAAAAGAATATCACAAATTTAAAACTATTCAAAGCCATTTTAACGGATCTCCTCGATTGTCTTTATTAGCGTTTCCGCAATTATGCGATGCCCTTCCCGATTTAAGTGTCCTGAGCCTACCGCAGTGTTTGAAAACCCTTTGGGCAAAATGTGCTCCTGCTCGTAGAGCGTTTCAAAGGCTTCCGTCATATCCACAAATACAATATCCAGTGCTTCACAGTGCTTCTTAAAAATTGCCAGCTTGGTTTCGTCAGTTGTACGCAAGTAGGCACCGTTTTCGTCAATTTTTGCGGAAGGATGATAGAAAATAAGGAACTTCGCACCATCTTTGGTTGCAGACGAAGAAGCTTTGCGCAGGAAAAGCTCTAAAATTGATTCATAGTCGCCATCTTCTTCTGTCTTGGGGCTTGCCTCAGAATGATTGTCAGCATCCTTCCAGTCCATCATGTTTTTGTATATCACCTTCAGAGCAGGGACATATTTTTGCATCAAATACAGCGCACCGCTGTCGTAAGAAGGGATTGTGGGGAATTGGCCGTCAAGAACACTTTGCATTTTTGAAATGGAAAGATCCACGGTGTCAGTTTCCAACACTAAATATTGCGTTGGACAATATTCGTCCACAGCAGCTTCCATATTTTTTACACAGGTATATATGGTGTGGCCCGAAGTTCCGATGTTATAAACACGCAATTCGGAAGATGTGTTCATAATGCTTGCGACATTTTTGTCTGCGGGAACATTAACCGCCTCCATATGAGAGCTTCCCATCAAAAGGACATCGGGTGCTTCTTGCGTACAGACTTGATTGTTAAAACCGTTTTCGTCCATTGTAAACCAAGCGAATCCTTCAAATATTGTGCTTTTCCACTGATTTGGCTGCCATTTATAATCTGTAGCACCTGAATCATTATGGATGTGAATACCGGAGGCAGAAAATACAAGGCAAATTGCCGAGAGAACGGTCAGGGCGAGCATTCCGGCTAAAGCGATTTTTACAAACAGTGTAAGAAGATTTTTTGAAAATGGTTTTCTTGGGTGCATTGGTATATTTCTCCTTCAATCATTAGTTGTGCAAAGCGAAAAAAGCCCTCCGTCGCCGGGAAAACATCTCGTTTTTGAGGATACCTTATCAATAATACAATAGCACATATTGGAAAATATTTCAACACAAAAGAAGTTCATTGCCGAGTTTCTCGAAGGTTTTTGTAAAATTTCGGTCTATAGCGGCGAAGCCAAAAATGGAGCAGGATGGAGAGAGACTCAGACGAAAAGGGGGCCGGCTGAGAACTTTTAAAAAATATTCATAAAATATTTTGGCTGTGGGCTTGACAAAATAGAGTTTAGGCTGTATAGTTAGCTTAGCACTCAGAGATAACGAGTGCTAACAATCCTCCGAATCGATTGCCAAAAGCCATTTATTCGGAGATCCGCAGCAAAGGAGGCGAGCTTATGGAGCTGTCGGAGCGAAAGCAAAAAATACTCAAGGCCATTGTGGACTTATACATCCGCACGGCAGAGCCGGTTGGCTCAAAGACCATTGCGCAACTGCCGGATGTGGATTTTTCCTCTGCCACCATTCGCAATGAGATGGCAGAGCTGACCAATCTGGGATTTTTGGAGCAGCCCCATACTTCTGCAGGACGCATCCCCAGTGCGGCGGGCTACCGTTTCTACATCGACCGCCTGATGCAGGATTACCGCCTGACCACGGATGAGACACAAAGCATCAATCAGGCTATGGAGCTGCGGATGCAGGAGTTGGATCGGGCCATGGGGCAGATCGGCAAGCTGGTTTCCAAGCTGACCAATCTTCCCGCCTATGCCATGACCTCCCATCGAACGGAGGTGACGGTGCGGCGTTTCGAGATCCTTCCCGCCGATCAGGGCAGCTTCATTTTGGTGGTCATGACCTCCGATGAATCGGTGAAAAACAAGCTCATTAAACTGCCGCTGTCCGTGACAGAGACGGATTTGAAGCTGCTGTCGGCAGTGCTCAATGCCAGCATGACAGAGATTCCTGCGGAGCAATTCACCCCCGAGCTTATGGAGCGGGTCAGCCGCAGTGCAGGTGCTGCCGCAGGCTTGCTGCCCATTATCGTGGATTTCACGGTGCATCTTTTGGAGCAGAGCCGCAAGGCAGAGGTATTTGTGACCGGTCAGACCCGTCTGCTGGGGCAGCCGGAATATCAGGATTTGACCAAGGCGCAGGAGATTTTGGGCGCACTGGACGAGGAAACCATCTCCAATCTCCCCGCCAAATTAGATCCCAACAGCCCCATGCAGATTTTGGTAGGGCCTGAGAATGTATCGAGAGAATTAAAGGATACTTCCGTTGTTATGACCCGCTTTGACATCGGAGACGGTATGCAGGGCATGATCGGCGTGGTCGGCCCTCAGCGTATGGATTACGCACAGATTACAGCCAGATTAAGCTACTTTGCCGAGAGCCTGGGACGGATGTTCTCCAAGCCTGAGTTGCCCGAGGCAAAGAAGGAGGAAGCATGAAGAAGAAAGAACCTGATGTTGTGGAAGAAGTTGTGGAGGAAGCTCCCGTAGAGCCTGCCGAGCCCACAGAGCTGGAAAAGGCGCAGGAAGAACTGAATGCGGAGCACAACCGCTACCTGCTCTTGGCGGCAGAGTACGACAATTTCCGCAAGCGCAGCCAAAAGGAAAAGGACGGCATCTATCAGGAAGCTGTGGCAGACACGGCGAAGAAGTTCCTGCCCGTGTACGACAATTTGCTGCGAGCCAGCCAAAATGTGACCACGGACGAAGCATATAAAAAGGGCGTGGAAATGACCCTGACCGAGCTGGTCAAAATCATGGCGGGCATGAACATCACTCCCTTCGGAGCTGTGGGCGATGTGTTCGACCCCAATCGCCACAATGCAGTGATGCACATAGAGGACGAGAATTTTGGAGAAAATACCATTTGCGAGGTATTCCAAACCGGTTTCGCCTTGGGTGAAAGAATTATCCGCTTTGCAATGGTCAAGGTGGCAAACTAATAAATAATGCACATTTATATAGGAGGTTTTTATTATGTCTAAGATCGTAGGTATTGATTTAGGTACAACCAATTCCTGTGTTGCTGTTATCGAAGGCGGCGAGCCTGTTGTTATCGCCAACGCCGAGGGCAACCGCACCACCCCTTCCGTGGTGGCTTTCTCTAAAATCGGTGAGCGTATGGTGGGCCAGGTGGCAAAGCGTCAGGCTGTCACCAATGCTGACCGCACCATCGCTTCCATCAAGCGTCACATGGGCACAGATTATCGTGTTGCCATCGACGACAAGAAGTACACCCCTCAGGAGATTTCCGCTATGATTCTGCAGAAGCTCAAGGCCGATGCAGAGGCCTATTTGGGCCAGACCGTCACTGAGGCGGTTATCACCGTTCCCGCATATTTCAGCGATGCCCAGCGTCAAGCTACCAAGGATGCGGGCAAGATCGCAGGTCTGGAAGTCAAGCGTATCATCAACGAGCCCACCGCAGCGGCACTGGCTTACGGCATTGACAAGGAAGACAATCAGAAGATCATGGTCTACGACCTGGGCGGCGGCACCTTCGATGTTTCCATCCTGGAAATCGGTGACGGCGTGATCGAGGTTATGGCTACCAACGGCAACACCCGTTTAGGCGGCGACGACTTTGACGAGGCCATTATGAAATATCTGGTGGCTGAGTTCAAGAAGGCCGAGGGCATTGACCTGACAAACGACAAGATGGCTATGCAGCGTCTGAAGGAAGCCGCAGAAAAGGCAAAGATCGAGCTGTCCGGCGTGACCACCTCTGCCATTAACCTGCCCTATATTACTGCGGATGCTACCGGCCCCAAGCATTTGGATGTGACTCTCAGCCGTGCCAAGTTCAACGAGCTGACGGCCCATTTGGTAGAGGCTACCCTGAAGCCCGTGCGTCAGGCTATGGCCGATGCAGGTGTGCAGGCAGGCGATCTGTCCAAGGTTCTGCTGGTGGGTGGTTCTTCCCGTATTCCCGCCGTGCAGGAGGCTGTTAAGTCCATCACCGGCAAGGAAGGCTTCAAGGGCATCAACCCCGACGAGTGCGTGGCACTGGGTGCCTGTATTCAGGGCGGCGTGCTGGGCGGCGATGTCAAGGGTCTGCTCCTGTTGGATGTCACTCCCCTGTCTCTCGGTTTGGAGACCATGGGCGGCGTGTTCACCCGTCTGATCGAGCGCAACACCACCATCCCCACCAAGAAATCTCAGGTGTTCTCCACCGCTGCCGACGGCCAGACCTCGGTGGAAATCCATGTCCTGCAGGGCGAGCGTGAAATGGCGGCTTATAACAAGACCTTGGGCAAGTTCCATCTGGATGGCATTGCTCCCGCTCCCCGTGGTGTCCCTCAGATCGAGGTCTCCTTCGATATCGATGCCAACGGTATCGTCAATGTGTCCGCTAAGGATTTGGGCACGGGCAAGGAGCAGCACATCACCATCACCGCTTCCTCCAACCTGTCTCAGGAAGACATTGAAAAGGCCGTGAAGGAAGCCGAGCAGTTTGCCGCAGAGGATAAGGCTCGCAGAGACGAGGTCGATACCCACAACGCCGCCGATCAGATGGTCTATCAGACGGAAAAGACCCTGAACGAGCTGGGCGACAAGATCGATGCCTCCGAGAAGGCAAGCATCGAAAATGCACTGAACGACCTGAAGGAAAAGAACAAGGGCAACGATGTTGCCGCCATCAAGGCTGCAACCGAGGCCGTGCAGCAGGCATTCTACGCTGTGTCCGAGAAGCTGTATCAGCAGAACAATGCCGCACAGGGCGGTGCCGCTCCCACCGGCAATCCCGATGAGCCCATCGATGCCGACTTCGAGGAAGTCAACGATTAAAAGCAGTCATAAATTCGCTTCGGGGACGATGTATACCATCGTCCCTGTTGGTGGTTAACATAATATCCCTGAAATGAGGGTACAGTATGGCAAACGAAAATAAACGAGATTATTACGAGGTCTTGGGGATCGGCAAAGACGCAACCGAGGCCGATATTAAAAAGGCATACCGCCGCATGGCGGCAAAATACCATCCCGATGTGAACCACGAGCCGAATGCGGAAGCCCGCTTCAAGGAGATCAACGAGGCCAACGAGGTGCTGTCTAACCCCGACACCCGGGCCCGCTACGACCAGTACGGCTTCGCCGGCGTGGATCCCAATTTTAACCCCAATGCCGGAGCAGGCTTTGGGGGCTTTGGGGATTTCGGTGACTTGGGCGACCTGTTCGGCAGCTTCTTCGGTGGTGGCGCAAGCCGCAGCCGCCGCAATCCCAACGCCCCTACGCGGGGCGAGGATGTGGGTGCAAAAGCTGAGCTGACCTTTGAAGAAGCCGCCTTCGGTGCGGAGAAGGAAGTCAATTCTCAGCGCATCGAAAACTGCGACAAGTGCGGCGGCAGTGGTGCCGCTGAGGGCACAAGTGCCCAAACCTGCGGTCGTTGTAAGGGTCGGGGTACCATTCGCACCCAGCAGAATTTTATGGGTATGATGATGCAGTCCGATTCTGCCTGTCCTGATTGCCGTGGAACAGGCAAGGTCATTCCCACGCCCTGCCAACGCTGTAAGGGCAAGGGCAAGGTGCGCCGCAGCTTCACCGTGAAGGTGACCTTCCCTGCGGGTATTGACAATGATCAGACCATGCGCGTGCGTGGCGAGGGCTGTACAGGCAGTAACGGCGGGCCCAGCGGTGACCTTTTGGTAACGGTACGGGTCAAGAAGCATTCTAATTTTACCCGACAGGGACAGAATGTGTATTTGGAGATGCCTGTTTCCTTCACGCAGGCGGCCTTAGGTGCAGAAATTGAAGTGCCCACGCTGGATGGAAAGGTTCGCTATACCATCAACGAAGGCACCCAGACGGGAACCGTGTTCCGTCTGCGGGGCAAGGGTATCCCCTATGTCAACAGCAAGAGCCGCGGTGACCAGTTCGTCACCGTTGTAGTGGAAACGCCCACAGGCCTAAATAAGGAGCAACGGGAGCTGCTGAAAAAGTTTGAGCAGTCTGCCGGCGATTCCAGCCATCCCAAGCGTAAAAAATTCTTCGACCTGTTCCGCTAAGGAAGATCGGGCTTCCGGCACTCTGTAGATAGAAAGAAGGCGACCGCTCATGAGTGAAAAGAAACCTGCCCCACCTCCCCCCAAGCCCAACGCGCCTCCCCCTGCCAAAGGAGCTTCCGCTCTGCCGTCCTTGTTGTCTGCCATCGTGGCACTGATTGCGTTGGCATGTATCACCGCATCGGTACTCAGCGCAAAGGAACCGGATCTTCACACCACGCAAGCGACAACGGAGGAACAGTCCTTACAAACGACAACAGAGGAGCACACCACCCAAGCCACAACGGAGGAACAAACCACCCAAACCACAACGGAGGAACACACTACCCAAGCGACAACGGAAGATCAAACCACGCAAGCTACCACCGAGGAGCAAACCACCCAAGCTACCACGGAGGAACAGCCGGTCTCCGAGGAGTTGCTTCTGCTCTTGGTCAATAAAAACAGTCCTCTGCCGGAGGACTATCAGGTGGAGCTGATTGCCATGAACGATTGGCCCCTGTATATAGCAAAGGCGGCTTATGACGATTTGCAGGCAATGCTGTGCGACGGAATGGCAGAGGGATATTACTACCAAGTATGCTCCGCCTATCGAAGCGCGGAGGAACAGCAGGGACTCTTTGACGGAATGGTGGACTATTACTTACAGCAGGGCTATTCTCAGGGCACTGCGGAGGTTGAAGCTGCCCTTCATGAACAAAGACCCGGCTACAGCGAGTATCAGACGGGACTTGCCGTGGACATTGTATCCGCTTTCTATCAGCATAAGGATGAAGCCCAGGGAACAACGGAAGAAACAAAATGGCTGCACGAGCATTGCCATGTATACGGTTTTATACTCCGCTATCCCTTGGGAAAGGTGTCTGAAACAGGCATCCCCTATGAGCCATGGCACTATCGCTATGTGGGCCGAGAGGCCGCCAAATTGATCGCCGAGCAAAATCTGACCTTAGAGAGCTATTGGAACCTCTACAGCGATTCCTGAATATGTACAATCCCCCGAAAGCAGCCTGCTTTCGGGAGACGATCTTATCTGAAATTGAAATGACCAAGAGGGAAACCTCCCGTGTTAGTCGAAGATACTCGATTATTTCCTATCGATCCAAAGCTGAATTGTTTCGCATCTGTCGTACTGTGTGCTTTATATATTAAATGAAAGTCACGATCTTGGAAAATTATTCCAAGTACTCTTTTAGTTTTTCCTCAAAGTGTCTAATGAGCTCTTTTTCACTCATATTGGGTCGCCACATAAAATAATTGCTGCTGTATGTATCAAACCAAAACGCGACCTCTCGATTTCGTTTGGGGTCTCTTGTAATATCTCCTTCAAAGACAACCCAAAAAGGCAAAATCTTCTTGCTGGTTATGCCGCCGATTTTTCGGTATGCCTTTATTAGACCAGGGGTAAATAACTTGCATAGCCTTTCATGCACATTGCCTCTTCCTGCGTTGGGATTTTTGCCTTCGACCCAACCATCCTGACGCTTGATTTCACCAAATAGCACCTTCTTCGTTCGTGTATTCTCAATTGCAAAATCAGGAGAGACACCCCATTTTGTCTTTTCAAAATCAATGTGCGGATTGTATATCTGCTCTAAGACAGTTTGGGGTAAAACAACCTTACTGTATAAATTTTTTAAGTGCTTTGGTTTTTTGTGCAAAATATATTCTGTACCCTTAAAATGCGTTTCAAAGGCAGAGTATAAGTTTCTTTCGGCGTTGGCAGCCTTAGCACCAGCTTCCGCCTGCCAGTTTTCCCTTTCGCTTAACGCTTTCTTTCCCATTTTATAACCCCCTAAACAATTCTTCTAAGGAAACATTTAAGCCATTCGCTATTTTGGTTATATTTTCAATCGAGATGTTTCGTTTTCCGGATTCAACCGATGCAAAATATGTTCTATCCATATTTATCAATAAAGCAAATTTTTCTTGACTTAAATTCTTGCTTTTTCTCAATTCTTGAATTCGTTTTCCAAAACGCAACTTGATCACTGAACACACCCCCCGTATAGCGTAATTTTATAACGGAAATTGCGTTTGAGTCAACGGACTATAAGCAACAACTCTGTTGACAAAACCTATATTATTAGCTATAATGGTAAAAATGGAATTTAGCGGAGGCTGAATTATGAATAACACAGGTTTAACTTCGATTAGTGGTTATTCAAAATATAACCCCGAGGCAAAGAAACGAAAAAAAATCAATCCGCTTGATGAACTATACCCAACGCTGCCTACGAAAAAATATGATGTGATATATGCCGATCCACCATGGGATTATGGCGGAAAGATGCAATATGATAAATCTTGCATAAAAACTGAAAATGTAGGTTTTGAGAAATCTGTATTTATTAGTTCTGCAAGTTTTAAGTATCCTACGCTTAAATTAGAAGAGTTAAAGCAATTAGATATTGCATCCATATCCGCAGATAATTGCATTTTGTTTATGTGGACGACCGGTCCTCAATTTGCGAATTCAATCAAATTAGGAGAGAGCTGGGGCTTTGAATATAAAACTGTAGCTTTTGTTTGGGATAAACAAGTTCACAATCCGGGAAGATATACCCTTTCACAAACAGAATTCGTGTTAGCCTTTAAGAAAGGTAAATTTCCTACGCCTCGTGGCGCGAGAAATATTCGCCAATTAGTTTCTGTTCATAGGGGTAGGCATAGTGAAAAGCCTGAGATAGTTATTGATGGCATTACAAAAATGTTCCCACACCAGGCAAAAATTGAATTATTTGCTAGAAACAACTATATTGGTTGGGATAATTGGGGCTTAGAAATACCTGATAGTAAAATAGAAATACGGTCAGAACAAGAAATTTCTGAATGTGATCAAATGGTGCTATCAGTTTTTGGATGATGCTCAAGCAACGATGGAAGAAACAAAATGGCTGCACGAGCATTGCCATGAATACGGTTTTATTCTCCGCTATCCCTTGGGAAAGGTGTCTGAAACAGGCATCCCCTATGAGCCCTGGCACTATCGCTATGTGGGCCGAGAGGCCGCCAAATTGATCGCCGAGCAAAATCTGACCTTAGAGAGCTATTGGAACCTCTATGGCGATTCCTGATTGAATTTGAATATGCAAAAAACTCCTTAAAGCGGATTGCTTTTAAGGAGTTTTTGTATCAAAAAGGCATCTACCATTCCAAGGACAAATAGTATGGCTGGCCACCGACTTCACTATAAGAGTAAATATAGCGTACGGATTGATTGCGTTCATTATAGGCAAAGATGTAATAGACCTGCTAACAAAAGTCAAGGGTGAATTTTAGAAAAATTGAGAATTTCTTTGTGACGAAAAATGGTCGCACTTAATCAAGCCGCTTTGCGTTTCTTTTCAAACGGCGGCGATCCATGAAAATTCAACAAGTGTTAGGCTTCTTCTAAAGCGTCCAGATGGGCTTTTACGGAAGCGTAGTAGATGCGGAGGAACTTATTTGCGGAAGCCATCATGTACACACGATAGGGCTTACCCTCGGCGCGTTTCTTGTCCATAAACTGGTAGACTGGTTCTTCCACAGGAGAGGTTTGGAGGATGACACTCATAACAAGGAATAGGGTTCTGCGCAGCGCAGGAGATCCACGCT
>JAZOAV010000160.1:0-8540 GCA_045595645.1 Faecousia sp.
GTCTTGGTTTCGCCGTTACTGCCCTGATAAGTGACCTTCATGGAGAGATTTGCAACATTGCCGTAGCTCTTGGCATTAAAGACAAACTTCATACCCACCTTAGAACCAAGGTCAAGGGTCTTGCCAACCCAAGCGATGGTAGCGTTTTCCCAATCGCCCAAGAAGCTGTCCGTTGCCGTAAAGGTCAGTGCGGAGGTATCGCTGAGATAGCTTCTGTGGGTTTCTGTCATTGCCGCATCAACCAAGCTGTCGGTGCGGTACTTTTTATAGCTCTGCGCTTCTGCACCGTAGCGGAGCAGATCTGCACACAGGGTCAGCATCTTGGTATTGGTGGTGCTGTTCAGCATGGCGTAAGCATAGGTTGCCACGCTGTAGCTGTCAGTCTTGGAGAAATATTCCTCATCGCCCTTGGTCATATGCAGAACCGCATCCACCATATCACCCATACGAACCGCCGTAATGCCTGTGAGGGTGAAATAGTAGTAGCTTCCGCTGACAACGGGCTGAATCTGAACGGTGGAAGTACCTGCCTGTGCGTTGCCTTCGTATTCAGGCAACACACATTCCAAATAATAGCTGTCGTAATTTGCCAAGGCAGACATGGGCACGGCGAAGGTGATGGAAATATCACTTGCCAAGTCCAAGGTATGGTAAATCTTGATGGTTTCGTCAACTACAGGTTCGACAACTTCCCTTGCGCCGCAGACGCAGATACCATCCGTGAATTCGTGTGCCTCCGTAATGAGCTTGTCGCAACGGCTGCAAGTGCCTAAGTGGTTGCCATCCCCATTGTCGGTATAGCTGTAATCATGTCCCAGGCGAATTACGGTCACCTGCTCCACAAGTACGATGTTGCAAACGCTGCAAATCTGCCCATCCGACAAGCCGGAGTTTGTGCAGGTAGGAGCAACGCCCGGTATAACCTCCACACTATGTCCTGCGGCGGGTATGACTTCCTGCGCCACAAGCACTTCACCACAGGTTGCGCAATGCGCCCCCTCCGTCAAGCCCGTTTCCGTACAAGTGGGAGCAACGGCGGCATCGGTAACAACCGTGTGACCCACAACGGGCACAACCTCCTGTGCTACAAGCACTGTCTCGCAAACGGAGCAGTGTGTGCCCTCCGTCAGACCCGTTTCCGTACAGGTAGGAGCAACGGCTTCGTCCACCACCTCTGTATGACCGGTGGCGGGAATGCTTTCTGCATAGCTGTGGCCGCAGTTCACGCAGGTGTGAACGGAGCTTCCGTTTTCTATACAGCTTGGTGGCGTTACCACTTCCTGATACACATGGGGCACAGGCATATTCGCCTCGGGGCCAAGATAGATGTAGTCCAATGCAATCGTGCCGCTTTCACTCGTACTGTTAAAGTTTCCGAAGGAAATGCGTATGCCCGTAACCTCAGAGGCATTGGCAAGCAAGCCGTCCAACTCGATCACATAGGTAAACCACTTGCCGTCTTCGGAAATATCCGCTTCCGAAATGAGCATATCCTTGCGGTATGTGACCGGCTCCGTGGCAGAAGCATCACCAAATAGCACCGTCAAGTAAGACGGAGCAGAGGCGTTGATCCTCTCTATGCTGTCATACTTAACACGAAGCTGCACCACCTCGGCGCGAGCAGGGTTATAATTCATGGTCAGGTTGCCCGTGCGGCCGCCCTTTTGGGTCTCGAACCAGGGCGCACCTGTTGCAGTGGCGGTGTAGGTCATAGTGCCGCCGGACATCACAGGAGCGAGGCTGCGGCTGCTGTTGAATCTCCAGTTGTCACCAAGATCGTAGTTGGTGCCGCCGTATGTGTCTCCGGCGTATCTGTACTGTGCGGCGGCCGAGTCTGTAAAATCAAGGAAAATGTAGCCGTCATCCCTTGTGGGCATGGTGGCTCTGGGTCCAACATAGACATAATCCAGCGTTACAAAGGCATCGGCATTGTCGTCCAGCTTGACGAAGCCGTGGAATTCTACGAGGATCTTGGTGATGACCTCAGCGCTCTTAAAGGTATCATCCAGCTCCAAAGTAACGACCATGTACTCACCGTTGACATAGCCGCCGCCAAAGGTGTTGCTGTTTCTTGTGGCAGAGGTGTCGGTGTTTTTGAAATATTGCAGGGCGACACTCCGTTTTCGTGCGTCGGCATCCACCGTATCAATGTCTGTACGAAGTCTCAGGTTCTCCAGCTTAAAACGCACCTGGAACACCTCCGCATTGGAAGGGTCATAGTTCAAAGAGCCCACGGAAGCAATGGTGTCGTTGGTTTCACCGAACACAAACCGGCGGGTAACGCATCCTGCATAACTGCTCTGTGTAGGATAGGGTCCGGTCACCTTTGCCTTGGCGATACCCTCATCGTTATCCAGACTTTGATTGGTGCTGTAGGGAACATCAAAGTTCACTCCCCCGCCCTTGACGAAATTGGTGGTTCGCAGCGCACCACCGGCATCGTAATTGGTTTTACCATAGA
The DNA here is from genome assembly GCA_045595645.1 of Faecousia sp. Taxonomy (GTDB): domain Bacteria; phylum Bacillota; class Clostridia; order Oscillospirales; family Oscillospiraceae; genus JAZOXB01. The sequence goes on from JAZOAV010000160.1 coordinate 2,462, forward strand.
CAGGGTTTTCGCTGTAACGCTGCTGATCCTCCATGGTATTGCCGAAGCCGAAATAGAGCACCTTTTCATCGTTGGTGGGTGCGTAATCAGAAATCAAATCCTTTTCCTCTGTATACAGCGGATTATCAACGGTCTTGCTTTCACGAACCTTTAAGGTGTTCAGGACATTCTGGGTGTAGAAGCTCTTCCCACGGAAGGTCACATAGGTTCCGGAATATACATAGTCGCCGTTGGCGTTGTCGGACATGGTGAGCATGGGAAAATTGGGATTGGAGACATTGCGGCTGTCACCGGGAGCATAATAGCTATAGTTATTCACATGGCCGGCAATCATCAGCGTGATACCCATCTCATTGAGAATGTCCGTCCATTCCTTAAACACAGCCTTCATCGTGCCATCTGTATAGGCGGTAAAAGGCAGGTGGCAGATGACCACACGGGTATCATAATCCTTCCATCTCCCCTCTGCCAAAAGCTCCTTGAGCCACTGCGTCTGTTCTTCACGGTACTTTTGGAAACGAACGGTGCCGCCAAACTGAGCCAGACTGTCTGCACCGAATTCGCCCGTATCCAGCACGATACCGAATACATTGGGCATGGTGAAGTAGAAATAGGCATCTCCCGTGGAGCTTGTGCCCATGGAATCAATCACATCATGGGCACCAAAGCCACGAAGCTCGCGGTTGCCACGGGTAAAAACGGTAGGCTTCGTGCCTTGGGTTGTCTCACCACAAAGAGTCAACAGGTAGTACCGGTTGTTTTGTGTATTGGCAGCCTTCATATACTTGCCGCCGCAGACAAACACATCCCAGGGCTTGTAGGTGGCCACCTTCATGGCATTGGTGTTGTCATTCAACTGTTCCGACATAAACAGGAAGGTAGGCACATCGGGAGCAGGGGTAAAGGGGTAGGTACGAGAGACGGTACTTCCATGTACAGGCGTGTACGCAGCTCTCTCGCTCATGGATTGGAAGCAAATCTTATACTTTTTGGCTCTGTTCAGAACCGATTGAGGCACGGTAATCTTATGGATGCGGGACTCCCAATCCATAATTCCCATGGTGGAATCCTTGTACTTCACGCCGCCGATTTCCACCCAAGCCATGCCCGTTTCCGTCGTCAGGAAGGCGATTTCATAGTTGTCCTCCACCGCAAAAACCGTGGGGTGCGCACTAAAGGGTGAGGACACTGCAGGCACACTTGTGCCGGCCGTTCCCATCGCAACGACAGGAGCCGGAATCACTGCCTTAGCCGTCACAAAGGGGGTAATGGGCTCGGTAGCAACGCCATTGGTTTTGTTGGCAACCGTGTGGGTGGATTTTACTGCCTGGGTTGCGGAATCCACCTGCTTGATGGTAAAGCTCTCATCTCCCAGCGTCAGGAAAGCCCCTGTGTAGGAGTACGAGTCTTTCTTGTAGGCAGTCATAGTAAAGGCTGGGAAATTGGGTGCTGTCTTCACACTGCCATGGGTAGTTCCATACATGGTAAAGGCGTGAGTATGACCGGACACCAGCAGGCTCATATCCATTTTATTCAGTATATTTGTCCACTCCTTGTACACCTCTGTAAAACTGCTCTGCGTCACAAAGGGCACATGAGAGAAAATGACACGCTTGGAATACTGCTTCCATGTACCCTTGGCATAGACCTTCTCCAACCAACGGGTCTGCTCCACACGGTAGGGCTCAAAATCGATGGTGTCGGCAATATCCGCATAATCGTCTGTATAACTGCCGCCGCAGTCCAGAACGATGCCATACAGGTCACCCATGGTGAACTCATAATAGCTCTTCCCTGTTTCACTTGTGGGCATAACCTCATCAATCCAGTGGGAATACTGGCCTCGAATCTCGTGGTTGCCACGGGGATAAATGACAGGTCGGGTGCCCTTAGACAGCTCACCGCTATATTTCAAAAAATCCTGTGCAAGGGCCTCGGTGCTGATATGTCCCGTATAGTCGCCGCCGAATACCAGTGCATCAAAGGCTCCATACTTAGACACACCCACCGCTCCGGAATTGTTGTTGTGCTGGTCAGAGACGCACAGAAGCACAGGGTCTTCCCCTGGCAGAACGGGGTTGAAGCTGTAGGTTTTCGTCTGCTTCGCCCCGGGTGCAGGGTTATTGGCAGGGCGCTCCGCCAAGGACTGGAAGCAGATGGTATAGCTCTTGGCCGCATTCAGCACACTCTGAGGAACGGCGATACCATGGAACTTGGTTTCCCAGTCCATAATACCCGCAGTGGTGTCTTCATAAGCCACGCCACCGATTTCCACCCAAGCCATACCGTTGGCATTGGTGAGGAAGGAAATACGATAACGGTCCTCCTCTACAAACACGCTGGGATAGCCCACAAAAGCCGTAGCCCGTGTTTCGGTCTTTTCCTGCGCGGAAGCCATGGGGAGAAGCCCTAAAAGCAGTACCACAGCCAGAAGTAAGGCAATGATTCTTTTTGCCATTTTCAACACTCCTTTTGTTTTTACTTTCTTTTGTTAGTTTACCATTTTTATGAAATTCCGTCAAGGAGAGGGCACGAAAAAGTCCTGTCTGCCTTGTTTTTTGTGTGCTTTATTACAGTAAAAGGCTTGTAACATGCTTGAATTTCATCTGTGTGTTTGGTAAAATAAAGATAGACCAAAAAAAGGAGGCTATCTACCATGAAACATTTCCGTTCCTATCTTGCCCTGTTTCTGCTGCTCAGTTTACTCCTGTCCCTGATTCCGATGGCACAGGCTGCCGACACGGATTTGAGCGCAGAGGGAAAAGCGGAAACCAAGGCCGTTTCCGTCAGCAGCATTTCCGTCCCCGCCTACTCCGGCGGCACATCCTCCGCCTGGATGACCTATGATTGCGGTGCATACTTAGGCTTAGGTGACACCGGCACCCAATCCAAGATGAAGATCGTCACCGGCACCACCGCTTCTGAGTTTCTTGCCTATGGCACGACCTTGAAAAATGCGGGCTACACCACCCTTTATGAGAAGAAGATCGCCGCACAGACCGAATACAACCGTCACTACAAATTTCTGGCTCCCGACGGCAGCCACACCATCTACACCTATTTTGTAGATGCCTACAAGGAAACCCGCATCATTGTGGATACCAATGCAGACTCCTTCCGCCGCTTTACATACAGCGGCAGCGGTACAGGCCGTACCGAGCTGTATATGGTTCCCTTCTCTGCATCCGAGGATGGCTATTACTACGGCAGTGCCTACGGCAGCCAAAACCGTAACAATGCCGGTGCTATGTTTGTAATCAAGTTTGCGGATAACAGCCTGTTTGTCGTGGACGGCGGCAGCTATATCCAAATGAGCGATCGGGATTGCGAGCGTGTGTATGCCCTCCTGCGGAGAATCACCGGCGTTCCCGTGGGGCAGAAGATGGTGATCAATACATGGTTTGTGACCCACTATCACGATGACCATGTTTCCGGCTTCCCTCGTTTTCTTTCCAAATACTATACGGAATTTGATTTGCTGAATGTGATGTACAATTTCGATGTGGTTGGTTCCTCCGATGATAACATGGAAATCATCGGAAAGCTCTACCCCAATGCCAAGTACTACAAGCAGCACACGGGAGAATATTTCACCATTTGTGATGTACGCTTCGATGTTCTGTATACCATCGAAGACCTCTACACCCCTAACGGCACCACGCTCACCCTCAGCGATACCACTTGTATGCGCAAATCCGGCGAAGAAAACAACTGTTCCTCGGTTCTGCGTGTCACAATGGGCGGGAAAGAGATTCTCCTGACGGGTGATATTTACGATGCAGACCGTATTCTTATGGCAATGTATCCGCAAGCCGATCTGCAAGCCGATGTGCTTCAGATTCCGCACCATGCTTTTGACGGACATATCACCCTTGTCAAGACCGTGGCACCTACCATTTCCTTCCTGAATCAGGTGGAAAGTGCCACCAACAACCGCAAGGACCTCTATACCAACAACCACAACTGGATGCCCTATGCGGGCACCATCTATTACGGCAATTCCAATTTGATAGGCTATTGCGCCGAAGAAGGCGTGTTCCTGCAAGAGCCCTTCACTGAGGCCGTGGACTGGCTAAGCTGGGGTAACCTCACGAGAGATATGGAGGAAGCCAACTACTACGAAAGCGGCACGGTGACGGATTCCGAGACCTATTACCGCTACGACCGTGTGACTACCGCCCCCACCAAGTTCAGTGGCACCTACCTGATTGTAGACAACAAGCTGGGCTATCCCCTTTCCTACAGCACCGCCGACGGAACGGTTTCCAACGGCTCCACCGCCTTCTACACCAATGACACCTATTACTTCGGCGCATCCCTGCGCAGAAATGTCAACTGGAACATCAGCACCGGCACTGCGGCTGACCTGTCTCTTGTTTTGGCCGACGGCGGCAAGGGCTACTATGTCTCCGGTGCTCTGAAAAAGGGAAGCGGCGACTATTGGGGAACCAATACCAAAAATGCCAATATGGCACTGGGACGGGACGACACCTACACTGCATCGGGTATGTTTGGTGCCTGGGCTTCCTTCACCAATCAGATGGAAGCTACCACCAATTCCATCCGCATGGATATGTTGCAGGATAACACCTTCCTGATCTACGCCCGCTATAACGGCACAAACGGCAGCACCTACCATCCGCTTTATCGTGACGCTTATATGGCAACGACGGATAAGGGCTGGGGTGCCTCCAATTTGACTAAGGCCGCAGCCAACGAAAAGCTGGACTACCTCAAGCTGCGCCTGTATTCCTACACCGCTGCGACAGACACCCTGCTTCTGTCCTGGACCGGACACAAGGATTACTATGCAAATCCCGGTATTAGCAAGAGCCAAGCCCTGTCCCTCCTGACCGCCGACCTGCGAGTGAGCTACACATTCAAGACTTCCGGTCACAGTGGCGAAATTTTCTATGACGGCTGGCAGAAAAATGCAGCGGGCACCTACTGGCTGGAATTCCCCAGCGGCTTTAGCGGCAGCACTGCCGGTAATTACACCATTACCATCAAGTTCAAAAATCACGCAGGAGCGACCTTGACACTGGGAAGCTTCACCCTTCATATTCGGAATCGAAGCAATGACCCTGCCACCAAATCCCTGTTCTTTGATTTCACGGACGATACCGTTGCCCGAAAGAACTATCAGTACGAGACGCAGTACAACGGCACCAATTTTGATGCTGCCTCCCGCTGGCAGTTCATTGAGTACAACGCTTCCACCAAGACCAATGACATCACCACAGGCTTTGTGGATACCCAATCGGGTACTCTGACGCTTTACACCAAGGCCGCGGATACGGTGCGAAAAAACCTGTCTATCCGTGCCTATGCGGGGGGCTACAACCCGCTGAATTTCAGTCCTGCCAATGCGGAAGTCGTGCAGATCCGCTTTAAAGCAGAGAACCTGAAGTCTGCCACGGACGGAACCGCAAACTTCCGCCTTTGCTACTATAAAGACGGCGGCACGGATTTGGCATACGAAACCACCTATGCCATTGATGCCAACTATCTGAGCAGCGGCGAATATACGGTCATTACCGTGCCTCTCTCCCAAACCTTTAAGAGTTGCACCGCCATCACGGGAATTCGTCCGGCATTCTCCTATGTGATTCCTGCGGATACCTCCAAGGCGGGTTCCATTACCATCGACTACCTCTATATCGGGCCCAAGGCAAATGTGCCCCAAGAAAAATACACCGTTACCTTTGCCAACGAGGACGGAACGCTTCTCCAACAGACCACCGTTACAGGAGGCAGCTCTGTTTCCTATAACGGTGCAACACCCACAAAGTCCGCAAATACCGAAGCGCATTTCGTCTTTGCAGGCTGGGTAGATGCCAGCGGCAAAGCCGCCAATCTCAGTGCCATCACCACCGATGTGACCTTCTACGCAGCTTACACAGCATTGTCCCACGACTACAGCGAGCAGCTCGTCACCGCTCCCGCCTGTGAAACTACCGGACTGCGCCGCTACACCTGCGATTGCGGTTACAGCTACACGGAAGCCGTTTCCGCAACAGGTCATACACCCGTTATCGATGCCGCTGTTGCTCCCACCTGCACCGCTACAGGCTTGACG
>JAZOAV010000161.1:0-31364 GCA_045595645.1 Faecousia sp.
GAAAAACTTTTTTATAGCACCGAAGGTGCGTCAAGAATTTATGAGACGGGATTTTGCAATTTTCTATTCCAAAAATTGCAAAATCGCAACGCTTTTTGCGTTGCCTTTCTGATAGAAATCAAACATTTCTATCAGAAAGTAGTATTAGGATGATCACTTGGCAAAGTAAGCTGCGGCACTGTCAGAATAGGCAAAAAGGGCTTTGCACAGCTCCAGCAATGTGCCGGTTTGATTGTTGCCGTAGGTGTCTGCGCTGTATTGCATCGTCTGAGACAACTGGGTGTCGCCGTTGTAGACTGCAACGCTGATGGCGGTTCTCAGCTCTGCTGCCATCAATCCGTCAAACTCGAAGGCGTACATGCGATATTCTGCATTGTAGACCGTAGGATTGGAAAGGATCACCGTGCGATATCCACCACCGCTGCCCTGATAGACCATGCGCAGGGTCAGCTTGGAAATATCTCCGGTGTAGGCAGCGGCATTGAACACGAACTTTACAACGACCTTAGAACCCAAATTCAAGGTCTTGCCCACCCATGTAATTATGGGCTTGGCCAAATCGTTGTAGACCGTGTTGGTGTTACCGAAGGTCACAGTGCTCAAATCACTCAAATACGCCTTGTGTGCGGGTGTCATAGCAGCCGTAGCGAGGGCATCCGTACGGTAGCCCTTGTAGGTCTGCGCCACCGCGCCGTAACGCAGAAGGTCTGCGCAAAGCACCTTCCGTTCCTGCGCCACTCCGTCCGTATTCAGCAGACCGATCACATAGGTCACAACGCTGTAGCTGTCGGGCTTAGACACATATTCCTGCCCGCCCTTGAACATGTGAAGGGTCGCCAAAAGCATATCGTTCATGTTGATCGCTGCAAGGTCTGTCATCGTGAAATAATAATCGCTTTCCTTGAGCACGGGTTGAATGGTCAGGGTTTTGCTTCCCGTCAGAACATTTCCGCTGTAAACAGGCACCTGCATTTCCATATAGAAGCTGTCATAATCGGTAAGCAGACTTGCCTTCACTACATAGTTGATGGAAATGTCGCTGGCAAGATTCAGACTGTGATTCATCACGATGTTGTTATCTGTGATTGGCGCAAGAATCTCAACGGCACCGCAGGCACAGATGTTGTCGGTGTAGCTGTGAGCCTCAATGTGGCGGTAGGAACACTTGCCGCATACCGCCTCATGGGTATCTCCCTTGTTCGTGTAGCTGTAATAGTGTCCTGTTGCATTTACATATGCGTCTAAATAGCTGTAACCACATACCGTGCAAGTATAAATATCATAGCCTTGTGCCGTACAGGTAGGAGCTACTGTTTTGGTCGAATATGTATGGGGCAATGCACTTTTGTCCACCCATCGGCATCTCTTTAGGGTCGATGTGGGGTAAACGACCTGGAACATCTTTTCGGTCTCGGAAATAATCCATACATCATCTCCCACATCAATGTTTCCGCGAGGGGAATCGTGATTCCATCTTCGGTAGCATTCGATGTATTTTGAAGCAATGACCTTCCGGGGTGTATAGCTTTCCTCCACATTCACAAACACACTTAACTTGCAATAATAAAAATCACTCAACCCGGGAACCGTTACCTTGCACCATCCATTGGTATATACTTCTTCAACGGTACACTCATCATCCCAGTTATTATAACCGTTGCAAATATACGCGCATGGAGTATCGGCTCCCACATAGGCATAAACAGGAATCTTTCCGTTGTCTGTATTCTGCCACAGAAGCGTATAAGCCTTAAAGGGCGTCGGATACTTCGTATCCACCGGCGCAGAGGCCTCTAAAGACCCGTACCAATAATTGCACCTTACATCGCCGGAAATACCTGAAACACTGCCCTTGTTGGTATACTGCCAAATGGAATAGTCCTTGGCATAACTGGGAGGAACGATCACCTGCGAAGGCCAGTATGCGATCCATCTGTCCCACTGGTCATAGTCCTCTGCGGTCAGTATGTTATTCCACCAGTACAAATTGGAGAAAATACCTACTCGATAGCCTGCTTTTTCCAGCGTTTCACAGAAAATCCGCGCATGGTTCAAGATTTCTTCTTTGGAGCATGTTTCCCGTATTGTCGCATCCTCCAATTCATAATATATGGGCAGTGTGGGAGGATAATCCTTTAGCAGCCGCAGTGCATGTTCCGCTTCATCTTGTGCCTCTTCCTCCGTCGTGGCCTTCGAGAAAAAGCGCGCGGCAAACGGAATTCCCAAACGCGTACATTCGCTTGCGTTTCTTGCCCACTGCGCATCGTCATTAGCAGCAAGATTTGCCCCATCGCCGCAGTGGATCGTTGCAAACTCAATATTCGGCTTCACCTTTTCCCAATCGATCTTTCCTAAATCGCTGCTGACATCAATGCCAAAATGTTTTTCTGTGTTGTCGTTCTTTGATTCCGGTGCAAGTTGAACGGTTGTATATACAGTTCCGGGTGCCCAGTAATTCCACACACCATGATACACATCCATATTGTGAGAGTTAATGATAGGAGTTCCTGCCGAGTTTTTACCGACGCAAATCGTTGCATGGGCAACGCTTGAGGCAGAACTGCCATAAAACACAGGACTTCCTTTCCATACCGTCGAGTGTTCGGCGGTCACCTTTACACCTCTGTTGGAGGCCATCCAGTTTCTAAGATGGCCTGCAACCGTCCATGTTCCGCTCCTGTCGTTGCCGGATTTATAATACCAGCCATCTGTTCCGAAAGCCGTTCCTACTACCTGCGGCATGCCACCTGCAAGGATGCACTGAGAGGTATAATTTGCGCAGTCTCCTCCGACTGGGTTATAGTTGTAATACGCAGAGTTGTAGTAGCCCTTGTATACATCTCCTCCCGTTGCGCCGTGATACACATACTTATCCGCATACTCCGCCGCCTTATCGGGGCTGTAAGCTGCATACATTTCTCCGTCTTTCACAGGATCTGCATCAGCAGAAGCCATTTCTTCCGTCAGATCGTCCCAAGCCTCATTGACCAATTCCACCGGCTCGTAGTCCATCGCAAGCAGCTCGTCCTGCGTGGACTGATTCATAGTGCAGATTCCAAGGTAATTGCTTTCGTCGTACTCGTCGGTAAGAATACGATAAGAACCATCCACATTCTCCAGTGTGACCTTATGATAGATGCCATAGCCGGTCAAATCCGTTGCCGCCATGTCGTCATGCAAATCATCATAATCAAAAAAGGTATATTCATAGAGGTACACAGTAATTGTACCGTCCTCGTTGTGAAAGAATCCATCTTCCCCATAGCGAACCGTAACCTTCGCATCGGTAATTTCTATGCCCGCACGCTTCTCAAGAGCATCGATTGCAGCTGCGCGCTCTTGTGTTTGCTCTTGTACTTCGGAGCTACAGCCTTCCATTCTTGAAATCGCGCCTCTCACGGCAGCTCCTTCTTTATAGCTATCCTCTCGCATAAAAAAATAGTTTGACAAACACTTCGAGAGACTTTCCCCGACACCTTCTCCAATCGAGATAGTTCCCCCTTTGTTTCCAAACCATTCCTGAGTCATTATGTGACAATTTTTCGCTGAAGTTGTTTCCACCGGTTCCGATTCTTCGGCGTTTACCACTGGCAATATTGCCGTCAATAAAATGCACATCGAGAGTAATACGCTAAGCAGTTTGCGGGTCATCATAACATCCTCCTTAAAAAAATTCAAGTAAAGCAAAGCACTTTGAAATGCATCGCTCCGATTGCTGCCACGCAAAGTGTCCGACACGAGCAGCAAAACACGGAAAAGAGGATTGTACAATTTTACTAAAATTGCTTATCGGCGGCCCGTATCTATACATCATTGTGTAGCAACACGATTGTAACACACTTTTTGCAAATAAGCAAGCGCAAAAATGAGATTTTTCGCATATTTTTGCTTAAAAATATCAGTATTTTTATACCAAATGATATAAAATCCTTCAATTCCTCATAATTTTCGACATTTTATGTAAACTGCATTCGCCGAGGCACACCTTGCGCCCTTTGGAGGTTGCCTTGCGTTTTAGCAAACAAGTTGACATTTCAACTTGCTTGCAGTATAATACAGATGTTGCGTTTTCAACTTTTGTATTACGATAAGGATGGAGAATGAAATGAGTATTAAGGTTGTTCTGTTTGACTTGGATGGAACCTTGCTCCCTATGGATCAGGATGTGTTTGTAAAGGCATATTTCAAGGGGATTGCGGCGAAGCTTGCCCCTTATGGATATGAGCCCAAGGCTTTGATTGATGCGATTTGGGAAGGTACCAACGACATGATTAAAAATGATGGGCGAGTCACAAATGAAGAAGCATTTTGGAATTCCTTTACTTCGCGGTTTGGTGAAAAAGCATTGGCAGATATCCCCTTGTTTGAAACATTTTACAAAGAAAACTTTGATGCGGTGAAAGAGGTATGCGGCTATCATCCGATGGCCGCAGAAACGGTTGCGACCATTAAAAAAAGCGGTATTTGTGTAGCTCTTGCTACGAATCCCATTTTCCCGTCCATTGCAACCGAGAAGCGGATTCGCTGGGCAGGTCTCAGCCCTGCGGATTTTGCGCTTATTACAACCTATGAGAATTCAAAATACTGTAAGCCAAATCTGCCTTATTACAGCGAGATTTTAAAACAGTTAGATGTCCTGCCTGAGGAATGTTTAATGGTAGGCAATGATGTCGGGGATGACATGGTGGCAGAGAATCTTGGTATGAAGGTCTTTTTGCTGACGGACTGCTTGATCAATAAAACGGATAAAGACATATCCGAGTATCCTCACGGCAGTTTCGACAAGCTGCTTCTGTTTATCGACCGTAGAAAGGATGAGAATGGATGATAGACAGATTTGAACGGTTTTCCCTCGCCATTTCCGAGATTTCCCGCTATTGGCACAAGCTGGCTTCTGAGGAGCTTACAAAGTATGGTTTGAAAGGCCCCCATGCAACCTATCTCACGGCCATGTACAAATATCCTGACGGGATCACCGTACCGCAGCTTTGTGAGATGTGCGGGAAGGACAAGTCTGATGCCTCTCGCATGATTGCCATACTGGAAGAAAAAGGGCTTGTGACAAAGCAGGTCGTTGGCGGCAGCCTTTACAGAGGAAAATTGCAGCTTACGGAGGAAGGGGGGGTGGCGGCAGAGCATGTCGCCCAAAGAGCGAGCCGTGCGGTAGAAGTGGCGGGCAGAGACCTGACGGATGAAACCAGAGAACGATTCTACAAAGCCCTCGAATCTATCGCAGCCAATTTGCGTGAGCTCAGCAAGGAAGGGATTCCGGAATAAATTCTTCTAAAATCATAAGGCAACGCCGATTTGGTGTTGCCTTCCGTATTTTTTTCATAAATCCCGAAACGCAAACAAAACTTTAACATTTGGGTGTTATACTGTATTATGAACGATAGGGACCGGAGGTAACACGATGTTTAAGATATTGATCGTAGAGGATGATAAGGAGCTGAACAAGACCGTTTGTTCCTTCTTGAACCATAGCGGATATGAAGCTGTGGGCTGTTTCAATGCGAATGAGGCCTATGATGCGCTTTATGAAAATATGTTCGACCTGATCGTGTCTGATATTATGATGCCTGGCGCGGACGGCTTTGAATTTGCGAGAAATGTGCGGGAGCTGAACGAGAATATTCCGATTCTCTTTATGACCGCTCGGGATGACATTGCATCGAAACAAAGAGGCTTCCGCATCGGTGTGGATGATTATATGGTAAAGCCCATTGACCTTGATGAGTTGTTTCTGCGTATCGGCGCACTGCTTCGCCGTGCGAAGATTGCTTCCAGCCGCAAGCTGGAGATCGGAAGCTTTGTGATGGATGCCGATGAGCATACAGCATACCTTGGTGACGAAGAAATTGCACTCACCAACCGTGAATTCAGTATCCTTTATAAATTGCTCAGCTACCCCAAAAAGACCTTCACAAGAACACAGCTTATGGACGAATTCTGGGATGCGGATACGGAAACCGCACCGAGAGCTGTGGATGTCTATATGACAAAGCTCCGTCAAAAGCTCTCCAACTGCACGGATTTCGAGATTAAGACGGTTCACGGGCTTGGCTATAAGGCGGTGATGAAGTGATAAAAAGCATTCTGAAATGGCTCAATCAGTATTTTGTGTTCTTTTTGATGGTAGCCTTCGTGATTACCTGCTGTACCATGCTGTTTGCATCGGCGCTGAGAGAATCCTTGGGGATTACTTTTACTGCTGCCAATATTGCTGCCGCAGCAAAACTGACCTTTTGGAATGTTGCACTTTTGAGTCTCATATTTACCGTAATTGATTCGTTCCGTCGAAAACTCACCGTAGAGCGACCTGTGAAGCGGATCATCGATGGGGCTGAAAGAATCATACAGGGCGATTTTTCGGTGAGGGTAAAGCCGCAAAGCAAATTTGGCACGGACGAAACATTCAATCAGGTGATTGAATGCTTCAACAAAATGGCTGAGGAGCTTTCCGGTGTGGAGACCCTGCGCACCGATTTTATCGCCAATGTATCCCACGAAATGAAAACGCCCCTTGCCGTTATGCAGAACTACGGAACCCTTTTGCAGTCGCCCGATTTAAGCGATGAAAAGCGCATGGAGTATGCAAAGGGTGTGACAGATGCCTCCCGTCGTTTGGCAGAGATGATGACCAACATCTTAAAGCTGAACCGCCTCGAAAATCAACAAATCTATCCTAAACCCACTGAGTTGGATTTAGGTGAGCAGCTTTGTGAGTGTCTTTTGCAATTTGAAAGTGTGTGGGAAAAGACTGAAATTGAAATTGTCACCGACATTGCTGAAGATGTTAAGGTAAAAGCAGACGCGGAGCTTTTAAGCCTCGTTTGGAATAACCTCTTTTCTAACGCCTTTAAGTTTACCGAAGCCGGCGGAACGGTAAGCGTCAGCCTTACTGCCACGGAGCACTACGCTATTGTTAAGGTAAAAGATACCGGTTGCGGCATGACAGCGGAGGTCGGCGCACATATTTTCGAGAAATTCTATCAGGGTGACACTTCCCGCGCAATGCAAGGAAACGGGCTTGGGCTTGCACTGGTGAAAAGAGTGATAGATATTATGCAGGGTGAAATCGGTGTGGAAAGTGCCGTTGGCGTTGGCACAACCTTCACTGTAAAAATAGGACGGTGTTAATATGAATTGGAAGAAACTCGGGAAAAACCTGCTGTTTCCACACATCGCCATAATGATCATTCTCATTCCCATTGCTGCCGCGTTTCTCGTATGCTCGATGGTGTTTTTGGGGACAGAATCGATTGTATCCATCCTCTCCTATGTACTTGCGGCTTATACACTAACGGTTTGGTGCTTTAAACTGCCGTATCTCATCCGCTTCTTCATGACCTTTCAAAAAGAAAACAAATATGCACGGATTTGGCGGGATGACACAAGGCTCAGAATAAATGTTTCCTTGTATGTGACACTGATTTGGAATTTTGCTTATGCAGTGTTTCAGTTGTGTCTTGGCTTTTGGCACCATACATTTTGGTTTTATTCCCTGGCGGGATATTATGCTGCGCTGGCGGTTATGCGCTTCTTTTTAGTGCGGCATACAAGGCGTTATAAGCCCGGGGAACGGATGCGCGCGGAACTCCTCAAATACCGCACCTGCGGATGGGTGTTCCTGCTGATGAATCTGACTTTGTCGGTAATGGTGTTTTTTATGGTGTATTGGAACAGAACCTTTCATCACCACGAAATCACAACCATTGCAATGGCGGCATATACTTTTACATCGCTGACAATGGCGATCATCAATGTGTTCAAATATCGGAAGTATAACAGCCCTGTTTACTCGGCGTCAAAGGCCATCAGCCTTGCCGCTGCTTGTGTTTCCATGCTCACATTGGAGTCTACCATGCTGACTACCTTCGGGGACGCCAGTACAGATGCTTTGACACGCAAGATATTCCTCGGCATGACAGGTGCATTCGTATCTGTTTTTGTTATCTTAATGGCGATTTCTATGATCATGCAGAGTAATCAAAAACTAAAAGAGTTAAGGAAGAATTATGGAAAGCAAAGAAATGTTTAATTATACTTATTCTGCTAAGGAGCAGGAAGAAATCAAGGCAATCAGAAGGAAGTATGCCGCGCCCGAAGATCAGGAGGACAAGCTGGCACTGCTTCGTCGCTTGGATGCAGGTGTTACGCAAAAAGCGCAGGTGGTTTCCCTTGTAGTTGGTGTAATCGGTGCATTGATTTTAGGTGTTGGTATGAGCCTTACTATGTCCGACTTCTCAAAAATACTCGGCGCCTACGAGGATATGGCAATGCCCATCGGAATCGTGATCGGACTTGTGGGTATTGCCCTTGTGAGCCTCGCATATCCGCTTTATAACCGCATTGTAAAGAAAGAGCGTGAAAAGATCGCACCTGAGATTCTTCGTCTGACAGACGAGCTGATGAAATGAGCTAAGGGACAGAATTTTGAAGAGGTGAAAACAGTGGAGTACAGAATTGCTAATAAAAAGCTCATAATCTGCGACGGAACGACGGAAGTAGGACATCGCGACATATGTGGCATCCTTGCAGATAACGAAATAGAAGAAGTGCGCCTTCCGGAAACGATCGAGAGAATCCACGATGATACCTTCTTCGACTTTCCTGAGATTGCCCGAATCAATATCCCCAAAGGAGCGCGGTACATCGGAGCGCAGGCATTTTGGGGACTGAATGCCTTGGAAGAACTGATGCTTCCGGCGACTGTTCCGTTTGTCGGAAAACACGCCTTTTGTAATTGTAAAAGCTTAACGCTGACAATTTTGGGCAGCCCCACGGACATCCCCTCCGGCTGGGATGCAGAATTTGTCGCAAACATCAAAGAAATCCGTTTCCGGAAAGAATCTATTTCACGATAGTACCCCAACATTTATTATAGAACCTGGAATTCCAAGGGCTTTTAGCGGTTTTGGGCAGGACATCGAGGCCAGAAACGACAAAAAAAGAAACAGCCTTACGACTGTTTCTTTGGTGGGCGAGGCGGGACTTGAACCCGCACGTCCGGAGTGGACACTAGAACCTGAATCTAGCGAGTCTGCCAATTCCACCACTCGCCCATATACTTCTCATTTTGCCCGGTGAGAATCCGAGGCGGTTTCCCGCAACAATCACTCTTGATTGCTCCGATATGATATCACAGATATACGCAGTTGTCAAGTGTTTTTTTAGAAAATTTTCAAATATTTTGTCTGCGCGGCGGGCAAGGGCATTTTCTTCGTGGACAAGGCATACGATAGCAATACACGAAGTTTCTTTAAGAGGTAGACATTGTCGAATGGCTGCTTTTTATACTTATTTCTAATAAAACGGTTTCACCGTTTTATTGAGCCGCTTATAAGCGGCTCGGCGGCTACGCCGCCAAAAAATGCCGTGTAATGCTGTTCTTGCCGCCATAGGCGGTGCAGGATATTTATCCTGCAATAAAATGGTTATGAAACCATTTTATCAAGAAACAGTATTATAGCCCGTAAGGGCGTAGAAGCTTTTCATTGAATCATAGGATCACAAACGGAAAGGAGCTCTTGGAATGAGACGATGGGCAATGATTTTGGTTGGGCTGCTGTGTATGGGGATTTTGTCGGCACCCAAATGGATGGCGCAAGAGGTGGTAGCCGCCGAGAGAAAGGAGCTGCGAATAAGCTTTGACGATGCGTTGCAGCTAAAGGTGTTGTATGAGGACGAGCTGCTGGAGATGAGTCTGGGGGAATATTTGGTTGGAGTAGTGAGTCGGGAAATGCCGGAACACTTTCCCATGGAAGCCTTGAAGGCACAGGCAGTGGCGGCGCGTACCTTTACCCTGCGGCAGATAGAAAACGGAAAGCACTGGCAGGCGGATATTTGCACGGATAGTGCTTGCTGTCAGGCGTGGACGGCAGAGGTAAACGAGGCGGCGCGGCAGGCGGTAGGGGAGACGGACGGGCTGGTTGCTGTCTACGACAATGCGCTGATTGAGGCAACATACTTTTCCTGCTCCGGTGGGCGAACCGAGCCTGCGGTGGCGGTTTGGGGGAACGAGCTGCCTTATTTGCAGTCTGTCGCCAGTCCCGGTGAGGAGGAAGCACCCCGTTTTACCGAGACGGTGGAATTGGAAACAGAGCTTTTCTCCCAGCGTTTGCTGGCGGCTTATCCCCAGATGAAGTTGTGGGGATCTGCACCTCAGTGGTTTGGGCAGCTCCGCTACACCACCGGAGGTGGCTTGGCAGAGGTGGACATAGGCGGTGTGGCTGTTACAGGGACAAGCCTGCGCAAGCTCTTTGGACTGCGCTCCACGGATATGAAATTTGCGGTGAACGAGGAACGCATCCAAATTACCACCTACGGCTACGGCCATCGGGTGGGCATGAGCCAATATGGTGCCAAGGCTATGGCAGAGCAGGGAGCGAAGTTTGAGGACATTTTAACCCATTACTATCAGGGAATAGAGCTTCGGAGGTTGGAGCTGATGCAGGAGGAATGACAAAACGCCTCTCCGCATTGGAGAGGCGTCCAGACTATCAAAAAACTTTGTAGGGGAGGTTCACGAACCTCCCGCGCGGCTCAAAAGCTTCGTTTTCTTACATAATTTTGGCGAATCCGAAACATTTCATAGGCGGGCGATTCATGAATCGCCCCTACGATACAGGTTCTTTGACACGCTCAACGCCTCTCCGCATTGGAGAGGCGTCATATCGTAGATATTAAAGTGCAGTGTACAGCAGGGAGACGAAGAGGGTCAGCAGCACGAATGCGGCAGCGATCCACTTGGTCCAACGAGCCAGCTTGGCGTCCTTGCTCATGCCCTTGTTCTTGCCCATGTAGCTGTCGGAATTGCCGGCCAAAGCACCCAAACCGCTTTCCTTGCCGGACTGCAGGGTGATCATCAGGGTAAGACCCAGAGCGGCGACGACCTGCATAGCCATCAAAACATACTTTAATACTTCCATAGTAACCTCCTAAGTAGCCGTCCTTACGGCAGACGGTGAGCCGGAATTCTTACACAGTATATCAAATAATAACACAAAAAGAGCTGGATTTCAAGCCTTATTTTCAAAAAACAGGAATTATTTTGTCACCCAAGTGTTGGTAGCGGCGCAAGTCAGGTAGGCATTGATAAAACCATCGATTTCGCCGTCCATGACAGCATTGATGTTGGTCATTTCGTAGCCGGTACGGGTGTCTTTGGCAAGGGTATAGGGCATGAACACATAGGAACGGATCTGACTGCCCCATTCAATCTTCTGCTGCACACCCTTGATATCGGAAATCTTCTCCAGATGCTCTCTCTCCTTGATTTCCACCAACTTGGAACGGAGCATCCGCATACAAGCTTCACGGTTTTGGAACTGGTCACGCTGGGTCTGACAGGAAACCACGATGCCCGTGGGCTTGTGGATCAGACGCACAGCGGAGGAGGTCTTGTTGATATGCTGACCACCTGCGCCGGAGGAACGGAAGACCTGCATTTCGATGTCGTCGGGACGAATCTCTACCTCTACATCGTCGTTGATTTCAGGGATGATTTCCACGGCGGAGAAGGAGGTGTGTCTGCGGCCGGCGGCGTCGAAGGGAGAAACACGCACCAAACGATGCACGCCCGCTTCGCCCTTTAAGAAGCCGTAGGCATTTTGACCCTCGATCATAATGTCGGCGGATTTCAGACCGGCCTCGTCGCCGTCCAGATAGTCCAAAATCTTGTAGCTGTAGCCGTGTGCTTCAGCCCAGCGGGTGTACATCCGATAGAGCATATAGCACCAATCCTGCGCCTCCGTGCCGCCTGCGCCTGCATGGAAGGACAGCAGCGCATTGTTGCCGTCATACTCGCCCGTGAGCAGGGTTTCCAAGCGGGCGCTTTCCATGTCGGCTTCCAGCTTTTCGTAGCCTTGGGTCAGTTCTTCCAGCATGGAGTCGTCATTTTCCTCCAACGCCATCTCGCAGATGGTATACAAATCGTCCCAAGCGGTGAGCATTGCCCCGAAGCGATCCCGCTTGGATTCCAAGGTCTTTGTCCGCATGACCGCCTTCTGAGAGCGGGCGGGGTCGTCCCAAAAACCGGGAGCCTCGGCCATTGCGTGGAGCCGCTCCAGCTCGTCCAACAGGGCTTGGGGCAGGAAGGCTGCTTGCAGATCCTCCAGCTTGGGCTTCAAATCGTTTAATTTTATCTTATATTCTTCAAATTGAATCATAATCCTTGCTCCATTACAAAATTTTCCGTGTACAGTATACCCGAAAAAAGGCAATCTGTAAAGAAGAATTTTTCTTTTTTGGGACAAATCTTGACCTTCTCTTTCGAGATATGGTATAATTGTAAAAACCATTGGTAAAGGATGGAAAAAGGATGAAACGAAGTGTAACATGGCTGTTGCTTTTTGCGGTATTGTGCGGTCTGTGGGGATGCAAGGATGACCCCAATGCGGGAATCTATCATGGCGTGTATGTGCAGGCGGATGACGGTGTACATCTCATGGAGGACTATTTCAACGGTGAAAACTATTTGGAATTGGATGGGGATGGGGATGCCACCCTTCACATCCACAACACGGAGCATAAGCTGACCTGGAAGCTGGACGGTGAAACTCTACAGTTTACCGAGGCAGGAGACGACTTTGAAGGGCGTTTGTCCGATGGTGTGATCGTGATGGACTATCTGGGCTGGGGCATGGTGCTGACCTTTGCCTTGGAGGGGGCAGAGCTGCTGGAAACTACCTTGGGAGTCGAAAACGACCCTGCGGCATGGGCCGAGACGGTGGCAAAAATGCAGGAATTTTGGAACGGAGATTGGTACGGCTGGTGGTATATCTCTGACGGAATGGGCGATTATGCGGCCAGCACGGGAAGCTGGTGGGATTGCGCCGCTACCATTGAAATCGGAAGTGATGCCCGCGGAACCATCGTCATCTGGGACGAGGAGCATCCCAAATCAGCCCCGCTGGCGGAGAGTATCCTGCGAATCCATGAGGAAGGCGGCGGTACCATGGGAATTGCCATGTCCGGTCAGGGCAGCTTTATGGACAAGCCTGTGTATGCGGGAGATTGGCTCATTGACCCCTCGGTTGCGCCCTATGAGAATCTTGTGGAAATTAACGGCTACTACGACGGCGGCAGCGGAGACGGCTTCTTCTATGTGCTGTATCTGCGCCCGTGGGGGCAGCTTTGGGATGATGTAAAGCAGGCGAATAACCCCAATGTGCTGCCGGATGTGCTGCCGAAGTATTATGATTGGTATGTCGCCGCCGTGGAAAACGGGGAGAGTATGCCGGAAACAATCGGATAATCTGCAAACTCCGCTGTACCTGACCGAGAATACGGTTAAGTACGGCGGAGTTCTATTACCGGCGCATGTCCTGCCGACGGACAAAAAAGACACGGTTGGACTTGTCTACTGTGAGAAGCAATACCTGATTTTGCGTGCAGTTGCGCCGTTTCAGCTCCTGTTCCACCCAGCGAAGATCTTTCTTGGCCGCTTGCAGATTGTCGTTGAGTAAACGACCGTCGGAAATCACAGTAATGGGAAGCTCTATTTCTTTTACGGCGATGCCCGCTTCCTTGGCAGAGGCGGGGCAGTCCTTGGAATACAGCAGAGTGGAGAGCTGGCCGTTGGTTTCCAGAATGGCAAATTTTACTTGGGACAGGTCAAAGACATTTTTCTCCCGCAGGTGCATGGTCAGCTCGTCTAAATTGATGCGTGTACGCCGCAAATTTTCTTCGGAAATCCGTCCGTCTTCGACTAAAATAACAGGTTTTCCGCATAGTAATTTGCGGATTTTAATGGAGCGCAGGGTGAGGTATGCCATAAGCAGCTCGCCGCCCACGACGAGGGCGATGGCGATGAGAGCGTGGGTGATGGGGATATCCGGATTTTCCATAGGGATGGTGGCTAAATTTGCCAAAAGCATGGTTACGACGAATTCCGCAGGCTCCATTTGTCCGATTTGCCGCTTGCCCAACAGCCGTATTATCACAACCAGTAGACTATAAAATAACAGGGTTCGCCAAAGCATGGAAAGCATCCGAATCACCTCAGGATAGTATGCGCAAAAACTTATGGCAATAGTGCTTGCGAAGGGCAGAAAATTATGGTATAATTACTGAGATATTTACAATGAGGTGTTATAAATGAACGAGAAATTTGACGAAATGACCACAGAAGAAGAACGGGAGCCTTATGTGCCCAGTCCCAAGTGGAAGCGGATTGCCGCATGGATTCTCATTGGCATTGTGGCGTTGGGAATTATCTGTTGGCTCTTTAATATCGCAGTTCCGGAGTGGCCGGAGTTGTTGCGGGGAAGTGCTTCGTGAGGATCTTAGGCATTGACCCGGGCTATGCCACTACGGGTTTTGGTTTGATCTCATCCGGAACAGGGGGCTATCAGCTTCTGCAATACGGAACGATCAATACATCGCCGGAGCTTCCTTTTTCTCAACGCCTGACCGTCCTCTATGACGATATGTGCCGCCTGTTAGAGGTCACAAAGCCGGAGGCGGTGGCAGTAGAAGAGCTGTTTTGGGGACACAATATCACTACGGGCATTGGAGTGTCCCACGGTCGCGGTGTGATTTTGCTCGCCATTGAAAAGGCGGGGCTGCCCCTTTTTGAATATACACCCATGCAAGTTAAGCAGGCGGTGGTGGGCTATGGCAAGGCGGAAAAACGGCAGGTCATGGATATGACACGGCGTTTTCTGAAAATGGAGCGAATGCCCCGTCCCGATGATGCTGCCGATGCCATTGCAATCGCCCTGTGTCATGCCCGTTCGGCAACCAGCCTGCTGCGGAATCGAGGATAAGTATGTTTTATTATTTGAACGGGGAAATTACCCTGTTGGAAGAAAATTTTGCCGTTGTGGACTGCAACGGCGTGGGCTATGCTTGCCGTACATCGGCTTACAGCCTGTCGAAATTGAAGGTGGGGCAGAAGTCCAAGCTCTTTACTTACTGTAACATTCGGGAGGATGCCTTTGATATCTACGGCTTCTGCACCCGTGAGGAGCTGCGCTGCTTTGAATTGCTGTTAGGCGTGACGGGCGTTGGCCCCAAGGCGGCACTGGCGATTTTGTCGGCTGTTCCGTCGGAGCGGTTTACGCTGGCTGTGATGACCCAGGACGAAAAAGCCTTGACCGTAGCCCAAGGCGTGGGCAAAAAGCTGGCACAGCGCATCATTTTGGAGCTGAAGGACAAGCTGGGCACTGCCGTTACGGAAGTCAATCTGGCGGATGCCGCTGTCGCTGTCCCCCAAAAGGGAAGTAATTTGGCTCTGGCGCAGGCAGCTCTGGCTGAATTGGGCTACGGGCAGGCGGAGATTGCCGCCGCCCTCAAGGGCATCGCTGTGGAGGGTATGACAACGGAGGAAATCATAAGACAGGGCCTGCGGGCCATGGTAATGAGGTGAAAGCATGAGCATTGATTTTTCCAAGGATATGGAAGCCCCTCTGATTACCACAAGCTACACGCCCAGAGACGAGCAGGAGGTTTCCCTGCGCCCCAAGCGGCTGTATGAATACAACGGACAGGAAAAGGTCAAGGAGAATCTGAGTGTTTACATCGAAGCAGCAAAGCGGCGCAATGAGCCCTTAGACCATGTGTTGCTCTACGGCCCTCCGGGACTTGGCAAGACCACGCTTGCCGGTGTCATTGCCAATGAAATGGGGGTCAATATTCGCATTACCTCCGGCCCTGCCATTGAAAAGGCCGGGGATTTGGCGGCACTGCTTACCAATCTCAACGAGGGGGACATTCTTTTTATCGACGAAATTCACCGCCTGAATACGGCGGTAGAAGAAATCCTGTATCCTGCCATGGAGGACTTTGCCATCGATATTATCGTAGGAAAAGGGCCCTCCGCCAACTCCATTCGATTGGATTTGCCTCGATTTACCCTGATTGGGGCAACTACAAGGGCGGGACAGCTTTCTGCGCCTCTGCGGGATCGTTTTGGTGTCAGCTTCCGGTTGGAGCTGTATACGCCCGAGGAGCTTTGCCGCATTGTTGTCCGTTCTGCGCACCTGTTGGGCATGGAAATTGAACCGGAGGGTGCAATGGAGGTGTCCTCCCGCAGTCGGGGAACGCCCCGTATTGCCAATCGGATGCTGCGCCGCGTGCGCGATTTCGCCCAAATCTTCTATGACGGCTTGATCACCCGCGAGGCGGCTGACCATGCCTTGAGCAAGTTAGAGGTGGACAAGCTGGGCTTGGATGCCACTGACCGACGGATGCTCACGGCGATTATTCAATTTTATAACGGCGGCCCCGTGGGCTTGGAGACCTTGGCTGCCACCATTGGCGAGGAAGCCATCACCCTGGAGGATGTCTATGAGCCTTATTTGATGCAAATAGGCTTCCTGACCCGCACCCCCAGAGGCCGTTGTGTGACCCAGTTGGCGGCGGAACACCTGAAATTGCCCCATAAAGTAGGAGAACAGTTGACATTTTAACTGAAATTCGCCTGTTTTAAGTGTGTATTTCTTACAAATTTTTATTTATCGGCAAAAAGAAAATATCATCTATTGACAAAAATGGAAGTGGATGGTATACTAACACAAGACATTTAGGCGTTATCGGCACAGCCGTTCGCATATTCTCACCCTGTAGGCCTTTTTCAAATCCCGTCAGGGCAAATTCACTTACTAAGAGAGGTAAACCAAAAATGTACGAAGACAAGACTTTAGTTTGCAAGGAATGTGGCTCCGAGTTCGTGTTCACCGCCGGCGAGCAGGAATTCTATGCTGAGAGAGGCTTCCAGAACGAACCCCAGCGCTGCAAGAGCTGCCGTGACGCTCGCAAGAACGCCACCCGTGGCCCCAGAGAGTACTTCACTGCTACCTGCGCTAACTGCGGCGGCGAAGCTCGTGTTCCCTTCGAGCCCAAGACCGATCGTCCCGTGTACTGCAGCGAGTGCTTCGCAAAGATGCGCGAGAACGGCTAATATCGTACAAAACTGACGATTGCATCTGCAATCTCACAAAAACGCTGAGCTTCTTAGGAGGCTCGGCGTCTTTTGTTCATCTGTGCTTTCCGTACAAATTCTGTGTAGATTTTTTGCGGAAATGCTGGTATAATCATAATAGAAAGGTGGTCATTATATGGGATGTTGTACTCGGAAAAGAAACCTACAGTGTTTGATAGGCATCATGCTTGCGGCGATTGTTCTGATATTGGCTTCCTGCGGCGATCAGACCGTTATGGAGAATACGACACAGCCTGCCGTTACAACTACGGATGCGACCGCGGAAAGCACTGCGGGACAAATGACATCGACCACCACGCAAACCGATCCTGCAAACAGTGAGGAGCGGAATATTGACCCTGCGCTGGCGGGGCGATATGTGTGCGTTGCCGTTTATCGGCAAGGGGAGAACAGCGGTGCCGATGATAGTTGGTATGAGCTGCGTGCAGACGGAACGGGGACGGAGTACACTGTTTTTGAATGGGAATTTACATGGTCACTGGAAGGGGATACCATCCTTATGACCGACAGTGCGGGCGTGGAAACGCGGGGCACTGTGGATGGTGACACTTTGACCGTGGAGGACAAGCTGCTGGGCACAAAAAGCATCTACAGCCGCAAAGCTGCGGAGCCTCTGCCTACAGAATCAACGGTCCCAACACAAGCACCCGTATCAACGGAAACGATCGTACAAGTCACGGAGAACCCCACCATTTCTACGGGGGTTACGGAGGAAAAACTGCATGCCTACTGGAACCGTGGCTGGTACGGCTGGTGGGTCGTGGAAGAAGGCTTCGGTGCTTACCGTGATTGGGGAAACGGAGGTTACTGGTGGGACTGCTGTGCGGATATCGTCATGGATGGGAACGGAAATTTGCAGTTATCCCTTTGGGACGAGGATGGCAGCCGTCAGGATCCAATGGCAGAGGTGGAATTCCGTTTGGAGCCCACGCAGGGCAAATATGGTGTGGCCTACAGCACAGGCGGCCATTTTTGGAAGAAGGATTTGAATCATAACGAATGGTGCATCGATCCCGATAAGGCCATCTACGACGAGTTGCTGGTTTTGGAGGGCTATTATGCCACTCCCAACAGCAAGGAGGATGCGTTCTATTATACCATCTATTTACGCCCGTGGGGAAAGCTGTGGGACGATTGGTATGCCGATGAACGGGACTGTTTGCCGAACTCTTACGAAAGCTGGTATTTGCCCAAACTGCACAAGGGCGTGGTGAGTCCACCCAATAAAATCGGTTCTTGAAGCGAAAAACGCCCCTGTCAATGAGACAGGGGCGTACTGTATTATTTGCGATTTGCCTTGCGGTAGGCCAAGGGGGTTGTTTTCATGCGCTCGCGGAAGATACTGTTGAAATGACAGGGAGTGTTGAAGCCGACCAAGCGGCTGATTTCCGTTATTCCGATCTTCGTTTCCGACAATAGGCGGGTCGCCTCTCGTATGCGACATTCTTGCAGGTAGCTGTTGATGGAACAGCCGTAGAGCTCCTTGAAAGCGTGCGCCAAATGGAATTTGTTCAGACCTGCCAAAGCCGCAAGGGAATCCAAGTCAATCTTTTCAGCAAAGTGGTCGGTAATGTAGTTGTACACAAGCTGACAATTCTTTTCGCTGCGCTGGGGTTGCAGCAGTGTAAAGCTGTCCTCCCGCAACAGACGAAGCAGAATACACGCCGCCAAATGGTTGCACAGAGAGGTGGAATTGGCTTGCCGTTGGTCTAACTCTGTCTGAATGATGCGAAGCAAGGAGAGCAGTTCTTCAAAATCCTCACGATGGATTTGGAGAAAGCCCTGCTCGTTGCCTGTTTTGGGGAGAATTTCGAGCAGATCCAGCTCCAGCGCAAGGTACTCCAAGGGCTTGCTTTGACTGCTGTACTCCGTGTGCAGCTCGTTGGCATTGATGAGAACCACATCTCCGGGATAGACAAAGCAGCGGCGCAGAGAAAATTGCAGCGAACCCTTGCCGCCGGTCACGAAATATAATTGCAGATTGGAATGGTAGTGGGGTGCGCTGCGGCTCTCCGGCTCATAACGGCCCGATTCTACTGTTTTGACAATACCAAAGGGGAGTCGTATCTCTTTTTCGGTGACGGATATGGCACGCTTGGGCATTTGGCACTTCCTTTTCTCGCTATGTCGTACTTGAAATTGCGGCATCGTCTATCATGTTTCTTGTCTTTACTGCGTAGATATCGCCGCCGATATTAGCCAGCAAAACCTCTATGGAACAGGTCGTGGTTTGCCCGTTTTCTTCCATGGTGTATTCCACCAATATCCAGCGGGCCGCTGCTACGGTCTCCTGCAGGCCGTATTGCTCAGACAGCTCTCGGCCCAGAGATTCGGCATCTGCCTCATCTGCCACGCTTCCGTGAACCTCACAGGAGTCTGCCCCTTGATGACCCAAGGGGTACAGATTTCCGCGCATGCTGCTGTGAATATAGCTTGACAGCGAGGCTTCGTCCTGCAAGATGAGGGCACGCACAAAATCCTCCCCCGTTTGCAGATAACGGTCGTCATTGCTGAAAAAGGAGAACGAGGAGCTGTACACGCTAATGGCAAGGACAGCCCAAAATAGCAACACGATAAAAAGAATCTTGGAGCGGGGAGTGCGTTTCTTTCTTTCTACAGGGGGCTTTGCTTTCGCCGCAGGCTTTTTGGAAGCAGGCTTCTTCCGTGGAGGAGTGCTGTCCTTGACCGGATGGCGTTTTTGGGGAGGACGGCGCGGAGCCTGCGGCTTTTCAGGTGTATTTTGTTTTACAGGGGCATGGAAATATTCTTGCTGCGCCGCACTTGCTCCGCAATGGGGGCATTTGCCGCTGGACAGGGGGATCTCTCGTCCACAGTTACCGCATTGCAAATCGCTGTTCCTCCTTTTTGTTTCTATTAGAGGGATTGTTTTTTCTCTTGATGAAAACCGAGATAGATCATCATGGCGGCAATCACAAAGAACAATGCCATGAGATAGGGTTCTTCCCACAGACTTTCAAAGAAGCTCTGTACCAAAATACCGATGAGAGAGGCCAGCATTCCCGCACACAGGGGACGGTGGCCATGGGCTGTTGTACGACCGCAGGAGCGCAAACCGCCCCAGAGCAAACCGCTCAGCGCAGTGAGCAGACCGCACAGGCCGACAATGCCGTTTTCGGCCAGGGTTTTCACATAATAATTGTCTACATACATATATTGCAGATTCGGGTTGACAGGATTTTGCACGGCAACGGCACCGCCGTACATACCATAGCCCAAGCCTAAATTCCAAGCATCGTATTGGGTCAGATAGCCGAAGGCTTTGTCCCAGCGCATTCCGCGGCCGCCGACGGCGTTGGAAGCGGCAAATTCGTCGGTAAACAGATAACCGATACGACTTTGTACAAAGGGCAAGAAGCAGGAAAAAATGCCGCCAATGAGCATGATGCCCAGCAGTCTGCGGTCTATGATCAGGCAAAAGACCACTGCGGCGACTGCCAGTGCCAGCCATGCACCACGGGACATGGTGAACAGGCAGGCCACGCACATACAGATACCGCAGAACCAGTACAGCAGCTTGCCACGCAGATTTTTTTGGGCATATGCCATGCCAATGGCCATGGGAGCAAAGAGGATCATATAGGCACCCATAATGTTGGGGTTGCTGAAAATGGAGAATACACGGGTGCGCACTGCACCTTCTGCCATATCTGTCCAGTGAGCGGGGATTTCGGTGCCGACAATATATTGATAGATGCCATGCAGAGCCAAGACTGTGGCAATGGCGATCATCAGCCGATACATGCGCATCAGGTCTGCTTCGCTCCGAATCAGGCGGATGATCAGGAAGAACATCAGGATATACTGCATGCTGGCACGATAACCCGTGATGTTGACGGACCAATGCTGTTCAGAAGTGAACAGCAGCAGAATCAGGCCCAGCAGCATATAGAGAATCAAAAGCAGCTCTGCCGCTGTGGTTCGACCCTTCAGGGGCTTTTCACCGCTCATGCGCTGGCAGATAACCCAAAACAGGCACAGAAGCATCAATCCCTCGTCCCAAACGGAGGCAATGGCACTGAACTGCAACACATCCCGCAACAGATAGTCAATGATGGCATAGCAGGCGGCACAGCTCAGCAGTATGCCGGTGACTCCGTTGCGGCAGAAGCGGCTGATCAGAGTGCTGTTTTGCAGAGCGGTACGCAGATTCCTACAGAAAAAGCTCTCAGAAAAGCTCTTTTGAAGCCGACGACCGATACGGTGCAGCCATACATTCAGCCCTTCCGTGAAGCGATAGAAAGCGGAACGCTCCACCGCAGAGGGCGCACAGAGCAGCTTGATTAACAGACGATAGCTTGCCGAAGCCCGCCAACTGCGCCCCAATGCTTTCATTCCGCGGCCTGCCCAGCTTCCCTGCAACCAAAGCCACAGAGCGCATAACAGCCGCCAAGTTCGACTTTCGGTGATAGCGCGGATCATTTGGCAAGCTCCGTCATGGAAACGATGGTGCCTTGGATCTCAATATCCACGGTTTTGACAAAGTGGCTGTTGCCGATGCGAATCTCCTGTATGCCGATGAGGGTGATGGTGTTGGAGGTTTGCACATCGGATTCCACTGTCAGGCGCAGTTCTACAAGCTCACCGTCCTGCTCGCAAATCTCCCAATCGGTCACATGACCGTCAAGAAGCGTGGCACCACTGAGAAGACGGGTTCTCTCTACCATGTTTCCGTTGATGTTGCGGGGTTCGCTTTCCAAAGAGGCGATGATGTTCTCTGCCAGCTCTCGCGTTACATCCGTACAGCTTACGACAATACGAAGCTTCTGTTCTGCCGGCGTGTGGTTCACGATCGGTGCTGTGGGTTCATCTGCATCACCGCCGACAAATTTCATGGCTGCAAATGCAGCTGCCGCGACCAAAATCAGCACAATAAGGATATCGATCCAATTCCAACGCTTCATAAAATACCTCCTTGGGATTGCTTCTTTTGCAAATATGTAGTATAATTATAGCGTATTACTGATTGGATTGCAAGAGGTTTCGACAATGAAAATAATTCATATGATTTCCGGCGGAGATGTAGGCGGAGCAAAGACCCATGTCCTGTCCCTTTTGGCTGGCTTGAACCGAAGTGAGACGGTGCATTTGGTCTGCTTCACCGAGGGAGAGTTTGCCGCCGAAGCAAGACAACTGGGCATTCCCACCACGGTGATGGAGGATGGGAACCTGTTCCGTGTACGGAAGCGGATTTTAGCCATGATTCGACATGACGGCTATCAGGTCATCCACTGCCACGGCGCACGGGCCAATTTGATGGGAATGCTTCTTCGGAGCAAGGCGGGGATTCCTGTGATCACCACAGTTCACTCCGACTATAAGCTGGACTATATGGGGCGTCCTTTCGCGGCGTTGACGTTTGGAAACATTAACAAAACAGTACTGCCCCATTTTGATGCGTGGTTGGGCGTTTCCGACTGGATGACCCGTCTGCTGATCTCCCGTGGCTTTGACCCCTGGAAAATTTATACGCTCTACAACGGCGTTGATTTCTCGCAGCAGCGGAAGCCTGTTTCCCGGGAGGAATATGACAGGAAAATAGGGCTGAAGCGTGAGCGGGATTCTGTCGTGTTCGGCATTGCCGCCCGTATTTCTCCCGTGAAGGACATGACCACCTTGGTGCAGGCTTTTTCGGAAACGGTGAAAAAACATCCCTCTGCCCGTTTGCTCATTGCGGGCGACGGAGAACAGGAGGCGGAGATCCGTGAGCTTGCCGGCCGTTTGTGCCCTGGGGAAAGCATTTGCTTTGTGGGTTGGGAACGGGACATCGACAGCTTTTATCATGCCCTGGATGTGAATATGCTCACCTCGCTGTCGGAGGGATTTCCCTACGCTTTGCCCGAAGGCGGTCGGATGGGGTGCGCTACCATTGCTTCCTGTGTGGGCGGTGTGCCGGATCTGATTGAGCATGAGGTGGACGGCTTGCTGTTTGAGGCAAGGAACATTCGCCAGCTCAGTGAGTACATGAATCGTATGATCGAGCAGCCGGAACAGCGTTGCCGCATGGCTGAGGCACTGCATCGGAAGGTGCGGGAGGAATTTTCTCTGGAGCATATGATTGCCAAGCAAAAGAGCATCTATGAAACCATCCTGCGCCGCCGGGAGCGCAATGCCCACAGGGACGGTGCTTTGATCTGCGGCGCTTACGGCAAGGGAAACCGTGGGGATGATGCCATCCTGCTTTCTATCGTGAAACAGCTACGGGACATCGATCCTGATTTGCCTGTTTGCGCTCTCAGCCGGACACCGAGAGCGACTTCGCTGAATGCTCGCATTTCTTCTCTGCACATCTTCCGCTTGGGAAAAGTCTGGAAGCAACTCAAGCACACCAAGCTGTACATCAGCGGTGGTGGCACGCTGATGCAGGATGCCACCAGCACCCGTTCTTTATTATACTATCTGTACAGCATTCGTCAGGCCAAGCGGCAGGGCTGTAAGGTCATGCTCTATGGCTGTGGCATTGGCCCTGTTTCCAAAAAGCGCAACCGCAGGCGTACAGCCAAGACCCTCAATGCCTGTGCCGATATGATTTCCGTGAGAGACACCTATTCCTACAGCTTTTTGAAGGAGATCGGTGTGAATCAGGACAATGTCCATCTCACCGCTGATCCGGCATTGCTGCTGGAAACGGATGGCGCGCGGGCAAGCGGACTGTCTGAGGAGAGGGAATATGCTCTGTTTTCGTTGCGCCCTTGGAAGGGCTATTCTGAGCGTGTGTTTGCCGAGACCATTGAGACGGTCTATGCCAAGCACGGTCTGTATCCCATTCTCTATTGCATGGAGCCTGATCGAGACTTGCCCTTGGCGCGAAGTCTGGCAGCGCAGCTACGCTGTCCCTGCGAGATTATGGAGGCAGGGGAGCGGGGCGAGGATGTGATTCGTCTGCTGAGAAGCATGCGTTTGGTGGTATCCATGCGACTGCACACTCTGGTTTTTGCCGCAGGATTGGGAATCCCCATGGTCGGTGTGGTCTATGATCCCAAGGTCAGTGGATTTTTGGACGATTTGGGACAGCGTCATTATGTGCACCTGGAGCAGGCAGACGGGAAAAAGATCTGCCATCTGATAGAGGAAGCTCTGTGCGACCAAGTCAATGCAACCGAGAATTTGCGGCGTCTTCGTAATTTAGCAGAGAAAAATAAGACCCTCGCCGCTTCGTTACTACAGGAAAAATAAAGACAACCGCCTCTTTTCCGATTTGGGAAAGAGGCGGTTATTTCTATCAATCATCGAAGCCGTTGGGGTTTTGGGACTGCCAATTCCAAGTGTCGCGGCACATATCCACCTGATCGTGAGTGGCGTGCCAGTTGAGAAGCTCGGCACTCTTGGCGGGGTCTGCGTAGCAGGTGGCCAAGTCGCCCGGGCGGCGTTCTGCAATGACATAGGGAACCTTTACATGGTTGGCCTCTTCAAAAGCCTTTACCATATCCAGCACGCTGTAGCCCGTGCCCGTGCCCAAATTGAACACGGCTTCGCCCTTGTGCTCGCTCATATAGGCGACGGCGGCTACATGGCCTTTAGCCAAATCCACCACATGGATGTAGTCCCGCACCCCGGTGCCGTCGGGGGTGTCGTAATCGTTACCAAACACGCTCAGCCGCTCCCGTTTGCCGATGGCGGTCTGGGAAATGTAGGGCATGAGGTTGTTGGGAATGCCGTTTGGATGCTCGCCAATCTTACCGCTGGCGTGTGCGCCCACGGGGTTGAAGTAGCGAAGCAGCACCACAGACCATTCTGCATCCGCCTTGGCGACATCCCGAAGGATCTGCTCGCCCATATACTTTGTCCAGCCGTAGGGGTTGGTGCAGTTGCCCGTTTTGGAGCTTTCCCGCAGGGGCATTTCGTTGTCGCCGGAGTAGACGGTGGCAGAGGAGGAGAAGATGATATTCTTTACACCCCGCTCGCCCATGACCTTACAAAGGGTCATGGTAGAACAGAGATTATTTTGGTAGTATTCCAAGGGAATCGCAACGGATTCGCCCACGGCCTTCAGACCCGCAAAATGAATGGCGCAGCCAATGTCGTGCTCGTCAAAAATCCGATGGAGCAGGGCTTCGTCCCGTACATCCCCTTCATAGAAGGCGATTTCCTGTCCGGTAATTTCCCGTACCCGTTGCAGACTCTTGGGGTTGGAGTTGCGCAGATTGTCAATGACGATGGGGGTGTGTCCCGCTTCGATCAGTTCTACGCAGGTGTGGCTGCCGATATATCCGGCACCGCCGGTGACTAAAACCTTCATGCTTGCGCCTCCTTCACGATTTGCGTCATCTGTGCCCACTTGGCCTCCATATCTGCAACCAAGGTAAGCTGGGTGCGGGCGCGGTCTAAATTGTGCCCTTCACGGGCGGTTTTGAAATAAGTGTCGCCGCTGAGATAGTCTGTCAGGAAGCGCAAACCGCACTCTAAGGTCATCATCTTTGCGCCCATGGGCAGCATGGCAATTTCTGTTTCCGTCAGACTCTCGCCGCAGGCAGAGAGGAAGCCCTCCGTGTAGATGCGGAACAGCTCCAGACTCATGGAGACCTTGCTCAAATCCTGCTCGTCCTCGGCGGCGGTAGCGGCACCGAAGCGGATGGAATCCCCAAAGTCATACAGGGCGGAGCCGGGCATGATGGTGTCCAAATCGATGACACACAGAGGCTGTCTGCTGTCAAAGTCCAGCATGACATTGTTGAGCTTGGTGTCGTTATGGGTCACGCGCAGAGGCAGACGGCCATCGGCCAAACGCTCTACGATGGCACCTGCCTCAGATTCTCTTGCCAAATAAAAGTCAATTTCTGCCTGACAAGAGGCGGCTCTGCCCATGCAGTCGGCAGCCAAAGCCTCGTGGAATTGGCGATAACGGTCTACGGTGTTGTGGAAATTGGCAATGGATTCATGGAGCTGTGCGGCAGGGAAGTCTGCCAACAGCCGTTGGAACTGCCCGAATGCCACGGCACTTTGACGGAAATCCTCGGGACTTTCCGCCTTTTGCAGACA
The DNA here is from genome assembly GCA_045595645.1 of Faecousia sp. GTDB lineage: Bacteria > Bacillota > Clostridia > Oscillospirales > Oscillospiraceae > JAZOXB01. Next base: position 25,946 of record JAZOAV010000161.1, read on the forward strand.
AATGCTGTCACGAATAAAGGGGAATGCCCGCCAGTGACCGCCCTCGTCGTCTACAAAATAGGGCTTGCCCTCGTGAGTGGGCACCAAACGCAGACAGCCGCGGGGGTCGTCTGTGCGCTCGCTCAGGAAACGGGTGACGGCATCCACATTTTCCATCAGCTCCCAAGGCTTGGTGAAAATGTTGGAATTGACTCGCTGCAAAATGTACATACAACCGCTGTCGCAGGCGACAGCGTAGGTGTCATTGATGTGACCGTGGCCATAGCGGCCGCTGTAAATGACTTCGCCCCGTAAGGCGAAGGCTTTCAGAGCTTGATTTATCATACTTACCCCCAGAGATGCACAGGATAGTCTCCTGCGTCCTTCATGGCTTTCACTGCTTCCACAACGGAGGGCAGATCTTCTTTGTAGGTCACGCCATGCCAACGGGCACCGCTGGTCAGCACCTCAATGCTGTCGCTCTTGGCCTGAATCATGGCAGATACGACAAGAGGCAGGAAGAACTCAGCCTTCAGGGGATTGGAGGGGAGGGCGTTGCGCAGGAATTCGCAGAACCAGCCTTCAAAACGCTCCAAAATCTCATACTGGAAGGCCCAGAAGTTCATGGAAACCAAGCTGTCGCCGGAAAGCTCCGTGTAGGTCTCGCCGTCCTCGGTAAAGGCGGCGCCTTCGCCCTGCTTGATGATCTTGGTGCGCTCAACAATATCGGTCAGATGACCCTTTTCGTCCATTTCGCAGACGCCGCGGGCAACAGAGCCGTTGTCCGTCAGGGTGTTGCACAGGCGATAGCCTACCATGGCATGCTCGTTGCTCCTGTGTTCGGACATCAGGAATTTTGCGATAACCTCAAAGGCTTCCTTGCCGTAGAAATCGTCGGCATTCAGAACGGCAAAGGGGCCGTCCAGCACATCCTTGGCGCACCACACCGCATGAGCGGTTCCCCAGGGCTTGACCCGTCCTTCGGGGATAGTGAAGCCTTCGGGCAGGATATCCAGACTCTGATAGGCATAGACCAGCTCCACATGCTTGCGCAGGCGGGCACCGATCACGGCTTCAAAATCAGCCTCATTTTCCTTTTTGATGATGCAAACCACCTTGCCGAAGCCGGCACGGATGGCATCGAAGATAGAAAAGTCCATAATGATATGGCCCTGCTCGTCTACGGGGGTGATCTGCTTCATCCCACCAAAGCGACTGCCCAGACCGGCGGCCATAATAACTAAAATGGGTTTTTTCATAAGAAATCCTCCTTAAATTCTATAGAACTATATTAGTAGATAATCTGCTGAAAAGCAAGAGAGAAAATTGAAAAAATTATCCCAAGAGAAAGCGTATTTTCAGGAAAAGCGCAACACCCTTTTTTGATCTTCTGCATAAGCTGTCGGGAAGGGAGGGATCCACATGGATGTATATAACAAGGAGGCAGTACAGGCGGTGTGGGCCAGAGTGACCGCTTCCAAGGAACAGAGCCTTGGGGATTTTTATAAGTATGAATTGCAAGCGGCGGAGAGCTACCGCCGTTTGGCAATGCGCTTTCCAAAACAGCGAAATCTGTTTCTGAGCTTGGCAAGGGACGAGGAGCGTCACGCAAGGCAGCTTGCGGCACTGTATTATCTCCAATTCGGCTGTGCCGTTTCCCGAACGGCAGAACAGACGGAGCTTCCGTCGGAGCTGTGTCAAGCAGTGCGGGAGTGCTATCATGGGGAGACGGATGCAGTGCAGCGTTACACGGCGGCCGCCGAGCAGTTTCCTGCTCAATACGGTCTGTTTACAAGCCTTGCCGCAGAGGAGGCTCGCCATGCAGACCGCCTGTTGGCACTGATGCAGACCATTCCCATCCGTTGATTTAATAAGTAAGTCCTCTGGGGTAGAAGAAGCGAATGGCCTTGGGGACAACTTCAAAGGTAGCATCCTGCGCCATCAGCAGTTCGCCGTCTAAGTTGATCTCGCTTTGTTCCTCGCAGAGAATGCGGACCTTTTTGCCGCGGTAGGAAGTGACTAAATGGGGCACTTCACGATATCTTCCCGCCTTATATAGTCCGATGATCTTTGCTACCTGCAAGCGGGAGAGCTTTTTGACTAAAAGAATATCCAAAAGGCCATCGTCGGTTCTGGCTTCGGGAACGGGATGGAAGCCACCGCCGTACCAGCTTCCGTTGGCAATGCAGATCATGGTCAGTTCATCCTTGATGCTTTTGCCGTCAATTTCCACGGTATAGGGATGCGCCAAGGGCTTGATCATATTTACGCCGGTGGACAGAAGATAGGCACCGTGACCGCTGACAAGAGGCAGACGCTTGTACTTGCTCATAGAAGTGCCGATGCGGGCATCCAGGCCCATGGAGCAGATGTTGATACCGTAGTGATTGCCGCAGCGAATTAGGTCAAACTCGGCTACTTCTGCATCCAACAGACGGTTCAAGTCGGAAAAGGCGGCAGGCTGGGAGAAGATTCGGATAAAATCATTGCCGGAGCCGCCGGGGAAATTGGTCACGGCAACATTGGCATGACCTGCTGCTCCGTTGACCACCTCGTTCAGTGTGCCGTCTCCGCCGCAGGCGTAAATGCGCAGGTCTTCGCCTGTTGCGGCGGCGGCTTGGGCAATGGTGGTGCAATCGCCAGGGGCACGGGACACCAAAATCTCATAGTCTAAGCCCTTCTGCTCGCAGACCTCCCGAATACGCTGGGAGAATTCACCCGTGTGGTCATACTTTCCTGCAGCGGGATTGAGGATAAACAAATGCTTCAACCGAATCACCTTCCTCAGTAATACATATACACATTACACTGCAATCTGCCGTTATACAGCTTGCGTTTCTTGGTCGCCTGCTTGCCGAAGAAATGCTCGAACTCCATCTCGGAGGAGATGATATACTTTTTCCAGCTGTCGGCAAATTTCAGATGTCGTCCGAAGGCTCGCATGAGCTGTTGGGCAGATTTCTGCTCCATCATGCGCTCACCGTAGGGGGGATTGCAAACAAGCACGCCCTTGTCCGTGGGCAGGCTCAGCTTGGTGGCATCTGCCTCCCGAAATTCGATATATTTGGATACGCCTGCTTTTTTGGCGTTGGCAATGGCGATAGACAGGCTCTTGGGATCAATATCCGTACCCAAAATGCGGTATTCCCCACGGAACTCCTTGTCCCTTGCTTCTTGCCGTGCCTGTTCCCAGATTTCCGTGGGAACACAGGCCCATTTCTGCGCGCCGAAGTCCCGATTCAGACCCGGGGCACGGTTGAGCGCAGCCAAAGCTGCTTCAATAACGATGGTACCCGAGCCGCAGAAGGGATCCCAGAAGAAATCCCGTCCTCGATAGCGGGACAGATTGACCAATGCCGCCGCCATGGTTTCATGGAGAGGGGCTTCGTTGCCTACGGCACGATAGCCCCGCTTGTGCAAGCTGGCACCGGAGCTGTCCAAAAAGACTTCGCAGATGTCCTTCATAATGGAGAAGCGGATTTGATAGGTTTCGCCCGTTTCGGGAAGCCAGCTCAGGCCGTATTTTGCACCCAAACGGTCTACTGCCGCCTTTTTAGCGATGGCCTGACAGTCGGGAACGCTGTGAAGCTGGGAGTCCAGACTGTAGCCCTTCACAGGGAAGGCACCGTTTTTGGGAATAAAGCGTTCCAGCTCAATGGCCTTCACGCCCTGATATAAATCTTCAAAGCTGTGGACGGGGAAACGCCCCAGGAGAATCATCACACGCTCGCCCATGCGAAGCCCGATGTTGGCCTTGGCCATAGCGGCGAAATCTCCCTCAAAAAAGACCCGACGGTCTTCTACCCGCACGCCTTCCATGCCCATGCGCCGCAGCTCGTCTCCTACCAAGCCCTCCAGGCCAAAGAGACAGGGAACTGCCATTGTCATTTTATCCATTATAAAATCCCTTCCCGTGCGCCCTCGGGGTTGAGAGCCCACGCTGAATTCTACTGACACTTTATGTCTAATGTATGTATTATATCCCATTTTCTGTCGTATTGCAACGAAAATCTGTGCATTGAGCATTTTTTAGAAAAATATCGATTTTTCTTGACCTTGAGAATTCTATGTGATACACTGGATATAAAGGAGGTGGAAAAATGGAAGCCTATATGGAATGGGTTTGGATGGGTCTGCTGATTCTCTTTGCAATCGGGGAGGCCTGTACTGTTTCTTTAACCTCGCTTTGGTTTGTGGGCGGCTCTTTGATTGCTATGCTGGTTGCCCTCTTTGGAGGCCATCTGTGGGTGCAGTGTGTTTGCTTTGTTGCCGTGTCCGTTGTGCTACTGCTCTGTCTGCGGCCATTGGTGCGGAAGTACATCAATCCCCGCAGAGTTGTCACCAATGCGGAAGGCAATGTCGGCAAGGTCGTTCCCGTGACCGAGGCTATTGACAATCTCCATGGAAAGGGCGCTGTTCGGGTGTCCGGCGTGGAGTGGACGGCCGTAAGTGTGGATGGAAAACCCATCGGAAAGGATGTCCCTGTGCGCATTGTGCGCATCGAGGGCGCAAAACTGTGCGTAGAGCGCAGTCAGTAAAAAGGAGGTACGATTATGATTCTCGCAGCAAGCATTCCCTCGGCATTTATTATTGTAATTGCGCTGGTTGTTTTGGCACTCATTGTTGTCATAAAGAATATCTATGTGGTCAAGCAGTCCACAGCTTATGTGATTGAGCGGCTGGGTGGCTTCCATGAGGTATGGCAGGTGGGCATGCACATGAAGTGGCCCTTTTTGGATCGAGTAGCCAAGCGTGTGAGCCTGAAGGAACAGGTTCTGGACTATCCTCCTCAGCCTGTTATCACCAAGGATAATGTCACTATGCAGATTGACACCGTGGTGTATTTCTCCATTACCGACCCCAAGCTTTATACCTACGGCGTGGAGCGTCCCATGCTGGCCATGGAGACTCTGACCGCTACCACCCTGCGTAACATCATCGGCGATTTGGAACTGGACCAGACCCTGACCTCCCGTGATGTCATCAACACCAAGATGCGCTCCATTTTGGACGAAGCCACCGACCCCTGGGGTATCAAGGTTACCCGTGTGGAGCTGAAGAATATTCTGCCTCCCCAGGATATCCAGAACTCCATGGAAAAGCAGATGAAGGCCGAGCGTGACCGCCGTCAGGCGATCTTGCAGGCGGAAGGCACCAAGCATTCTCAGATTCTGGTTGCAGAAGGTGAGAAGGAATCTGCCATTCTCCGTGCCGATGCAGAAAAGCAGTCTGCCATTCTCCGTGCCCAAGGTCAGGCAGAGGCCATCCTCGCTGTGCAGAAGGCAACGGCTGAATCCCTGCGGATGCTGAATGAGGCATGCCCCAACGATCAGGTCATCAAGCTCAAGGCTTTGGAAGCCATGCAGAAGATCGCCGACGGTCAGGCCACCAAGATCATCATTCCCTCCGAACTCCAAGGTTTAGCCGGCCTCGCCACCGG
>JAZOAV010000162.1:0-15257 GCA_045595645.1 Faecousia sp.
GTGCGGGTTCGGTGGTGCGTGCGTAGGTCAAGAAACATTTCGAGTCTCTTTATCTTGCGTTTCCCTTTAACTTTTAAATCACAGAATTATTCTTGAGAGGCCCTATCTAAATCTATGTATGTTCTTGTCAAATTCGTAATCATAAAGAACAAAGGTTTCATCATAGAATAATTTCTTTTGCCTATCCGTCTGTTTTCGGTACATTCCCAATCCCGTCTCAATTATTCGCACCTTAAAACTCTTTTCCTCACGCATACCTCCTGCATCAGTCAAGATGTCCGAAATAAGATCTTCGGCAATAGCCTTTTCCGCTGTATCAATAACGGCACAAAATACAATTTTAATGTTTTCTGCTAATTTATCCTCAGACGATATTTCGTCTATTATTGCAGTCTGTAACAAATGAAGTGATTCATATGCTTTGATTCTAATCTTAAGCAACAAGTTTTCTTTGCGGATCTTATCAGATAATGTTTCTTCGGGTGCATCAAAACCAGTCTTAAATTCGATCAAATTTAAGTTTCTTTTGATAAGCAGTGCATCAGAAGATGCACAATTATCGCCATAAATCGCCTTTTTGATTGCATCGAAGTCAAACGCATCTTCGGTGCATTTGACTTTTTCATTATTTGATAATTCGGAAATCTTCTTAACATAATGATAATTATGCTTAAGATAGTCTACAATATCGTTGCAATTTATCATATGCTTCACCTCATTCGTCTTTTAATTTTTTCACCTGAACAAGAGGCAAGGCAAAGGAAGAATATATGTCGCTAATTCTTCCGTTAACACATACATAGTCAACCATATAATCATTGTCTGTATGCTTAGCTATATAATAATTCGCTCTTTCTTCTAATTTGTATTTTTTAGAATACGCTTCGATAGCCATTAAGAAATTGGGGCTATGGGTCGTTAACAGAATGTGAGTGTCAAGTTCCTTTGCAAGCAACACCATTACTTCCGCAAAAATATTTTGCCAAGCGGGATGAAGATGTGCTTCGGGTTCATCAAGGATTAGCATTGTATCAAAATTAATCTCACCTTTTTCAAGTAAGCTCTTAATTATCGAAAACATCTTGGAGCCGGTAGCCAAGTTCTGTACTCTCAAAGGTTCTTTATCGGTTTCTTCGTAATACATCCCCGAATCACGCATTGTTAATGTTCCGGGAATAATATCATTAATTTTATGAATGATATCCTTGTATCGTTCTTGATTTATAGATTGCTCAATCAACGAATTGGTTCCTCTTTTTGATAATAATCTATTCAATTTAGCAGAATGCGAATAATCCAAACGGTTTCCGAGCCGATATATAACAGAGAGATTTTCATCGCTAATTTTATCTAAAGCGTAAGGATCTTCCACATAAATTGCATTGTTTAAAAATAGTTTACTCTCAGATACTTGAGCAGTTATCCCTTTTTTTTCCGTTATATAAAAAGCGCATCCCATCTCCCCGTTTTTACTAATGGAAACAGACGATCTTTTTTCTTTACTTTTCAGATTAACCGGATAAACCTGCCCGTTAAATTCCTTATTAAAAAGAGAGGCAACGCTATCTTGAGCAAACACATGCAAATCTTCGTCGAAATAATATTTATTTAAGCTGCGCAGAACAGAAAGTGCCCTCTCTCTATTTTCGTTATAGTTGTCTAAAAAAACGAAGAATTTCTTTGGTAAATCGCTTTTCGGCTTTCTGGTAAAGCATAACAGCGCATCAGGTGTGATATACTCAACTGCATCTTTCAGATTGAGAAAAAGCTCTACTGCACTAATATATTCTGTCGGACGGCGATAGGTCAAACTTGTATGCAAAAGAGGAGAGAGATCTTTTTCCATCGCATCTTGCATCTTCTCGAAATCAATATACTTGCTGATACTATCTAAATCAAGCAGCCGAGAAACACTCGACAATGTTTTTCGGTAGTTTGTTATAAGTTCGTCGTGCAATTTATCTTCAAGATTACTTAAAGATTCAACTGTTGCGTATAATGCTTTCCCTGCTGTTGATTTGCCGGAATTATTGCTTCCGCAAATAACCGTTAAACCCTCCAATTTGATTTTGGCGTTAGAAATTATGCCAACATTTTGTAATGTTAATTCCATATGCAGCTCCTTACAAAATCCCAATTTAAAAATTAGTCAACAGAAATAAACTCTACAATATCGTACAGTTTTTTCTACAGTATTCGGAGAAAACGACCCGTTTATTCCTTGCTTTTCACGGCGTTAAGATCTATATGTGCCGTTTCTCCGAATTACATCATTTTCATTTTCATATCAATAAGTTTTTCCGAATCTTTTTACAGCTTATAGCAATAACTATACCTCATAATATACACACATTATAACGCAGAATTTTGACATTTTCAATATATTCTTGATAAAATTCAAGATCCTGTTTAAGGTCATGCAAGAGGGTTGCCGCCTCTTGCTTTTTTTCAGCTTTTTTGCTACAATATTGTATAATAATGTATTTTCGGGAGGACTTATGAAGCAGAGCAGCCTGCGGAGCAGGTATTTTGGGAATTGGGCATTCTACCGCATGGCACTTTTGGTGGCTGTGCCCATGATGATTCAAAACGCCATTACCAATTTTGTTTCCCTGCTGGACAACATCATGGTCGGGCAGGTGGGAACGGTGCAGATGACCGGCGTGGCCATCAGCAACCAGCTGATTTTTGTCTTTAATTTGGCAATTTTCGGTGCGGTTTCCGGTGCGGGCATTTTCGGGGCGCAGTTTTTCGGAAGCGGCGACAGGGAGGGCGTGCGCCATGCCTTCCGTTTCAAAATTTACATTTGCACCTTCCTCTTTGCCATCGCCGCGCTGATTTTCGGTCTGTGGGGAGAGGATCTGATCCTGCTCTATCTCAAGGGCGAGGGCGAAGTGGAGAATATTCAGGCGAGCCTCTACTATGCCAAGGAGTATTTGTACATCATGCTGGTGGGTCTGCTGCCCAGCACGCTGGCGCAGTGCTACGCAGGCACTCTGCGGGAGTGCGGCAAGACCATGGCTCCTATGGTGGCAGGCATCACGGCAGTGGTTGTCAATCTGGGCCTCAATGCGATTCTGATTTTCGGCTATTTGGGTGCGCCCGCTTTAGGTTCTGCGGGTGCGGCTTGGGCAACGGTCACTTCCCGTTTCGTGGAGCTGGGCGTTGTGGCGGTCTACGGTCATTTCAGCAAGGAGGGCAAGAGCCTTTTCGGCGGCATTTACCGCAAGCTCACCATGCCTCGCCGCCTCTTTGGAGAGATCTTGAAAAAATCCTTCCCCCTGCTGATGAACGAAACCCTTTGGTCAGGCGGCATGGCCATGCTTGCCCAGTGCTACTCCCTCCACGGCTACGATGTGGTTTCCGCCTACCAAATTTCTTCGACGATTTCCAATGTCTTCACCGTGTCCTTTACGGCTATGGGCAGTGCCATCGGCATCATTGTTGGGCAGATTTTGGGGGCGAACAAAATCGAAGAGGCCAAGGACACAGACCGCAAGCTCATTGTGTTCACCATGATCATGTGTACGGGCTTGGGCATTTTGATTGCGGCGGCGGCCCCCTTGCTTACGGGCATTTACGGCAAATCCACCGTGGAAATTCGTGCCCTTGCCACCTTCTTCCTGCGCACCGTTTCCCTGTTTACCCCCGCGCACGCGCTGGCAAATGCCTGTTATTTCACCTTGCGCAGCGGCGGCAAGACCTTTGTAACCTTCCTGTTTGACAGCTTTTATGTCTGCGTGCTGGTGCTGCCCTTGGCAAATTTGCTTAGTTACGGGACAAATTTAGACATCTATTGGATCTACATCATCTGCCAAGCCACAGAGGTGGGCAAGTGCATGATTGGTTTGGTCATGCTGAAAAAGGGCGTGTGGATTCAGAATATCGTGAAAGGAGACGCATCATGCAAGATTTCAAAAACAGAGGCTTGATTTCCATTTTTCTCTCCTATTTCAAGCCCCATCGCAAGCTGTTCGCCTTAGATATGTTCTGCGCCCTGCTGGTGGCGGCGGTAGATTTGGCATTCCCGCTGGTCTCCCGTACGGCGATCAACGAAATTCTGCCGCAAGGGGCGTACCGCACCTTTTTTATCGTGATGATTATTATGGCCGTGGCCTATTTTGTGCGCGCTTTGCTCTACTTCGTCATATGCTATTGGGGGCACACCTTTGGCATCCGCGTGGAGGCAGATATTCGCCGCGACCTGTTTCGCCATATGCAGACCTTGGGCTACGATTTTTACGACCGCAACCGCACAGGTCAGCTTATGAGCCGCCTCACCAGCGACCTCTTTGAAATTACGGAGCTGGCGCACCACGGCCCCGAAGACTTGATCATTTCCGTGCTGACCATCATTGGTGCCCTCGTCGTCATGTTCTCCATCGAATGGCGGCTTGCGCTGGTGGTCTGCATCATTCTGCCCGTTTTGCTGGTGGCGGTCATTACCCGCCGTCGGAAGATGAGCGCCGTTTCCAAGAATGTCAAGGCCCGCACTGCCGCCATCAATGCGGAAATCGAGTCCTCCCTGTCGGGCATCCGTACGGCAAAAGCCTTTGCCAACGAAGCGGTGGAGTTTGCCAAGTTCAATGCCGCCAACGACCGTTTCAAAACCTCCAAGCGGGAATTCCATAAGGAAATGGGATTTTTCTCCGGTTCTTTGGAATTTTTCATGTCGATTCTCTCTGTAGCGGTCATCACCGTGGGCGGCTACCTTCTCATGGAAGGGAAAGTCGAAATGGTGGATCTGCTCACCTTCACTCTCTACATCTCCACCTTTACCTCTCCCGTGCGGAAGTTGGTGAATTTTGCGGAAATGTTCGCCAACGGCTTTGCAGGTCTGAGCCGCTTTGCTGAGCTCATGCGCACGGAGCCTGCCTTGCAGGATGCCCCCCATGCCAAGCCTCTGGCCAAGGTCAAGGGCCGCATTGCTGTGGAAAATGTCAGCTTCGCCTACGACGAAGACAAGGAAGTGCTCAACGGTGTCAGTCTGGATGTCAAGCCCGGGGAGACCATCGCCATTGTGGGCCCCTCCGGCGGCGGTAAGAGCACCCTCTGTCGTCTGATTCCCCGCTTTTACGATGTAAGCGGCGGCGAAATCCGCATCGACGGGCAGGAAATTCGCTCCGTCACACAGGAGAGCCTGCATCAGGCCATCGGCGTAGTGCAGCAGGAGGTCTTCCTCTTTGCCGACACCATCGGCAACAACATCCGCTACGGCAAGCCCGATGCCACCATGGAGGAGCTGATCGAAGCGGCAAAAAAGGCAGAAATTTACGAGGACATTTTAGCCATGCCCGACGGCTTCGACACCTGGGTAGGTGAGCGGGGCACCCTGCTCTCCGGCGGTCAGAAGCAGCGGGTTTCCATTGCCCGTATTTTCCTGAAAAATCCCCCCATCCTGATTTTGGATGAAGCCACCAGCGCATTAGACAGCGTGACGGAAGAAAAAATTCAAAGTGCACTGGACGCACTGGCGGTCGGCCGCACCACCCTGATCATTGCCCACCGTCTGTCTACCATCCGCAGTGCCTCCCGCATCATCGCCATTGCCGACGGCAAGATCACCGAGGAGGGCACACATGAGGAATTGATTTCCCAAAATGGCCTCTATGCAGAGCTTTGGCGCACTCAAAATCTTAAAAAAGCATGAAATTTGTTAAAAATTGCATAGAAAATGGAAAAAAACTTGCTTTTATAGGAAAAGCATGTTATAATCTCATGTACACCCTTTTGGGTGGTGAAATAGATTGAATTGAGAGGATGAGTTCTTAGTGAATATCCCCCAGTGCCCGGAACAAATCGTAGGCAAGTTCCATATTCAAGGCGGTCTGCTGCGTTGTCGGGAATTCGGCTCCGGACATATTAACGATACCTACAAGATTGAAACCGATGACGGTCATGTGTATATTTTGCAGCGCATCAACCCCCGTGTGTTTGCCCGCCCCGTAGAGGTCATGGAGAATGTGAGTGCCGTGACGGATTTCCTGCGCAAGACCCTGAAGTGTCCCCGTGAGACCCTCCATTTCCTGCGTACGGACGACAATCTTCGCTATTATCTGGACGAAAACGGCGATTGCTGGCGTTGCTACGAATTTACCGACGGCATCTGCTTGGAAGCTCCCGAAACCGAGGAGGATTTCTACGAAAGTGCCATTGCTTTCGGTCGTTTTCAGGAAATGCTCAGCGACTTCCCCGCCGAATCCCTTCACGAAACCATCCCCTTGTTCCACAATACCCCCAACCGCTATCGCAATCTGCGGACTTCCATTGAGAAGAATGCCGCAGGCCGTGTAGACTTGGTGCGGAAGGACATCGAGTTTCTGTTGGAGCGGGAAAAGGAAGCGGGCATCATCTGTGATTTGCTGGAAAGCGGCGAGCTGCCTCTGCGCGTGACTCATAATGATACCAAAATCAATAATGTCCTTTTGGACAGCAAGACCAAGAAGGCTCTGTGTGTCATTGATTTGGATACGGTCATGCCAGGTTCTTCTCTGTACGACTACGGCGACTCCATCCGTTTCGGTGCTGCCACCGCTGCTGAGGATGAGCAGGATTTGAGCAAGGTCAGCATGAGCCTGAATCTGTTTCGGGTGTATACGGCAGGCTACCTGAAGGCATGCAAGAGCCTGACCCCCAAGGAAATCGAGCTGCTGCCCATGGGCGCAAAGATGATGACCTTAGAGGTTGCCGTACGCTTCCTGACGGACTATTTGGATGGAGATGTGTATTTCAAGACGGCATACAGCGACCACAATCTGGTTCGTGCCCGCACGCAAATGAAGTTGGTGTGGGATATGGAACAGAAATGGGAGCAGATGCAGACCATCGTGGCTGAAGAAGCCTCCAAATGATACCCCCTCCGCCGCAATGGAACCCCCGTTGCGGCGGTTTTCACTATAATATTTATTATTTATTATTTATTCTTTATTCTCTATTCTTTATTCTTTCGGAGATCCTGCCATGAAAAATCAGAATATTTTATTGGAGAAATCCTTACATTTTGCTGTCCGCATCGTAAAGCTTCACAAATATCTCGCAAAAGAAAAACATGAGACGGTCATCGCAAAACAAGTTCTGCGTAGTGCAACTTCAATAGGAGCAAATGCCAACGAGGCCGTCTATGGTGTGAGCAAGGCGGATTTTATTGCGAAGCTTCAAATTTCCCTAAAAGAAACAGCCGAAACAGAGTATTGGCTTCGCTTACTGATCCTATCGGAGAACTTGAGTGAAAAAGAGGGGGAATCCCTGTTGGCTGATTGCCTTGAAATCAAAAAGATTTTAATATCTTCTTTGAACACGGCAAAAGAGAATCATCAATTTAAAGAATAAAGAATAGAGAATAGAGAATAAAGAATAAATGAAATGGAGGAAAACATCATGCAATATAAGAACGCAAACATCTACACGGAACGCTTTTGTTTTGAACACGGCTGTTTTAGCGTAGAAAACGGAAAATTTACCAACATTTTAGGCGAAGCAACGGAGGATGCCATCGATTTGCAGGGTGCCTATGTCATCCCCGGCCTCATCGATGTTCACAGCCATGGCAACATGGGCGCGGATTTCTCCGACGGCGACTACGAAGGTCTGGTGCGCATGGCCAAGTATTACGGCGAAAACGGCATTACCTCCTTCGCTCCCGCCTCCATGACCCTGCCCTACGAGGTGCTTTCCAAGGCTTTCGCCAATGCTCGTGCCTTTGTAGACAGCAAGACCAAGGGTGTTGCCGCTCTGCGGGGCATTCAGATGGAGGGCCCCTTCTTCTCCGAGAAGAAAAAGGGCGCACAGAATGCCGCCTATCTGCGCAATCCCGATTTTGAAGCCTTCCGCAAGCTCTATGACGACTGCGGCGGTTTGGTTCGCATCGTGGATATCGCCCCCGAGCTGCCCGGCAGTGAGGAGTTCATCCGTCAGGCTTCCAAGCTCTGCACCGTTTCCATCGCCCATACGGATGCAGACTATGAAGCCGCTGCCGCCGGTGTGGAGGCGGGCGTGACCCACCTGACCCACACCTATAATGCCATGAGCCCCATCCACCACAGAAAGCCCGGTGTCATTGCCGCCTGCTGTGAAAACGAGGCGGTCAGTGCCGAAATCATCTGCGACGGTCAGCATGTACATCCTGCCTCTGTGCGTTTGGCATTCCGTCTGTTCGGTGCCGAGCGTATGGTGCTGATTTCCGACAGCCTGCGCTGCTGCGGTATGCCCAACGGCGAGTATGAGCTGGGCGGGCAGGCCGTGTTCCTCAAGGACGGCTTGGCTCGTCTTGCCGACGGTACCATCGCCGGCTCCGCCACCAACCTCTACGACTGTATGCGCTTAGCCGTCTCCTTCGGCATTGCCAAGGAGGACGCCATCCGCGCCGCCACCTATAACCCCGCCCGCCAAATCGGCGCCCTGAACGAAGTCGGCTCCATCGCCGAAGGCAAGGTCGCAGACTTCGTCCTCTGCGATGAAGCCCTCAACCGCAAAGCCGTCTACCTCTCCGGCGAACAGATCTAATGATTGCCCCGTAGGGAACGGCCTGTGTGCCGTTCCAAAACCCCCAACCGGAATCACCCATCGTAGGGAACGGCCTATGTGCCGTTCCAAAACCAACGAAAAAGGACGGAATTAGAACAGAAATGGGCTGCATTCGATTGGGCGATACGCTATAATAAGAAAGGGGTCAAATATGGAAAAACTGCACAGAAAACAAAATCGTTTAGGCGAATATGATTATGGGCAGGAAGGTTCTTATTTTGTAACCCTTTGCACCCGAAACCGAGCGCAGTTATTCGATATGGAATCGCCCGTAGGGAACGGCCTGCGAGCCGTTCCAAAAAGAATATCAAATCAAATCATTCATAAATGGATAAGAGAAACGGAAAATCGTTTTCACAATATTTCCATCGACCAATATGTGGTAATGTCAGATCATTTGCATTTGATAATAACCATAAAGGAACGGCACACAGGCCGTTCCCTACCTGATATGATGCGGTTTTTCAAAACCATGACTACCAACGACTATATCAGAGGTGTGAAAGCGGGATTGTTGCCGGTATTTGATAAGAAGCTGTGGCAAAAATCATATTATGATCATGTGATCCGCAATCAGCAGGATTATAACGAGATTTGGGAATATATCGAAAACAATCCGTTAAAATGGGAATGGATCCACAGTGATACGCCGTAGGGAACAGCCTCGCGCCGTGCCAAAACCAACGAAAGATGATAGGGGAACGGCACATAGGCCGTTCCCTACGAGATGATACTGAGACGGTTTTTGCAGCACCATTTATGTTGCGGATACGATCGTCACCACAGGGATGGCAGTAGGAATGGCTGTCGCCTATTTCCGCAGCCCCCTTGCATAAGTCCGTTTGCATACTTTCTTGCGATTTTGACATGATTCCCATATTTTGTATTGAAACGCGGTGCTTCACACTGTATTTTGTAGAAATATGTAGAACACTATTTGAATAATTTTGGAAAAAGCCCTTGAATTATAAAGAAGACTGTGTTAAATTAGTGGTACCGCTCAACAATAAGGAGTTTCGTAGGAGGAAAACGGAATGGAGAAAATATACCGTGTTTTGCTGGCAAATCACAGCGAGGAATTCAGCGAAAAGCTGACCGCTGTGCTCCAGCAGACGGAGCGATACGGTGTAGTGGGCATGGCCAATGACGGTGTTCGGGCGATGGAGCTGCTGCGAGAAACCTGCCCTGATATTTTGGTGGTGGACATGATGCTGACGCAGGCAGACGGCATCGCTGTTCTCAAGGCCGCCAATGGGATGGAAAAGCCGCCGCTGTTCTTGGTGCTGGCGGATTTTATGACGGAATTTGTTTCAAGTCTGCTCCTGTCTCAGGGAGTACAGTATGTGATGCTCAAGCCCTGCACCCCTCGGGCAGTACTGGAGCGCATGGAGGAAATTCGCAGCGCGCAGACACAGCAAAAGGCGTCCCTTCGCTTCGATGCGGGCATCGAGAGCATGGTCACATCTGTGATTCACGAAATCGGCGTGCCCGCCCACATCAAGGGTTATCAGTATTTGCGGGAGGCCATTATTCTGGCGGTGAAGGACATGGATGTGATCAACGCCATCACCAAGGTGCTGTATCCCCAAGTAGCAAAAACCTTCTCAACCACCCCGTCCCGTGTGGAGAGAGCCATTCGACACGCAATCGAAGTGGCTTGGGACAGGGGAGATTTGGAGACTTTGCAGAAGTTTTTCGGCTTCACCGTAAGCAATACCAAGGGAAAACCCACAAATTCCGAATTTATTGCCCTGATCGCAGACAAATTGCAGCTGCAACTCAAAACCATGCAGCCCATGGCAATGTAAAAGAAAAGGCCCTTCCGCTCCCGCGGATGGGTCTTTTTCCCTGCTCACGCATTCGTAAGCACCACCAAATTTGCTGTCCCCCTTTGAAGGGGGAATCAAAGGGGCTTGCCCGTGCAGGACGACAAACCGTCGCATAACGCCGTAGCGCGCGGCATCCTTGACGCGCTCCGCGTAAGCGGCAGACAGCACAAAGTACCGAATTTGTACGCATTTGGTAGTTCCTGTACGGCGCGTCAAGAATGTACCCCAAGGACATTTCTTTGCTCCACTCAGGGCACCGCGCGCTATGGAAAAGGACCGTGCCTACAAGAGTTGTGTGCAGGCACTTCCGGGGAGCGACAGATTTTGCTGTGCGCAGTTTTGTCATATGGCATCGAAAATGGTAAAATTTGCTTGACAGCCCTCGAAATGGCAGATATAATAGACCCATAAAGGTGGTGCTGATAATGGATTTTCCGAAATCGAGAATTATAACAGCGAGAAAGCTGGCGGAAATCATCAAGGATGCTATAGACGACGAGCCCTTTTGCTTTATTTTAGGTGCCGGTGCTTCGGTGGAGTCCGGTATTTCCACCGGCGGCGAATTGGAAATGGAATGGATGAACTATATCGAGGATAATGAAGAGCGTTTGAAGGACTACCGCAAGACAGCCAATGACTTGAGGGCTAAAAACCAACTCAAGTACCCCTTCAGTGAGATAGAAGCGGCATGGAACACAGCAAAAAAGAACGGATGGAAGACCTTGCCGAGCAAATATTATTTTGACCTCTACAAATTGCGCTTCTACCCTCATCGCAAAAACGGGTACCGTTTTTTGGAAAGGCTGATGGAACATGCAGAGCCCAGTATGGGCTACCATGTTTTGGCGAAGCTGTTAACATGGGAGAGCGGCTCCAGTAATTTGGTGATTACCACCAACTTCGACAGTCTTGTGGAGGACTCTCTGTTTCTGTACACGGACAAAAAGCCCTTAGTTGCCGGCCATGAGTCTCTTGCCGGTTACATGGAAAGCAAGTCACAGCGGCCTGTGGTTGCAAAGGTACATCGCGGACTGATGTATGAGCCTTTTAACTCCACCGAGGATATCTCCGTATTACAGCCTCAATGGAGAACTGCCCTCAGTCTCGCCTTCAAAAACTACACGCCCATCGTGATTGGATATGCAGGCGGTGACCAAAGCCTGATGGCATTCATGGAGGAAGGCAGCACCATGATGCGAAACGGCATCTACTGGTGCTATCTGGACAAATATGGCTTGCCTGACGAAGCGATACTGAATTTTGTAGAGAAGAAAAACGGAGTCCTTGTTGCCATCGACGGTTTCGATTCCCTGATGTTGACCATCGGGGGCACCATGTTTCCGAATGAAATTTCCCCCGGAGGCACAAAAGAATACCTTGACCAACAGTTGAACCGACGAATGGAAAATTACATCAAGAAGTACGAGGAAGCGACGAAGAAGCGAGAGAACAAGAAAGCCATTCAGTCCATTGAGGCAGCGCAGCAGACAGGCGAGAAAAAGCGCGAAGAAGACAATGCCCTGACCGCTTGGGATTATTTGATCCGCGGCAACCGCGCATACGACGAAGGCGACTATCCGACAGCAATCAAGGAATGCGAAAATGCCATAAGGGTGGATCCCAAGCTTGCGGCCGCCTACACCGGTCGCGGTGTCACATATTGCAAGTTAGAACAATACGAAAAAGCTATCGCGGATTACACCAAAGTCATCGAGCTGGATCCCAAGTATGCGACTGCCTACTACAATCGCGGCTACGCGTATGGCAACTGGGGAGAAGATGAGAAAGCCATCGCGGATTACACCAAAGCCATCGAGCTGGCTCCCAAGTATGCGACTGCCTACAACAATCGCGGTGTCACATATTGCAAGTTAGAACAATACGAAAAAGCTATCGCGGATTACACCAAAGCCATCGAGCTGGAGCCCAAGGATGTGACTGCCTACAACAATCGCGGTAATTCGTATTTCGATTTAAACCAATACGATAAAGCCATCGCGGATTACGACAAAGCCATCGAGCTGGAGCCCAAGTTTGCGCTTGCCTATGGCAATCGCGCAATCGCCTACCGAGCAATCGGAAAGATTGCTCTCGCGGAAGCCGATGAAGAAATGGCAAAGAAATTAAAATAATATCTGCCGAACACCCCTTGTTGACCGCAACAAGGGGTGTTGTATGTCGAAAAAGGAACGGCACACAGGCCGTTCGGCAGTATATGCAGGTGCATTTGTAATAATCGGTGCCGCGGGACGATGGAACGGTTGCGAGCGCCGCCGGTGGCGGATGAAGCGAGCAATAAGGCGTGGCAGCGGTCAAAATTTGGTGAGCGTATGCGAGCAACAAATTTTGGGCACCGCAACAGTGGGCATCGTCCCCTACAACATAGTCGGCGGTGCGATAGAATTCGTAGGGGTCGATGCCCTCATCGACCCGTGCAGGCACCGGCAAATCCGTACGATTTTGGTTATGGCACCGCACCAAGTCCCCCTTTGAAGGGGGAATCAAAGGGGGTTGTGTGTAGGCACCATTCGTAGCGTGCGTGTTCCTACACGCACTTGTAGGCACTATAGCAATTTGGAGGCAACCCCCCTGTTTGAAATAGGATCGATTGCCACCGGCAATCGGTTATCAAAATCGCTTCGCTATCCCCTTCAAAGGGGGGCTTGGTGCGGCGCATCATCGAGGGTGCTCTCCGGATTTTCGTGCTTCAAATCAGGCTGCGGAGGGCTTGGAGGGCTTTTTTCTCGATACGGGAGATTTGGACTTGGGAAACGCCGAGGATTTTTGCTGTCTTATCCTGGGTAAGACTATGGAAATAGCGCAGTTGAATGACCAGTTGTTCCCGCTCGCTCAAATGGGAAATGGCCTCCTGCAGGGCGATGCGCTCCACGATGCGTTCCTCCATGTCGCCTTCCGTCAGCACATCCTCCAACGCCAAGCCCTCCTCGCCGTTGCGCCGCTGGATGGACTCGGTGGCACCTGTTGCGGTCTCGGCGGTGGCGATTTCCTCCGGCTCTAAGCCCGTGGCACGGCTCAGCTCCTGCAAGCTCGGCTCTCGTCCCAGCTCGGCAGAGAGGCGTTGTCGGGTATTTTTGATCATGGCAGAGCGTTCCTTGAGGCTGCGGCTGACCTTGATGGTGCCGTCGTCCCGCAAAAAACGGCGAATCTCCCCCGCAATTTTCGGCACGGCATAGGTGGAAAACTGAGTTCCAAAGTCTGCATCGAAGCCCTCCACCGCCTTCAAAAAGCCCAGACAGCCCAGTTGGTACAGGTCGTCTGCATCCACGCCTCGCCCAAAATAGCGGCGGGCAATGGACCAAATCAGACCGTTGTTGCTCAAAATCAGGCTTTGACAGGCATCCCTGTCGCCTTGCTTTGCCCGCTGTAAAAGCAGTTCGTCCTGAGCCGTCACGCCTTGCCCCCTCGCTGCATGATCTTGCGCTTCATATGTACGGTCGTACCCTTCCCGGGCGTGGAGAGAATGCGCAGCTCGGTCATAAAGCTCTCCATAATGGGGATGCCCATGCCGCTGCGCTCCTCGCCGCCGGTGGTGAACATGGGCTTGCGTGCCAAGGCGATGTCGGCAATGCCGCAGCCCCGATCCTTTACGGTGATGGACAGCACATTTTCCGGCAAAATTCGTGCTTTCAGGATAATGGGGCCGATGTTTTCCGGATAGGCATGGACGATGCAGTTGGTCACCGCCTCGGAAACGGCGGTTTTGATGTCGCCTAACTCGTCAAGTGTCGGGTCTAACTGGGCGGCAAAGGCGGCAACCGCCGCCCGTGCGAAGCCCTCGTTGGCAGAACGGCTGGGAAATTCCAGCTGCATATAATTTTCATCCTTCATTGGGGACACTCCTCCTTGATGCTCGTCACCTTTTCAATTCCCGCCGCCCGCAGAACCTTGTAGGGCTGGGGCGGGATGTTTTGTAATAACAGCTTCCCTTGCAAGCTGTTCATGCGCCGCAGGGCGTGCAGCACCACGGCAATGCCGCTGGAATCCATAAAGCGCACCTCCTCAAAATCCAAAATGCAAAGCAGAGGCAGATAGAGGTCGATTTTTTCCGAAATAGCGGCCATCAGCTCCTTGGCACGATGGTGGTCGATTTCACCCTGCAGGAGAACGGTGAGCCGCCGCTCCTGCACAAAGCTGGTCAATTTCATGGCAAACTCCTTCCAAAATTCCATTTGCAGCCAGTATACGCCTTTTTGGGCGGGAAATTCCACGAAATATGCCGTCTCGGGCAGGGATTTGAAAAAAATATCGGAAAATTCAAAAATAATACTTGACAAATGGGGAAAACTCATATATAATCAGCTTGCTGTTTCGGCAGGTTATATGGCGGCATAACTCAGCTGGTAGAGTACCCGGTTCATACCCGGTATGTCATCTGTTCGAATCAGATTGCCGCTACCAGGCCCGTTGGTCAAGAGGTTAAGACACCGCCCTTTCACGGCGGTAACATGGGTTCGAGTCCCGTACGGGTCACCAAAAAAGATGAGAGTTTCGGCTCTCATCTTTTTTATGCGTCTTCAAGGGACGCGAACTGAAAATTGCAGCAGTCCGGGTTTTGCCAAGGATAGTATTCCTTGCATATCCTAATTTGATATGCTATATTAGAATCCAAGGGAGGCACGAGCAGTGAGAATTTCTTCTTTATTTACACAAAAACATAAGATTCCCTGGATCACATTGATAGTGATTTTTTGTTGTGTTTTGGTTACATCAATATCGATTGTTTCACCAGATGCGTATAAAAAACTGGCGTGGAGCAACCATCCTGAACACCTTTGGCAATATATCAGCGGTGCATTTTTGCATGGTGACAGCAGTGGTCCTAGGATGGCTATTGCACATTTGCTAGCAAACTTTCTGGTGTTTGCTCCGTATGCAATCATGGCA
>JAZOAV010000163.1:0-14397 GCA_045595645.1 Faecousia sp.
CGATAACGCCATCCTTCTGGCAGCTTCTCTTGAAGCGCTTCAGAGCACTCTCCAAAGACTCATTCTCTTTGACGCGAATTTCAGACATTGTTTTCCCTCCCTCCGATGCATCCGGCTCCATCCAGGATGCTTTCAGGGCCGTAAAACGGCAGGGTTAATTATAGTAGACAAGAGGCAAAAAGTCAAGCATTTTCTACAAAAAATCTGCAAACTTTTTCAAAAATTTCCTGTTCCTTTATTTTACAATCAAGTTGACCAGCTTATTCTTAATCACAATGGTCTTGACCACGCGGCCGCCCAGCTTTTCTATAAACTTAGCAATCTTTTCATCGGCAACGGCGGTAGCCACAACCGTCTCGTCGTCCAAGTCAGCGGCCACATGGATGGTACCACGGAGCTTACCGTTGATCTGCACAGCCATATCGATCTCGCTGTCCTTGCACTTAGCCTCATCATAGGCGGGCCACTCGGACACGGAGCAAATGCCCTCAAAGCCGTGCATTTCCCACAGCTCGTCGCAGATATGGGGTGCAAAGGGGCTGAGCAACTGCAACAGGGTCTTCAGCTCAGCGGCGTTGCAGCCGTTGTCAGACAGGGTGCTGCAAAGGCTCATAAGAGCTGCCAAAGCGGTATTGCCCTTGAGGGCATCGATATCGGAGGTGACCTTCTTGATGGTCTTGTGCATGGCGGCTTCATTCTTTGCGGAATATGCCGTCTCGTGGTCGGTCACGGTTTCAGCCAAATTCCAAACCTTATCCAAGAACCGCTTGCAACCCTTGACCGCGTTGGACGACCAGGAGGCGGCCTTCTCAAAGTCACCGATGAAGATGATGTAGCAACGCATGGTATCTGCACCGTACTCGTTGATCACATCCGTGGGGTTAATAACATTGCCTCTGGACTTGGACATCTTAATGCCGCCCTCACCCAGAATCATGCCGTGGCTGGTACGCTTGGCATAGGGCTCCTTGGTGGGCACGACACCGATATCGTAGAGGAGCTTGTGCCAGAGACGGCTGTAGAGCAGGTGCAGGGTGGTGTGCTCCATGCCGCCGTTGTACCAATCTACGGGGCCCCAATAGTCAATGGCTTCCTTGGAGGCGATGGCATCGGTGTTGTGATTATCCATGTAGCGCAGGAAGTACCAGGAGGAACCTGCCCACTGAGGCATGGTATCCGTCTCCCGCTTGGCAGGACCGCCGCAGCAGGGACATGTGGTGTTGACCCAATCGGTAATGGCAGCCAAGGGAGAACTTCCGTCGTCCGTAGGCTCGTAGCTCTCTACCTCAGGCAGGAGCAAAGGAAGCTGAGATTCATCCAAAGCCACAGTGCCGCACTTCTCGCAATGCACAATGGGAATGGGCTCGCCCCAGTAACGCTGACGGGAGAATACCCAGTCACGGAGCTTGAAATTGACCTTGGCTTCGCCAATGCCCTTTTCCGTCAGGAATTCGATAATGGCCTTCTTGGCATCCTCCACACTCAGTTCGTTCAGGAAGCCGGAATTGACCATAACGCCGGTGGCGCAATCAGTAAAGGCTGCTTCTTCCACATTGCCGCCCTTGACGACCTCGATGATCTCACAGCCAAACTTCTTGGCAAACTCCCAGTCACGGTCATCATGTCCGGGCACAGCCATGATGGCACCGGTGCCGTAGGTAGACAGAACATAGTCAGAGATAAAGATGGGGATTTCCCGTCCGTTGACAGGGTTGATTCCCTTCACACCCATGAGCATCACGCCGGTCTTGTCCTTGGCAAGCTCAGTACGCTCAAAGTCGGACTTTGCAGCGGCCTCTGCCTGATAAGCCTTTACAGCTTCGGCATTTTCCAGCTTGTCCATCCACTTGGAAACCAGAGCATGCTCAGGAGACAGCACCATGTAGGTGGCACCGAACAGGGTATCGGGGCGGGTGGTAAAGACGGTGATATCATCACCGATGGTAGTACCAAAACGCACCTCGGCACCGGTAGAGCGGCCGATCCAGTTGCGCTGCTGCGCCTTCACACGGTCGATGAAGTCCACTTCATCCAAATCGTCCAGCAAACGCTGAGCATACTCGGTAATCTTCAGCATCCACTGGCTCTGCTCCTTACGGATGACAGGGCTTCCGCACCGCTCGCAAGCGTTGTCTACGACTTCCTCATTCGCCAGCACACACTTGCAGGAGGTACACCAGTTAACGGGCATCTGTGCCTTGTAAGCAAGACCCTTCTTGAACATTTGCAGGAAGATCCACTGAGTCCACTTAAAATATTCGGGGTCGGTGGTGTTGATCTCTCTGTCCCAGTCAAAGCTGTAGCCAAGTGCCTGCAACTGGCTGCGGAAATTGGCAACATTATTCTTTGTCACGACAGCAGGATGGATGTGATTCTTAATGGCATAGTTTTCCGTGGGCAGACCAAAAGCGTCGTAGCCCATGGGGAACAGGACATTTTCGCCCGTCATGCGATGCTTACGGGCAATGGTGTCCATAGCGGTATAGGGGCGGGCATGACCCACATGCAGACCTACGCCACTGGGATAGGGGAACTCGATGAGAGCATAAAACTTTTTCTTGTCTGCTCCGGTTACGGACTTGTACAGCTCTTTTTCCTGCCAAATCTTTTGCCATTTGGCTTCAATTGCAGTAAAATCGTATTTCATTATTCACTCACCTCAAAATCCAGGGGAACTTCCTTGGCATCGTTCCAAAGGCGTTCCAAATCGTAAAATTCACGGCTTTCGTTGGTAAATACATGCACTACCAAGCAGCCGAAATCCAGCAGCACCCAAGTACCGCCCCGATGTCCCTCACGATGGGACAGTTCCTCGCCCAGCTCGTCCTGTACGACGGCTTCTACGCTGTCGCAGAGGGTTTTGACATGGGTATTGGAAGTGCCGGTACAAATCAGGAAGTAGTCGGCAATGCTGGTCACATCCGTAACTTCCAGCAGCTTAATGCCCAAGCCCTTGCGATCATCCAAGGCACGAGCGGCACGCATGGCAATTTCTCTCGGTGTATTCATAATCCATTCTCCTTTATTCTTCCGAGTCGGAGTCGGTTACCTCGGGCTCCGTCTCGCTTGTTTCGGTTTCAGTGGGATCCGTCTCGTCGGTGGATTCCGTTTCCTCCGTGTTATCAGTGTCGTCCTCGGTTTCCTCCGTGTTATCAGGATCGTCCTCGGTTTCCTCCGTGTTATCAGGATCGTCCTCTGTCTTCTCCGTATCCTTATTCTTGGTGGTAGTAGAGGTAGAAGAGCCGTACTCGCTGTATTCCCCTTCGCCGCTGGCTCCCTGCTCCTGCCGGAAGTGGACATTATAAACGGTCAAATCCTTCTCCAAGGGATTAAACTGCTCATTGAGCATCTCAACCGCCTGTTCAATATTCACCTCATAGTAAGGAACATCCTCAATTTCCACTTCTCCACCGGGCAAGGCACGACTAAAGGCATTTTCAAAATCAAATTCCGCCAGCAGGTGGGCCAAATACGCCATCTGTCCTGCCGTCAAATCCGTCTTTGCAATCTCAGACAGTGCCAAGCTGTTCTTCTCAATAGACTCCTTATCCTGCACCAGCTCCGCAAAAAGTGCTTGCAGGAAATATCTCTGCACACGGGGCGGGTCAGTTTCCACATCCGTCCAGCTTTCTTTGAAGCGGAACAATGCAAAGGCATTTTCTGCCGTGATGGTTTGCTCACCGGAGGACAGACTGTGATAAGACGGGTTCTTGGGAATACTATATTCCACACCATCCGTAAAGGATACCATCGCAGACAAGGTGGCTTCATCCAAAACAAAGTAATAATCCACCCAGAAGCCGAACATATCCTTTACTGCCTCCTTTACGGCTGCAATGCGGCGGTCAGCATCAAAGGCTCCGTAGATCTGCTTTGCCTTGGGCAAGTCATAGTCGCCGGAAATATAGGTATCCCGAGGGATACTCAGGAAGGATACCGTACGGGCCATAGTATCAACACCCGCTATGATCAAAGTATCATTCTTGTCTCCCTCTACACCCAGAAGCAAAATATTGATACGCGTTGAGTCATTCACACTCACAGGTGCTTCCAACGCAAAGGGTGCTTCCCCGCTCTCACTGGTATTATCCTCTTCCGTAGTGGAGGTCGAGGGCTCGGTTTGTACAGGACTATGCACCTCATAGTCCAGAGGGTTTGCTCCCTGTATCGGATATTGGGCAACGCCGGCACTTTGAATAATCAAGTGTATGCACAAAATTACCGCAGAAAAGAACACGGCCGCCGCTGCCCACAATAGAGCCAGCGCACGAATACGGCTCCAACGATTTGTGGAGGCTGATCGCTCGTCGCCTTGTTTATTTTCATTCATAGCTTTGCTTCCTTTCCTTCAAAAAGCAGAGGGCTGCATGGGAGTTGGGGTCCACAGCAGCACCTGTAGACAGCACATGCGCCAAGGACATCTCCAAGCCTCTCTGCAGGGCGGCATCCAAATCCGTCCAGGTCAGGCGGCGCAGCTCTTCTACGCCCTCCAAGACCCGATTGGGCTCCATATAGTCTGCCAAATAAATGATTTTCCCCAGCAAACTCATATCGGCCTTCGCTGTGGTATGCCAGGTAATTGCTTCGCAGACCGCCTCATTCTCTCCGAAAATTTCCCTTGCAATGACTGCTCCTGTCTTGGCATGGAGCAGCTTGGGATAAGCTCTCTCAAACTCCGTCAAGGACATTTTGTAATCCTGCGCCAACTGTAGTTGCTCCTGGGCCGTCAACGCTTTGGTGATATCGTGAAGGATTCCCGCTCTGCGAGCATCGGTCACATCAGCACCGTAGTGCTCTGCCAAAGCCGCTGCCGTTTCACTGCAGCCACGCACATGAGCCACCCGTTTGGGCTTATGCAGGCTGAGAGAGATTTCCTCCAACCTGGCAAAGGGAAGATTTTTTAAGTTTTCCCCCTGTAGGTACAGCTTATTTTCCCGAATATAGTCCAAAACCTGCGGTGCTAAATAATGTTCACCACATTCAAAGGCAAGCATGGCACGAACCGAAGTAGAGGAATAGGGCAGGAATTGATTTTCTATGAACACAATCCTTGCTCCCAACTGTTCTTCCAGTGTTGCGGCGTAACGCAACAGTTCTTCCTTCTTGTCCCTGTCCCGATGCGCCACAATTAGCGTGACCTCCCGGACAATGCGCTCCGGCTGATACCATTTGCCAAAGGTATAAAACATATCCGTTCCCATGAGCAAAAACAGCTCATCATTGGGATACTGCTGCCGCAGAGCCTCCACCGTATCGGCGGTATAGCTTCTGCCCTCTCTGCGCAGCTCCAAATCCAAAACCTGCGTACGCTCTAAATCCTGCGCCGCAAGGCGGGTCATTTCCAAACGGTGGATGGCAGGAATCTCGCCGATGGTCTTATGGGGCGGATCTCCGGCGGGAATGAGCAATAGTGTATCCAGCGCCAGTTTCCGCTGAAACTCACGAGCCGCTAACATATGACCCAAATGGGGCGGATGGAAGCTACCGCCGAAAATACCGATTCTCGCCATGTTTTTTTCTCTTAACCCTTTCTCCGCTCAATGGCAGCCTGAATTGCCGACTGACGGAAATATTCGTTCCGCTTCTCCCGCTCCTCCTTGGCTTTGCGGCGGCGCTCCTGTGCGCCTCTGCGAACGGGATTGGCCTTCTTTTTCTGCAGGGCGCGTGCCTTAAACACTGCCTCCTGCGCCTTTTTCTCAGACTTTTTATAAATGACAAATTTGGAGCCGACACACTGAATGCCTTCACAACCCAGTGCTTCACACAAGGCATCGGAAACCTCCCGTGCGCTGAGCAGGGCGGTTTCCAAAACCCGACCCTTCACCAGCTCCCGTGCCTCTAACTGGGTACGGGCTTCTAACAGAATATTCTCCGTGATACCGCCCTTTCCCACCATGAGAGTGGTTTCCAAGCTATTGGCCTCACTGCGCAGGTCGGCCCGCTGTTTACTTGTAATCATTCCGATTTCTCCTCTCGTAACTGTTCGCAGAAATTCACAAGAGCTCTGGCACGGTGGGAAATGCTGTTCTTTCTCTCGGCAGGCAATTCCGCAAAGGTGCAGCCCTCCTCGGGAACATAGAACACCGGATCATATCCGAAGCCGTTCTCCCCACGGGGTGCAGTCAAAATGCGACCCGGGCACTCCCCTTTTGCTACGATCTTCTTCCCGTCGGGGGTGAGCAGGGTAATGACACAGACAAATTTTGCACTGCGTTCTTCCTCGGGCAAATCCCCCAGCTCATCCAACAGATGATTCATGCGGTCACGGTCAGTGACACAGGCTTCGCCACCATAGCGAGCAGAATAAACACCCGGCGCACCGTTCAGCGCATCCACCATCAGGCCGGTATCATCGGCAATGGTGGGAAGGCCACAGGCATCCAGAACCGCCTTAGCTTTAATATAGGAATTTTCCTCGAAGGTCGTTCCCGTTTCATCGGGGTCAACATGAATGTTCAGTGCCTTTTGGGGTACTGCTTCCATGCCGAGGGTGGTCAGGATTGCATGCAATTCCTCTATTTTATGTGCATTGTTGCTTGCTACTACAATTTTCATTTCAATTCCCCCAAACAACGACGCTGAATCTCCGCCAGCAAGGCATTGCCCTTACCGCACAGATGCAGCAGCTTCCGCTGTTCCTCCACGGTAAAGGGTCGTCCTTCTCCCGTGGCTTGCAGTTCAATGATCTCCCCTTCGGCGGTCATAATGCAGTTCAAATCCACCGCCGCTCGGGAATCCTCCTCATAGCACAGATCCAGCAGCGCCTCGTTGCGAACAATCCCCGCCGAAATGCCGCTGACATAGGTACGCACAGGCATTTTCTCTAACTTTCCCTGCGCCATCAGACGACGACATGCCAAAACAAGTGCAACAAAGCCACCGGTTACAGAAGCCGTGCGTGTGCCGCCGTCTCCCTGTAACACATCGCAGTCGATGGTGATGGTGCGCTCACCCAGCAAATCCAAATCCACGGCACTGCGCAAACTTCTGCCGATCAGCCGTTGTATTTCCGCACTGCGGGATGCAAGCTTGAGCTTGGAAATATCCCGCTTGCTCCGCTCCCGATTGGCACGGGGCAGCATGGAATATTCCGCTGTTACCCAGCCGCCGTGCTGCACATGGGGCGGCACACGCTCCTCCACGGAGGCATTGCACAGCACCATGGTATCTCCCACTTCGATCAGGCAGCTTCCCTCTGCAAACTTGGAAAAGTCCAAGGTCAGCTTTACCTTCCGCATTTCTTCAGTGCTTCTGCCGTCCACACGCATTTCACTCACCTCAAATCAAAGCATCCACAAAGGATTTTGCATCAAAGGGCATCAGATCGTCCATCTGCTCGCCCACACCGATATACTTCACAGGGATTTGCAGGGCATCCGCCACCGCAATGACAATGCCGCCCTTGGCAGTGCCGTCTAACTTGGTCAGGGCAATGGCGGTCACGCCGGCAATGTTCTTAAATTCCTTCGCCTGCAACAGACCGTTCTGACCGGTAGTGCCGTCAAGCACCAGCAGCACTTCCTTGTCTGCATCCGGCAGCTCCCGATCGATGATGCGGGAGATTTTATTCAGCTCGTTCATCAAATTGGCCTTGTTATGCAGCCGTCCGGCGGTATCGCAGAGAATGAGATCCGTTCCGCGGGCTTTGGCAGCCTGAATAGCATCATAAACCACAGCGGCGGGGTCTGCACCCTCATGCTGACGGACGATCTGCACACCTGCACGGTTTGCCCAAATCTCCAACTGGTCGGCAGCGGCGGCACGGAAGGTATCGGCGGCGCAAAGCAGCACCCGCTTGCCATCCTGCTCAAAATTATGTGCCAGCTTGCCGATGGTGGTGGTCTTGCCCACGCCGTTGACACCGATGACCAGCACGACGGAAGGCTTGGTGTTGATCTTCAGGCGGGTATCGCCCACGCAGAGCATCTCCACCAGGATTTCCTTCAGGGCAGCACGAACCTCCTCGGCCTCCTTCAGCTTCCGTTCCTTCACACGCTGACGCAGCAGCTCTACAGCCTTGCAGGAGGTATCCACGCCGATATCGGCGAGAATCATGCTCTCCTCTAATTCCTCGTAGAACTCCTCGTCCACTGCACGGAACACGGCAAACACATTGCCAACGGTAGAGGCAATGGCCTCTCTGGTCTTTTTCAAACCGTTCTTTATCTTATCAAAAAATCCCATAGTTTACTCCTCTGTCAATAGTCCCAAATGTTGTTCCATTTGGCTTAAATCCAAATGCAGGATCTTGGAAATGCCCTGCTCCTGCATGGTCACGCCGTAGAGCACATCGGAAGCCTCCATGGTGCCACGGCGGTGGGTAATGACGATAAACTGTGTCTTACCGCTAAAGCCACGCATATAGTTGGCATAACGCTCTACATTGCGGTCATCCAGGGCGGCATCGATCTCATCGAGCATACAGAAGGGCGTAGGCCGCACCTTCAAAATGGCGAAATACAGGGCAATGGCAACAAATGCCTTCTCGCCGCCGGAGAGCAGCGTGATGGTTTTGAGCTGCTTTCCGGGAGGCTGCACCCGAGTCTCAATGCCGCAGGAAAGGGGCTGGCTCTCGTCCTCCAATTCCAGGGAGGCCTTGCCGCCGCCGAACATTTCCGTAAAGGTCTCTCCAAAATAGTGGTTGATCTTTCTGAATTCCACAGTAAAAATCTCCGTCATTTGGACGGTAATATCGTGAATGATACCCTCCAAATCCCGTTTGGAGATCAGCACATCGTCCCGCTGTCCCGTGAGATATTCGTAGCGTTCATTGACACGGGCAAATTCATCGATGGCGCCCAAATTAGGCGTACCCAGTGCAGAAATTTTCCGTTTCAGCTCTGCCGCACGGCGTTGCGCCGCAGTGACGCTTTCAATCTGCGCTGCCGCCTCTGCCGCGGTAGAGCGAGTCAGCTCGTAGCTGTCCCACAGCTTATCAATGATCTGCTTTTCTTCCATCTCCGCAGAGGATTTTTTTGCCTCCAAGCGGGCGCATTCCCGCTCCATGCCAAGGATATCCCGATTCTTGTCCTGGGCTTCCTTCTCCATGGCGGTCTTGCGGGCCTCCACCTGAAAACGCTCCTCTAAGGCGGATTTCAGCACATTGCGACTCTCTTCCGTTTGGGCATCGCAGGTCTGCAATGCCTGTTCCCGTTTCGCAAGCTCCCCTGCCAAACGCAGATTTTCCTGTTCATACCCCTCCAAGAGACGCAGTTTTTGAGCTCTGTCCCCCTGCATAGCAGCTTCCAGCCCACGCAGAGAGGCAATGGATTCCGCAGCCGTGGCCTTTTCTGCCTCCAATGCGGCATGATCCATCCGCAGAGCGGTCATACGCTCGGACAGGCGGCCACTTTGTGCGGCGGCAATACTCTGCCCATCGGACACCAAGTCCAATTCTTTCTGTCTTTCTTCTATTTGACGCTCCAAGCGTCCGATTTGTTCCCCAAGGCTCTGCTTCCGCTCTGTGTCGGCGTGCAAACGCTCCTGTAGGGCTTGCAGTTCCTTTTCCGAGCCCAAAATGGCGTCTCCAATGGCTTCCACCAAAACAGCATACTGCTTTTCCGCACCCTCCAAGCGCAGGGTCTTATCCTGTGCTTCACGGAGCTTTCCTTCTTCTGTAGCAATACGGAAAGCAACCTCCTGTGTCTGGCGTTCTGCCTCCACAAGCTGTGCCTTACATTCCTCATAACGCTTGCGACTGTCCTCCTGCTTTTCCCGCAGACGGACAATCTCATTGGCACGGGACAAAATGCCCGCACTCTTGGACACCGAACCACCTGTCATGGCACCACCCGCATTGACGACCTGGCCGTCCAGCGTGACAATGCGGAAGCGGTGACCGAACTGATTCGCCATGGCAATGGCCGCATCCAAGTCCTCAACGATGACGGTCTTGCCCAAAAAACTTTGGATAATATTTTCATAACGGGGCTCATATTGAATCAGCTCGGAAGCCAATCCCACAAAGCCCGGACAATGATCCACGCCCTTTTCATTCAGAGTTCGTCCCCGAATGACCGTCAGAGGCAGACAAGTAGCACGACCGCTATCGCTGCGTTTCAGATATTGCAGCACCGCCTTGGCACTACTCTCGTCATCCACCACGATTTGCTGCATGGCACTGCCAAGAGAAATCTCGATAGCGACAGTATAAGCATCCTCCGTGCGAATGAGCTTGGACACAGGGCCATGAATCCTCTTCAACCGTCCCCGCTCGCTTTCCTGCATGACCACACGCACAGCCTTGGAGAAGCCCTCATACTCCCGCTCCATTTCCTCAAAGAGCTTCAAACGGGAACGCAGGGTTTCCAAGGAAACAGACAGCTCTGTGACCTGTTTTTGCAGCGCATCCCGCTTTTCGCGGCGGGTCTGCTCCCGCAAACGATAGCCCTCCAAGGCATTGTGACAGACGGTAGCTTCCTCCCGAGCAGTGGAAAGGGCTTTTCGCGCCTGTTTGAGCTGCTGCTCTGCATCCGCCTGCCGTCCTTGTGCAGCGGCACAATCAGAGCGCACCTCCGCCATACGGCTCTCGCTTCGGTCTATGGATTCCTGTGTAGCGGTCAGATCCGCTGTCTTGGCCGAAAGCTCTGTACGCAGACTCTCCTGCTCGTTTCGCAGGGTAAAATAGCGTTTTGTCATACCGTCGGCAGAATCCGCTAACTTTTGGCCCTCTGCCTCGGCTTGGCGGAGCTGTTCCTGCAAGGTCTCGACCTCTGTGCCGATTTCCTTTACACGAGCCTCCAATGCCAAAATCTGAGCACCGATGCCACCGCTGCGGCTGTCCTGCTCCTGCAAGTCCTGCTGCACCTGCTGCATATTGGCTCGACAGTTTTCCTGATTGCTTTGCAGCACAGCGATCTCTGAGCGAATGCCCTGCGCCGCCGCTTCCGATTGGGAAACCGCATCCCTAAGCTGCTCGGCCTGCATATCCCGATTGTGCAGATCGAAGGTCAAAGTCTCGGTGGTCACATAGAGCCGCTCTAAATTCTCATGCTCTTGCTGCAAAATAAAGGCTGCGGAGTGGTAATCCTCTTCCGCCTTGCGGGCGGTAGCTGACAGCTTTTCCAAGGTTTGCAGCCAAAGAGCAACCTCCAAGCCCTTCAATTCTCCGCGGTAATCCAAATAGGCCCTTGCTTTTTCCGCCTGTTCCCGCAGAGGGTTGACTTGCAGCTCCAGCTCGGAGATTTTATCACCGATGCGCATCAGATTGTCCTCCGTATGCGCCAAACGGCGTTCCGTCTCCTCCTTGCGGTGGCGGTACTTTGAAATGCCCGCCGCCTCCTCAAAGATTTCCCGACGGTCTGTGGATTTCAGGGATAGAATTTCATCAATTCGTCCCTGAGAGATATTGGAATAGCCCTCTCGTCCCAGACCGGTATCCATAAACAGCTCATGGACATCCCGCATCCGAACAGATTGCTTATTGATATAGTATTCACTTTCTCCCGAACGATAATACCGACGGGTGATCATCAGCTCATCGGCATCATAGCGCAGGGCACGGTCCGTATTATCCAGCACCAGCGTGGCCTCCGCAAAGCCCACCTGTGCCCGCTTTTCCGTACCGCCGAAAATCACATCCTCCATCTTTTGTCCCCGCAGGGAACGGGAATTCTGCTCGCCCATGACCCAGCGGATGGCATCGGAGATATTGGACTTTCCGCTTCCGTTGGGGCCGACGATGGCAGTGATGTCATGCCCAAAGGAAACCTGCGTCTTATCGGGGAAGGATTTGAAGCCTTGTACTTCCAAGTATTTCAGATGCATTCAAATAATTCTCCCATTGTATTTTATTATGACATTGTATCAAATTTCAAAACAAAATGCAACAGTAAACGGAAAAATCTGCAAAAAAACGGCGCACATTTCTCTCGGGAGAAATGTGCGCTGTAAATATTTAAGCTTGCAGGCGTTCCAAAGCCTGTTCGGCGGCGACCTGTTCGGCGCGTTTCTTGCTTCTGCCGCTGCCGCGGCCGATCTCTTTGCCATTGAGCAGAACACGGGTCAAAAATTCCTTGCAATGGTCGGGGCCGGATTCTCCCAACAGCTCATACTGCAAAACCTGATCCCGCTTCTGCTGCACCAGCTCCTGCAATTCCGTCTTAAAGTCCCGCACCCGCATCAGCTCCCGCAGCATAGGCAGCACCAAACGGGTCACAATGCCCTTGGCCGCCTCCATGCCGCTGTCCAAATACGCGGCGGCAATGAGAGCCTCCATCACATCACACAGGATGCCGGAGCGATGGCGGCCGCCCCCCTGTTCCTCACCATGTCCCAACAGGAGATAGTCCCCTAAAGCGATTCTCTCGGCAACAATAGCCAAATTTTTCTCGCAGACCAAATCTGCCCGTATGCGTGTCAGTTCCCCTTCCAGCTTATTAGGGAAGGTGCGATACAAATACTCTGCCACAGCAAAGCCCAAGATGGAGTCGCCTAAAAATTCCAAACGCTCATAGCTGCGCAGATTATCCTTATACACCTCGTTGGCATAGGAGGAATGAGACAAGGCACATTTCAGAAGCTCCGGATTATGATAATGGTAACCCAAGGCCTGTTCTAATTTCTTCAGCATATCACACCTCGCGGGGCAGGGTCATAGAGCCGATACTCTCCCGAATATCCTCACAGAAGCCACACTCCACCGCCTGCACCGCCTGCTTAACGGCACTGCGAATGGCACGGGCATCAGAAGAACCGTGAGCCTTGATGACAGGCTTGGAAATGCCAATGATCAGCGAACCGCCGACCTCTCGATAATCTAATGCCGCTTTCATCTCTGCTACACCCTTTTTGCACAGCAGGTAGCCGATCTTCGTCAGGAAATTCCGCTTAAACATCTTTTTGACCAAGCCACTCATGTACATAGCCGTACCTTCTACAGCCTTCATATAGATATTTCCGGAGAAGCCGTCGGCAACAATGACATCTACATCGGCTCCCACTGCTTCTCTTGCCTCGATATTGCCAACAAAATTGATAATTCCCTTCTCGCTTGCCTCTTTCAGCAGACGATAGGCTTCTTTATGTAGCTCGTCACCCTTGCTGTCCTCCACACCGTTGTTCAGGAGAGCCACCTTAGGATTGGCCTTGTGATGCGCCTTCTTGGAGTACAGCGCACCCATGCATCCAAATTGCAGCAAAAATTCCGGTGTACAGGCCGCATTCGCACCCGCATCCACCAAAATCACGCCCTCTCCAATGGGAATCAGGGGCGCAAAAGCCGCACGGCGAATACCACGAATGCGCTTAACAAGGAGCGTAGATGCGCTCAGCAATGCACCTGTATTGCCCGCAGAGATAAAGGCATCTCCCTTGCCATCGGCAAGCATTTTCAATCCCTGCACCATCGAAGAACCACGGTGCTGCTTGACCACATCCGCAGGATCGGCGTGCATATCCACCACATCATCAGCATTGGCAATCTCCACGCCCTCGGGCAGTGTATCCCAACCGGCAGCTCGCATGGCAGCGAGGATTTCCTCCCCTCTGCCCACCAAAATCATCTCTACGCCGAATTCCTCAGCAGAGCGGAGGGCTCCTACGACGATTTCCTGCGGAGCATGATCTCCGCCCATTGCATCGATGATGATTTTCATAGTACGCCCTCCTCTTTCATGTTCTCAATTCGCTCTAAAGCACGGTTTGCAATGGCAAGATTTTTATTGGCCTTGCCCTTGACCCGATATTCCAGAGGCGCAATGATACCAAAATTTACATTCATAGGCTGGAAGCTGTCAGGATTGGCGCTGCTGACATACCTGCCAAGGGCACCCATCGCCGTGGTGTTGCCAAAATCCGGCACTTCCCTGCCCTGCAAGCGTGCCGCCATGCTCACCGCCGCCACATAGCCCGAGGCGCAGGATTCCACATAGCCCTCCACGCCGGTCATCTGTCCGGCAAAGGCCACCATGGGGTCACGACGATCGGCATAGCAGGCATCCAACAGACGGGGCGAATTCAGGAAGGTATTGCGGTGCATGACACCGTAGCGTACAAATTCCGCCTTGTGCAGAGCGGGAATCATGGAGAACACCCGTTTCTGCTCAGGGAAGCGCAAATGGGTCTGGAAGCCCACAATATTATAGATATTTCCCGCCGCATTATCCCGCCGAAGCTGTACAACGGCATAGGGCTCCATGCCTGTACGGGGATCTCGCAGACCTACAGGCTTCAACGGGCCGTAGCGCAAGGTATCCTCACCCCGCCGTGCCATGACCTCCACAGGAATACAGCCTTCAAAGATGTTCTTGTCCTCAAAGCCATGCACTTCTGCTTCTTCCGCATTGGCAAGCTCCCGCACAAACTCCGTATACTCCCAGCGGGACAGAGCGCAGTTGATATAGTCTGCCGAGCCACGGTCATAGCGGGAGGCAAACCAAGCGTGCTCCATATCGATGG
>JAZOAV010000164.1:0-3276 GCA_045595645.1 Faecousia sp.
CTTTTTTAAGAAAAAGGGCAGGCAAGCACTGAAAATAGTAGATAAATGGGCGTTGTAAGGGCGTAAAATCCTCTGCTTTGAGTAAAAATCTTTGAAAAACCAATCAGGGAACAGAAAAAGCCGATTTATTCAGAGGTTCCCTAAAAAGCCGGATGCAACAGCACAGATCCGAGGTGGATCAGAAGCACCACAGTTATCCGGGAGTGTACAGTTTTTTCTGGAGAAGGGGCGAGTTTTGATTGTTGCGAGAATTACAGGATTGCCAAGAAACAGCGAAACAGGATTCTTTGGGTTTCACATCCATGAGGGTAGTTCCTGTTCCGGCACCGGATTCCCCGAAACAGGAAGCCATTACTCTCCTACAGGGTTGGTACATCCAAAACATGCCGGTGACCTTCCACCGTTGTTGATGTGTCAAGGCAATGCATATCTGTCGTTCAAAACAGAGCGTTTTACTGTAAAGGATGTTCTCGGTCGTACCATAGTTGTTCATAGCGATCCGGACAATTTCCAGTCTCAGCCTAGTGGGAATGCAGGACGGAAAATTGCTTGCGGAATAATTCAAAA
This sequence comes from Faecousia sp., assembly GCA_045595645.1. Classification (GTDB taxonomy): domain Bacteria; phylum Bacillota; class Clostridia; order Oscillospirales; family Oscillospiraceae; genus JAZOXB01. Next base: position 568 of record JAZOAV010000164.1, read on the forward strand.
GGAATGTTCCGCAAGCATCTAATTTTATTACGGGCAGCAAATCCCGTATCCTTAGATTTCGTAGTAGCCTACGTGGTAGGATTTTTGGCGGCAGGAGTCGCCGGAGTTGCCTTCTATGGTGTAGACAGTGCCGTTTTCGACCTTTTCGACGATACCCACATGGTTGGGGATGCCGTCTTGACCGCCTTCGTCGGGGTAGTCCCAATCGAAGAAGATGATGTCACCGGGGTTTGGGGTGTAGGTGTTATCCTGCCACTGTTCACGGGATTTGAACCACTCTTCTCCTGCGTAGCAGACTGCAAAGCTGGGAACAACACCGCTTTCAAGGTAGCCGCATTCATTGGCACACCAACTGACGAATATTGCGCACCAGTCCACTCGTTCATCAAAGCCGTACCATCGCCAGTAGGTTTCACCGCCTACATTGCCCACTTGGGACAGGGCAACTGCAACCAAATCGCCCTGTCCGCCTAATCCATAGAGTACATCATTCCACATAGTTTGATTTTCCGGAAGGAGCAGTTCGTTGAGCTGCTCCTTTTGGTCATCTGTAAAGCCGTAATGGTCAGCCATTTCTACAGCGGTTTTGTGAGATACCTGAATGAGCAGATAGTTCCGTTCCACTTCGTTCTCCACGGTGATCAGTTCTCCGTTTTCGTCCACACCCTCTATAAACTCTGTTTCTGTGCGAAGCTGGGTGCTGTAGTCGATAGTGTGCATATTCCAGAAGATGTCCGTTAGCAGGGTTTTCTTTGCATCGGTCATAGAGGCGACTTCCATGGGATCTTCCTCATCCGTAGTCACACTGACTGCATAAATAGACAAGACCTCTTTCCATGCGGCACGGGAGCCTGTGGTTTCTACTTTGTCATGAGCTGTGTTCAGCTTGATCTCGTCAATGCGGCTCATGTACTCTTGGTTGATTTCCTGCACCGCTGTACGGATCGTCTGTCCTGTGCCCGTGTCCTCACCTCCGAAGAAAATGCCGAAGCAGGAGCCTATAATCATTCCGATCAGGCAGATAACCAAGATAATCAATACCGCAATCCAGCCTCCCGCAGCAAGGAAGGTAATTAAGCCCTTCACAGCAGCAATGGCGGCTCGCACCGTGGACTTTACTGCTTGGGCTGTTCGCCTTGCGGCTTCTTGTGCGGCTTTCTTTACCTTCTCGATTCGTTTTGCCTTCTTCTGTGCTTTCCGAATTGCCTTCTCCGCTTCGGTAGCACTCTTTTTTGCGGCATCACTCGCAATCTTTGGGGTATTCTTTGTCTGCTTGATGGGGTTGGTCGGCTTTTTTACATCCCGTCCTTTGGTCTTAGGCTTTGGTTTGGGCTTGGTCTTTGGAGAACGCTTTTGGGGAGGTTCACTCTTGCCTTTGTCTGTTTTTGCAGGGATCGGTTCTTTGAATTTGACAATGCGGTTTATGACTTTCTTGCCTGCATCACGAGCCTTCTTCTCTCCGCTTTTGAGCTTGGAATCAGCATAGGCAACGACAGAAGAATCATCTTCCTTTCCTTTTTCAGGAGACCCAAAGGGAGCGTGGGTTGCACGCTCCTTGGGGGTCTTTGTTTCTTCGCCGGGATCTGTGTCTGCGGAGAAGTCTTTGCTGTCGCTCTCTTTCTTGGGCATTTCCTTGAAATTAGGTTTTTTCATTTTCTCTTGGAGAAGCTTTCCCTTATCCAAGGTTTTTACGCCCTTCTCAGCCTTCTCACGAGTTTTGATCTCAGGCATGGCTTATCCTCCTCCGAAAGTACCTTCACCCGGTTTGGTAGTCATGAGCTGATACATCTTCGTATCCTTGGGGAAATGATTCTCAAAGGGAACCAAGGCTCCGCCGTATCGGATCAAGCCACAGCCCGGTGCCGCATTGGTGATGTAGCCCATCTGCTGTTCGGAAATGTTGAGAAGTTCTGCAAGCCGTTCACGGTCGGAGGGAGCTTGATTCAGCATAACAATAAACTCCGAGTTGGACAGCATGGTGCTGGCCTCCACGGAGTTAAGCAAAAATTCAACATTCTGTGTAATGGCTGTGGGATAGGCATTTCTCTTTCGGAACTGTCTCCATGCAGAGGTAAAGAAGTTACTACTCTGCTCATTCTCAAAAACCACATGGTATTCGTCGATGAACACATGGGTACGCTTTCCCTTCTTCCAGTTCAGAGTGACACGGTTGATCATAGTATCGGTAATAACAAGGAGACCTGTGGGCTTGAGCTGTTTACCGAGTCCATGAATGTCAAAGACCAACATACGCTTGTTCAGGTCAACATTGCTCTCCTTGCCGAAGATATCCAGAGAGCCTGTGGTGAACAGCTCCAAGGCAAGGGCAACCTGTCTTGCTTCGGGTTCGGGCTGTTCCAAGAGTTTTTCTCGGAGAGTGGACAGCGTAGGAGTGGTTCCATTCTCCTTTGCATCCTGATAGATCATACGGGTGCAACGGTCGATAATCGACTTGTGCTGAGGGCCTACACCGTTCTTGTCAATCTGTTCCACAAGGGACATGATGAACTGAGACTTGTCTACGATGGGATCTCCTTCGCCGTAGCCTTCCTCCATGTACATGGGATTCAAACGATCCTTACCACCTGCCGCAATGCGGATAACGGAGCTGTTTTGGGGAGAAACCGAGGCAAGGGTGGCATATTCGCCTTCGGGATCGCAGATGATAATGTCATCCTGCGTACTCAACAGCAAAAGGAAAATCAGCAT
>JAZOAV010000165.1:0-6604 GCA_045595645.1 Faecousia sp.
CGAACCTCCCGCGCGGCTCAAAAGTTTCGTTTTCTTACATAATTTTCGGCGAATCCGAAACATTTCATAGGCGGGCGATTCATGAATCGCCCCTACGATACAGGTTCTTTGACACGCTCGGGACGCCTCGGAGAGGCGTCCCTACGGAGTGATATGCAGGTGCTTTGGTGAGAATCGGTGTCTGCAAAAAAGAATAAAGAATAGAGAATAAATAATAAAGAATAAATGGAGAAACCATGGAAGAATACCGATTTTTTGCGTTATTGTCCCGTATGCGGTTCATTACCCGCTGGGGCTTGATGCGCAACAGCTACAGCGAAAACATTCAGGAACACAGTCACATGGTCGCTGTATTGGCCCACGGACTTGCCCTGATTCGGCGGGATATTTTGGGCTTGGAGGCCAATCCCGAGCTATGCGCCACGGCTGCCCTGTATCACGACGCTTCGGAAATCTACACGGGCGATCTGCCCACACCGATTAAATATTACAACCCTGAAATCAAGGAAGCCTACAAGCAGGTGGAGCACATCAGCGGTACCAAGCTGATAAATTTACTGCCCGAGGAATTGCAGGCCGCCTATGCCCCTCTGATTTACGAGGAAAACGGGGATGTCAATGCCATCGTCAAGGCGGCAGACAAGCTCTCGGCGCATATCAAGTGCGTGGAGGAGCTGAAAGCGGGAAATCGGGAATTTGAATCCGCCGCCGCTCAGACCAAAGAGGCTCTGGTGGAAATGAACCTGCCCGAATTGGATTGGTTTATGGAGCATTGCCTCCCCGCCTTTAGCCGCAATTTGGACGAATTGGAGTAAAAATATGGGAAAATTTGACGGAATTTTATTTGCCTCCGACTTTGACCAGACCATTTCCGACCTGAATGGCATCGTGCCCCAGGCAAATCTGCAAGCACTGGACTATTTTGTTTCCGAGGGCGGTCGATTTTGTGTGAACACGGGGCGCAGTATTCCCATGGCACGCAGGCCGGTGATGGGGTTGCCCTGCAATGCGCCCAGTATTCTCTACAACGGTGCCGCTTGCTACGATTATGCCCGGGACCGCCTGTATTTTGCCCACAGCCTGCCGGACTTTGCCAAGGAGCTGCCCGCTATATTTGCGGCAGACGATCTTTGCATGGAGGTGCAGGGCCTACAGCACCACTATGCCGCCGCGCCCATTGCGCCCCGTGCCCATGTGCTGGCAAAAGAGGGACTTGCGTGGAAGCCCCTGGAGGAAATGAATGAGCCTTGGATGAAGCTGATTTTTTGCAGCAATCAGGGCAACATTTTTGAGCATTACAGCTCCCTTTCCGCTGAGGAATTGGAACGCTGGGCAAGGCTGCGGGAGCGGATCGTGGAGCTGTGCGCAGGTCGCTGCTATGTCACCGCCTCTCTGCCGAGAGTCATTGAGATCAGCAATACCAACTGCAACAAGGGCGTAGCCGCCCGTGAGCTGGCGAAAACCTTGGGCTGTGACCGCTTGGTTTGCGCAGGAGATGCCCTGAACGATGCCCAAATGCTCACCATGGCAGATTTTGCCTTCTGCCCCGCCGATGCCCAGCCCGGAATCTTGGCACTGCCCAATATCTGTGCCACCGTCCCCTGCGGAGAAGGCGCAGTCGCCGCCGCAATCGAAGCATTGGAACGCATTCTGTAATGGAAGTGGCTTTCATGGAAATTCCCTGCAATCCACGGTATTTTTTGCATACTTTGCAAAAATTCGCTTATCCTAATGGGCGAAGCCATTTGAAGGAGGAATTTCCATGAAAGCCATTTTTCGCATCTGTGTACCGCTGCTGCTGTGTGCCGCCCTCTGCGTGAACGGCCTGTGCGCCCGTGGCGAGACCTTTTACACGGCAGAATACTGTTTCAGTGTCGAGGATTTTGCCCCTGACACGGAAGGTATTTTCGTCACTGCTGTCCCCGATGCGGGCGTTGCCGTGGTGCGCTTGGGCGACCGCTGCATCGTTCCCGGGGATGTGCTGCCCGCCGATCGGCTGGACGAGCTGACCCTTGTTCCCTGCTGTGAGGAAAACTGCGAGGTCGTCCTGTCCTATCAGCCCATTGTAAACAGAGCTCTGGGTGAGCCTGCCCAGGTCACCATCCGCATCCATTCGGGCAAAAACGAGGCACCCCGTGCCAAGGATGCCAAGTTAGAAACCTATCGCAACATCGCCAATAACGGCACCCTGCTTGCAGAGGATGCCGAGGGCGGCAAGCTGATGTTCGCCGTGGCAGAGGCTCCCAAGCGTGGCACGGTGGAGCTGCAAGAGAACGGTAACTATGTCTATACCCCCGAAAAAAACAAGGTGGGCGAGGACAGCTTCACCTTCACCGTCACCGACGAGGCGGGCAATGTCTCCAAGCCCGCGACGGTGCGCATCCGCATTCTCAAGCCCACGGAGGCAACAAGCTTTGCAGACATGAAGAACCATCCCGCCCATTATGAGGCAATGTGGGCAGAGGCCCATGGGCTGGTCGGTGGCAGAGAGCTGGCAGGACATCACTGCTTCTGCCCCGACGAGAGCGTCAGCCGCATTGAATTTCTGACCATGGCCATGGCTCTGCGGGAATACCCCGTGGACGAAAGCCTGACCGTGTCTGCCTTTGTGGATGCTGCCGAAGCCCCCGAATGGGCACAGCCCTATTTGGCAGCGGCTGTCCGTGGCGGGATCGTCCGTGGTGAGGTAGGCGAAACGGGTCTGCACTTCCGTCCCAATGATGCCATTACAGGGCAGGAAGCGGCAGTGATGCTGCAAAATCTGTGGCAGCTTCCCATTTCCGCCGCACAGGTGAATCGAGATGCTCCCGCATGGTGCGCCGCTGCATTGCAGGCTCTGTCCGAAGCAGGTCTGAGCGTGCAGCCCAAGGGCACCTTGAGCCGCAGCGATGCCGTCTGCCTGCTCTACGATATCAATCGCTAACTTATACCGAGTTTCTTTATACTAATTCTTGACGCACCTTCGGTGCTATAAAAAAGTTTTTCAAACTTTTTTAACAAGAATTAGGGAAGCTCTGATGAAATCGGCGCGAGCAATCAGCGAGATATTTTGCCTCAAATTGAGGCATGAAAAACGCAGGAATACTTTGTGTATTTCAAGTTTTTCATAACGAAAAGTTGGGGCAAAAGAGCCGCTGAGTGCCGATGACGATTTATTCAGAGATTCCTTAGTATAAGTTTCGGATTCCGGAACAATTCCCTGAAACCACAGACTATGTTTCCCTGTCCGCTACATAAATTTACCAGTCATTAGAAAGGATGCATTGCCATGAAACTCTTTCGTTTTCTTCCCCTTTTGCTGATTCTCAGCCTGTTATGCTCCTTTGTCATCGCCGCCTATCCCGCACCCGATTTCGGTGCACAGGATGTGGCTGACAAATGGGCCGACGGCAAGATCCTCAGCATCGCCCACCGTGCGGCCTATCGCTCCGCACCGGAAAATTCCCTTTTGGCCATTGAAGCTGCCATCACCATGGGCATTGATATGCTGGAGCTGGATATTAAGCAAACCAGTGACGGTGTCATCGTCATCGCCCACGACAAGACCATCAACCGCACCACCATGGGCACCGGCACCATCAGTGCCATGACTTGGAACCAAATCAAGGCCTACGCCGTGGAACCGGAGCTGGGCAATGTAGGCTCTGCCTACAAGCTCACCGCCGCCGATGCCAACTTCCTCAACCGCATGGCAACCTACAAGCAGTACATCGGTACAGCTACCAGCGGCGGCACCATGCCCATGGCCCGTCTGGAGCAGGTCATTGAGCTGGTAGGCAAACGCTGTATGCTCTCTCTGGACTATGCCATGGATACGGAAGCCAGCTTTGCTGCCTGTTATGTTCTGTTGCGGGAGGCAGGTCTTTTGGATCATGTCCTGTTTAAGGACAGCATGTCCATCTCTGCCCTCAACGGCATGTACGCCGCCGCCGCTGCCAAGTGGAACGAAAACCACACCCCCACACTCACCGCCAAGGATGTGCAATCCAGCATCATGTATCTGCACATCCGCGGAGCCAGCGGCAGCACCTCCGATTTGCAGAATCTGTTGAATAACGGCGACAATGTGGTTATGACCGAGGTCAGCATCGGCACCTCTGCCGATGAAACCGGTGTCAAGAACACCGTAGAGCCTTGGTGTATTTCCAAAGGCATTGCATTGGAAGCCTACACCAACATCGGCTATTTCGGAAACCGTACGGACAACGAAAAGGCTTGGGCAGATGTCATCGCCAGAGGCTACACCGCCATTCAGACCGACCGCCCCAGCGAATTGGCCTGCTACCTCAACGCCATCAACCATGACCGCTATGCCACAAGCACCATTCAGGCAGAGCATTTCAACGGCTACAGCGGCACCTTTACCGTTCCCGATGCCGCCGACAGCAACCTGAATAAAACCGTTCAGTCCATGCAGAACGGAAGCCAGCTCCGCTTTGACAATGTCGTTTTCTCCGGCAAGGAAAATCAGATCCGCTTTGTTGCCACCGGTGGCAGCAAGGCCGCCACGGTAAAAATCGCCATTGACAGCGCAAGCAATCAGGTAGCATCCTTCTCCGTTGCCGCCGGTGCGGCAAGCAAGACCTATGCCGTCAATTTGAGCAAAGCCATCTCTGCCGGCACGCATAAGGTCTACATCACCGTCAGCGGTACAGCAAGCACCGCCCTGCTCACCGTCGACCGTTTCTCCTTCGCACAGCAAGGAGAACAGGTGTTCTTTAACTTTGACAACAGCGCCGCCGCCAAGGAGCGCTATACCTGCGACAGTGTCTACGGCGGCTATAACTTCGATGTCGCAACGGCATGGTGGAGCAACTCCGCCACCAAGGTCGTCACCACCACCAACGGCGGCTATCTCACCATCGGCACCAATTCCAATGCTGACCGCAACTACTGCTCCATCTACCCCACCGGCAAGGACAGCAACCGCAGCAATTATCCCCTGAGCTTTACCCCCTCCAAGAACGACATTGTTCAGGTTCGTTTCCGTGTCAACGAAGGCTGCGTGCTGGAAACGACAGATATGCGTGTAAGTATGCAGTATCGTCTGAGCAGTGCCACCGCAGACAGCGACAAGAACTTCCAAAGCACGAAAGCCACCAAGCTGGGCCAATTCTACACTCTCACTTACCCCGCCCCCGCAGAATGGGGCACCACAACGGATAAGGTGACCAATATTTGGTTTACCTTCCACAACATCAAGGGCACAGGCACCGTGGATGTGGACTATGTCTACGCCGGCCCCGCCGAAGGTGCCCCCACGAGCGACAGATTGCTCTTTGACTTCACCAACCGTGCGGAGGACAACTTCCGCTACAGCACCATGGCCTATGGCAATGCCGCCTATGACAGCAGTGTCGCCGCATGGTGGAGCAATTCCGCAGAAAAATCCATCGACAGCAGCGGTCTCGGACACTTCACCATTGGCATGAATGCCAATCCCGACCGCACCTACTGCACCATCTACCCTGCCGCATCCGACAGCAATCGAAACAATTACCCCCTGAACTACCGTCCCACGGGCTCTGATGTCATTAAAATCCGCTTCAAGCTGTCCAAGGAGTGTAAGCTGTCCTCCTCCATTGGCGTCGCCATGCAGTATCGCCTGAGCACCGCCACAGCGGACAGCGCACAAATCAAGCTCACTGTGAGCAAGCCCGTCGCAGAAACTTATTATACCCTTACCTTCACCACGCCCGACGAGTGGAAGAACACCACTGCCGATGTAACGGCAGTCTGGTTCACCTTCTCCCCTGTGACAGGCATGGGCGGCAATGTGGATATTGAGTACATCTATGTGGGTCCCAATATGTGCATCCACAACGACCACACCCCCGTCACCGACAAGGCTGTTGCCGCTACCTGTACTACCGCAGGTAAGACGGAAGGTAGCCACTGCTCCGTCTGTAACGCAGTGATCAAGGCGCAGACCACAGTTCCCGCAACAGGTCACAGCTACACCTACAAGGCCACCAAGAATCCCACTACAAGTGCAACAGGTACGCTGACAGGCACTTGCTCCAAGTGTTCGGGCACTACCACGGTCACTTTGCCCAAGCTGAACACCACCGACTACACCAAAACCGTGACCAAGGCAGCCACCTGTACTGCAACCGGCACAGATTCCTACAAGTGGAAGACCACAACCTACGGCACTTTCACCTTTACGGCGACTACCGCCGCTTTAGGACACAACTATACTACTAAAGTTACTGCTCCCACCTGTACCGCACAGGGCTACACGACTCACACCTGCTCCCGTTGCTCCGACAGCTATAAGGACACCTATACCAATGCAACAGGCCATTCTTACAGCTACAAGGCCACCAAGAATCCCACCACAAGTGCAACAGGTACGCTGACAGGCACTTGCTCCAAGTGCTCCGGCACAACTACCGTAACACTTCCCAAGCTGAACACCACCGACTACACCAAAACCGTGACCAAGGCAGCCACCTGTACTGCAACCGACACAGATTCCTACAAGTGGAAGACCACAACCTACGGCACTTTCACCTTTACGGCGACTACCGCCGCTTTAGGACACAACTATACTACGAAAGTTACTGCTCCCACCTGTACCGCACAGGGCTACACGACTCAC
>JAZOAV010000166.1:0-3847 GCA_045595645.1 Faecousia sp.
GAAACAGCCCCGAAAATGAATATTTATTAAATTCTAACTGTAGGGAACGGCCTGTGTGCCGTTCCCTATTGCATATTTTGAGGAATATTCTGTGGAATGACACATAGGTCATTCCCTACATATACATTTTGAGACAGCCCCATTAATGAATTGTCCGAACTTTTTTGACAAGATAGAAAAATGTCCCCCTGTCCTGTAGGCATAAAGAAAGCCGGCAGCGAAAGCTGTCGGCTTTTTCAGCACCAATAGGTGGTGTTTACTTTTGGTACGGCGATGGGGAGCGATCCCCACTTTACAATCGCCCGCGTGTGAATGTAGGCTACGCCATCTTTGCGGCCAACAGATACAAGCACAATGACTGTTGACAGCTTGGCACGCCCGGCGCGATTCGAACGCGCGGCCTTTCGCTTAGGAGGCGAACGCTCTATCCTGCTGAGCTACGGGCGCATATTATGAGATTTGGGGCAAGGTGTTGTTTTGGTGCTGTGGGCTGCCAGGGGCGGCAGCCCACAGGGGAAGACATTGGATTTGATAGTCTGTTTTATGCCTCAGCGAAAGAGGAGGCTTGTTACAAATCGCAAATGCCTGCAGGTGCGTCAAGGATGCAGCACGCTACAGGAGCGATGGTGCGTCAAGGATGCCGCACGCTACAGGAGCGATGGTGCGTCAAGGATGCCGCACGCTACAGGAGCGATGGCGTGTCAAGGATGCCGCACGCTACAGGAGCGATGGTGCGTCAAGGATGCCGCACGCTACAGGAGTGATGGTGCGGCAAGGATGCCGCAGGGGTTATCCACGGGTGCAATCAGTTGGCGTTAGGGGAATCCAAGAAGCTCTCGCGTGCGGGGATGGGTTCATCCTTCATACAGGCTTCAAACTGCTTGCGGCTCATATACTCGTTGGCCAGCAGGTATTCGGCTACCTCGTGCAGCTTGCTGTAGTTGGCTTTCAGAATTTCCTCGCATTGCGCATAGGCGGCATCCAGGACAGCCTTCATTTCTCCGTCGATATCGGCGGCGGTATGCTCGGAGTAGGAGCGGGTACGCCCATAATTGCGACCTACGAAGATTTCGTCGCCGTTGTCGTAGGACACACTGCCGATACGCTCGCTCATGCCGTATTTGGCGATCATATCGTGGGCAATGGCACTGGCTCGCTTCAAATCGTTGGATGCACCTGTGGTGATATCGTTAAATTCCAGTTGCTCTGCCACACGGCCGCCCAAGAGGGAAACAATCTCTTCCCGCATCTGATTGCGGGTCCAATGACTGGTATCATCCTCGGGCAGGCTGATGGTCATACCCAAAGCACGGCCGCGCTGTACGATGGTGATGGCGTGGACGGGGTCTTGGGTAGGCAGGAAGTGCATTGCAATGGCATGGCCTGCTTCGTGGTAGGCGGTGATGCGGCGATCTCGCTCCTTCTGCACATGGCTGCGCTTTTCGGGGCCGGCAATGACCTTCAAAATGGCTTCCTCAATGGCCTGCATGGTGATCACGGGGTAATTCCGGCGGGCAGAGAGGAGGGCTGCTTCATTCATCAGGTTAGACAAGTCGGCTCCGGTAAAGCCGGCAGTGGCTTTCGCGACCGTTTTCAAATCCACATTGTCTGCCAAGGATTTGTTTTTGGAATGGACACGGAGGATTTCCTCCCGTCCCTTCAAATCCGGCGGGCTGACATAGATCTGACGGTCAAAACGACCGGGGCGCAACAGCGCGGGATCCAAAATATCGTGGCGGTTGGTGGCTGCCATAACAATGACACCCTCATTGGCGGCAAAGCCGTCCATTTCTACCAAAAGCTGGTTCAGGGTCTGCTCACGCTCATCGTGACCGCCGCCCATGCCGGAGCCGCGGTGACGGCCAACGGCATCGATTTCGTCGATGAACACGATGGAGGGGGCTGCCTTCTTAGCTTGGTCAAAGAGGTCACGGACACGGCTGGCACCTACGCCCACATACAGCTCCACAAAGTCGGAGCCGGAGAGTGACAGGAACTGCACATCCGCTTCTCCTGCGACAGCACGGGCAATCAGGGTCTTACCGGTACCCGGAGGGCCGACCAAGAGCACGCCCTTGGGAATACGGGCGCCGATGGCACGGTATTTGTCGGGGTTTTTCAGGAAATCCACGATTTCCTGCAGCTCTGCTTTCTCCTCGTCTGCGCCAGCCACATCGTCAAAGGTCACTTTTTTCTCGCCAAGTCCTACACGGGCGTTGGCACGGACGAATCTGGGCTGCTGCCCACTGCCGCCGGCAGCTCTGCCCATGATGAAATACATGGCAACAAGCAACAGCACCATAAGCAGCACATAGGGCAGGAAGGAGACATACCAAGGCGTAGGCTCGATGGGCAGGAAGGTGTATTCCTCGATGATGCCTGCGGCATGCTGGGCTTCATAGAGGGCATGCAGCTCCTCCTGAAACATTCCCGCATCGGCCAGCTTGTGGATGACAATATCCTCACCCTCCAAGGGCTTATGAAGATGCAGCATCAGGATGCCATCTTCCCATTGAAATTCCTTGACATTTTCCTCACGGAATTGGGTGTGCACCTGAGAATAGGTGATTTGCGTATACTCCTTGTCCCGGGCCAGTATCATAAACAGCAGAGCAAGCCCTGCGCAAAGGAGCAGAAGGTACAAAAAGTTAAATCGTTTGCTTGGTTGTTGGTTCAATGGAATGCTCCTTAAAAATCAGTTTTCAGAGGCGGGCTTGGAATAGACCTCCGGCTTCAGGATTCCGACGAAGGGCAGATTGCGATAGACTTCCTTATAGTCCAAACCGTAGCCGACAACAAATTCATTGGGAATGGTGAAGCCGATGTAATCGGCAAAGATATCCACACGACGACGCTCGGGCTTATCCAGGAGGGTGCAGATCTTCAAGGAGGCGGGCTCCATGGCTTTCAGATGCTCCGTGACGAATTTCAGCGTCAGACCGGTATCCAAAATGTCCTCTAAAATGACCACATGACGACCCTTGATATCACAGGACAAATCCTTGCTCATGGTGACGACGCCACTGGTGGAGGTGCCGGCACCGTAGGAGGAAACGGCTAAAAAGTCATACTCGCAACGGATGGGGGTGGCGCGCACCATATCCGTGAAGAAATTGACAACACCCTTGAGTACGCCGACGAAAATCGGCTGCTTATCGCCGTAGTCAGCGGCAAGCTCCTTGCCCAGCTCGGCAATACGGGTCTTCAGCTGTTCCTCAGAAATCAAAATGCGCTCAATATCGTGAATCATAACCTACTCTCCTCTTTTTTTACTTCAATGATCAGGGCGGTTTGTCCTTCCGAAGCGGCCCAAGCTGCGGAAACACCCAAGCCGGCTACAGCTAAAATTTCTTCGCCGTAACACAGCACGGGTAGATGGTCCCGTTCCCAACGAGGGATTTTGCGGTCGATCATTTGCTTTTTTACATTGCGATGATGACCGTCTGCGCCTTGCAGGCTGTCTCCCTGTTTTCTGGGGCGGGCGAAAATTTTACACGACCCTATCATATCACATTTGATGGCAAAATGGAAAGGGGTATTTGCAAATTTTTCAAATTTTTTTTCGATTTTACAGGAAATTTTCAGTCCCAAAGAGGGGATGCTTGTTTCCCCGGGGATTTGCAGGGGGATTTCCTCGAATTTGGGCAGTGCTTCTTGGGAAATTTGCAGGGTATCATAGCTGCGGCGGGCTTGCAGTCCGTGGGGCAGGGAGCAGCTTCCCGAGGGCGGCTCCCTTTGCAAGAGGGCTTCCAAGGCTTCGATATGACAAAGGCTCACATCCTGTTGCAGATGTTGCCGCAGAAGCTGGCGCAGTGCCCGTCGCCGCAGAACAGTGGGGGCTTGGGCA
>JAZOAV010000167.1:0-8661 GCA_045595645.1 Faecousia sp.
GATGCCGCGCGCTACGATTCATAAAATGAGATAGAGTCATAAATTGTAGGGAACGGCCTGCCGTTCCTTTTATGATTTCTGCCGCATTGGGAACGGCACGCAGGCCGTTCCCTACGAATTGGTTGTCGGTGGTGCGTGCGATTTGCACCCCCCTCTACCCCCCCCTTGAAAGGGGGGCTTGGCGCGGTGCGTTATCGGCAATGCGTACAGGTGCGCGTAGGAACGCGCACGCTACGGGTGGGATATATCGTCGGTGGGGTGAGCTGTCTGCTGATTTGTGATTTTCCTTCGGAACACGAGGTACAGGATGGAGCCGAGGGGGGCGACCAGTTGCAGCGCATAGTCGCCGTTGGGGTAAAGCTTCAAGTGGCTGTAGGTAAGGCTGAGAATTGACAGACCAAAGTTGATTTTTCCGCTTGTGAGGGTAATGGTCAGCATACCGCTGACGATGAGAATCATCCAGAGAGCTTTATTCTGAATGTTTCGTTTGCAGCAATCTACCAAGCAATAAATGGTAAAGGCTAAGGTCAGTACAGACAAAGCGAGTACTCCCCATTGTAGGCCGTTGGAGCCGGAAAGGGTTGTGAGAGTACCGGTATAAACCATGCCTCTGTCCTCGGCAGTGGAGATGTTGAAATGGTACAGTCGATCGTAGCCTTCCACCGTAAGACCAACAATATAGAATGTGCCGGCGTTGGTGGTCATTTCAAAGGTGGCTTCGTAATAACTGTCTCCGTTTTTGACTCCGGAATACCAACCTTTTTGCGCTAACTGATATTCCGTAACTCCGTCAAGGTAGCCCTGCATTTCTGCAAAAACAGGGGCGAATTCGGATTCTGCAACACCGTCGGTTAGTGCGCTTAGCCCCTTGTCCACATCTCCTGACAAGATGGCATCCACCATTGTTTCGCAGTAGGCTTTGATTTCGGTACCTTGCTCCGTTACCGTTGAGAAGCAGGCAGTGAGATTCAAAGACAGGATCAATATCAGCAAACATACGACTTTCTTTTTCATGGGAGAATCTCCTTTCGCTATTTTATATGGTACATCGTGGGAAGGGCTTATTTGGCAGGGAAGTATTCTTCTGCGAAGTCCACTTTTTCCACCTGGAAGCTCCGGCCGTTCAGGTGGGACAGACAGCCGGCATCGGTGGTGAAGGTGAAAGTAAGACGGTAGGAGTAGAGAGCCTGATAATTGCGGTCATACTGCTTGTTCAGTTTGCCGTATTTGCCGTCGCCCAAAAGGGGATGACCCGCATGGGCAAACTGGGCACGGATTTGATGGGTGCGGCCGGTAATCAGCTCACATTCCACCAAGGATAGACCGTTGCGGCTCTGCAATACCTGATAGCGGGTCTCACAGCTTTTGGCTCCGCTCTGGGGGCTGTCGGTGACGAAGACACGATTTTTTACCGCATCTTTAAACAGGTAGCCCTTCAAAACACCCTTTTGCGGCTTGGGAGTGCCCTCCACAATAGCCAAATAGCGTTTGTCTAACTCCCTGTCCTTGATTTTCTGATTCAAAATGCGCAGAGCTTCGGCACTTTTTGCCGCAATGACAATGCCGCCGGTGTTGCGGTCAATGCGGTTGCAAAGGGCGGGAGTAAAGGCATGTTCCTCCCGTGGCCGCCATTCCCGCTTAGCGTAGAGATAGGCCTGGATATGGTCGATGAGGGTGCGCCCGTACTCAGCACCGTCATGGGGATGGACGGCGATCCCCGGCTTTTTGTCCACCAAAAGGATATGCTCGTCCTCGTAGACGATGTGGAGCTTGGGAGTGGTGACGGTGAGATAGGCATTGTCCTCTCTGGGTGCCTCGAAAAATTCGTCGTTAATATATAATTGTAAGACATCCCCTTCAGCCAGACGGTCATCCCGATTGATACGGGCATTGTTTCGCTTAATGCGCTTCAGGCGGATGTATTTTTGGGCAAGAGAAGCGGGGAGCAGGGGCAGTGCTTTGGCTAAAAAACGATCCAAACGCTGGCCTGCATCATTCTTTCCAATGTGTATTTCCTTCATGGCAAACCCTCCTGCTGATACTATGGGGGATGGGAGGGAAAAAGTCAAGGGGGAAAATACAAAATTATGAAAATTCCTCTTGCAAATCCGCAGATTATTCGCTACAATGAACCTTGTTGACGCAAACCATCGGGAGGTCGTTTTATGAAGAGAAAATTTACAGCACCCCTGGCTGAGAAACAGCGCAATACCATAAAAAAGGCGGTAAGTGTGGAAGCCTTTGTTTTTTTGGCACTGTTCCTCGGCGGTTTTACTCTGCTGGGCATGAAAATGGGCCTGACCAATATGCTCAATACCATGATGAATACAGGCTATGCCCTGTTGCTGGATACCGTGTTCTACATTATGGCCATCGCCGTCTTGGCAGGTGCTATCGGCAGTCTGCTGACGGAATTCGGTGTGGTTGCCCTGATTAACAAGCTCCTTTCGCCTCTTATGGGTGTGCTTTACGGTCTGCCCGGTGCGGCTTCCGTGGGCGTTGTCACAACATATCTGTCTGACAATCCTGCAATTCTCACTCTGGCTGACGACCCCAGCTTCCGTCGTTATTTTAAGAAGTATCAGCTTCCCGCTTTGACCAATTTGGGCACGGCCTTCGGCATGGGTCTGGTGGTCAGCGCCTTTATGCTGGGCACCGGCGTTTCCGGCGTGGGCATGGCGGTGCTGATTGGCAATTTGGGCGCAGTAGTGGGTAGTGTTGTCAGCGCGCGTCTGATGATTTTATCTACCCGCAAGGTCTACGGCACGGAGGAATGGTGCGATGTGCCCGCCGATTTGGAAGGTACGGACTTAGATCATCGCAAGGTGCGCCCCGGCGGTATCGGTTCCCGTCTCTTGGCGGCCATTATGGAGGGTGGTACCTCCGGCGTGAAGATGGGCATGGAGATCATTCCCGGTGTTTTGATCATTTGCACCTTTGTTCTGATGCTCACCAAGGGCCCCGGCGAGGGCGGCGTGTATACGGGTGCGGCTTATGAAGGCGTGGCGGTTCTGCCTTGGATCGGAGAAAAGCTGTCCTTCCTTCTGAATCCCCTCTTTGGATTTACCAGCTCTGCCTGCGTTTCCGTCCCTGTGACGGCTTTGGGTGCAGCGGGTGCGGCCATCGGCTTGGTGCCCGGTCTCCTGCAGGAGGGCTTGGCAACGGCACGGGATGTGGCGGTGTTTACCTCCATGTGTATGTGCTGGAGCGGCTACTTGTCCACCCATGTGGCCATGATGTCCGGCCTGAAGTGCAGCCGCCTGACAGGCAAGGCCATTATTTGCCACACCATCGGCGGTGCCTGCGCCGGTATCTTCGCAAACTGGGCTTTCTATTTGATTTCTATGTTGTAATGAAAAAACCGCCCTTGGAAGGGCGGTTTTTTCGGTAATTCGAGTTATTTGGTTGTTTTTTTGTGGCCGTAGAGCAGAGTGCCGATGAACACGGAGAGGGGGACGGCCAGGACAACGCCGATGGAGCTGGCGACACCTTGTACCACTTCGATGGACAGGTAGGCAGAGCTCATAAGCTGTTGCAGAGTGGGAGCGTTGGTGACGAGGAAAATCATCATTACCAGAGAAGAACCCACAAAGGCCAGAATCAGGGTGTTGGTCATGGTGCCTACCATGTCCCGTCCGATGCTCATGCCGGACTTGAACAGCTTGCGGCGGGTCAAATCGGGATTGACGGTAATCAGCTCGTTCATGGCGGAGCTGATGCTCATGGCCACATCGTTGACAGCACCCAGAGTGGCAATGAGGATGCCGCCTGCCAGCAAATCACCGATTTGGATGGACTTGTTAAGGGGCTGCTGCTGTTTGAGCAGGACGAGGGCTTCCACCGTGGGCTCGGACACATAGGTTTTATAGCCGTTGAGCCGCAGCAATCCGCAGGCCAGCTCGCTGAACAGTGCGGCGAAAACCACACCGGAGATGGTGCCCAGGATGGCACAGACGGTCTTTTTGTTCACACCGTCCAGAATGACGAAGTCCAAAACGGTGACATAGGCGCACATAAGTAAAATAGTGGGAAGGGTAGGGGCTCCGCCGATGAGCAGGGGAATGACCACGGCGAACATACACACGATAGACAATGTCAGGCTCAACAGGGACTTTGCGCCCACCTTGCCGCCCACCAGCACAGTGATGGCGACAAACAGCAGCAGGACAATGAGCAGGGGATTGGTGCGGTCGTAGTCCTGCACATCCATGTCGTAGATATTACCCTGATCGTTATAGGCCACGGCGATGGTGATGTGGTCGCCTTCTTCTACCATGCAGCCCTTGTAGATGTTGAACACATTTTCCACATCCTTGAACTGCTGGCCCTTGCAGCGGCCGCTGGTCATTTCTACCCGCAGGAGCTGTTTACCTGTGAGCTGGTCTTCTACATCTTGCAAATTTTGATAGTTGTTGTCCAGTACCTCCAAGACCTTGGCTTTTTCATAGAAAATGCCTGCCTGCACCGTGGATTTGGGGGCACCCTCTACCTCACGGGCTGCATCGTAGGCCCAGAAGAAGACAATGGCGGCCACGGTGAGAATGAGGAGGCTGAGCATACGGGACAGACGGTGGTTCTGCGCCTGACGGGTTTGAGTCAGAAGCAGGGCACTTTCTTTTTTGGAAAGCGTCTCGGCGGGCTGTTCCGTTTTCAGAAGGCGCAGACTGCGCAGTGCGAAAAAGGTCAGCAGGCCGCCGCCGATGAGGGTGAGCAGCAGGCTTACAATGCTCAGAGCGGCAGTACCGTGGAGGAATTGCAGAATCAGCAGGACTGCAGACAGGAGTGCCAAAGCACCGCCGCCGACAGCCAAAAGCAGGGAATAGACAAAGGGCTTGTTTTTCATAGTGATACCTCTCTGTGTGGGATGGATACTTATTTTGTGGCAGTTCGTTGTATGTCGTAGGGGGAGGGTACCTGCCCCTTTGCAACGGGCGATTCGTGAATCGCCCCTACTACGGTGTAACGCTTAAAACTTTATATTCGGTTCTGCCCCAAGGCTCGTCAAGGATGCCGCGAACTATGGTGCCTACAGAGCGGGATGATGTGGGCATCGTCCTCTGCGAAAGAATAGGATTGTTTGTTTATTATATATAGTATGTCACCTTCTGTCAAGTGTGGGACGGGGGAAACAACAAAATTCTCCCGTGCTATGCTGTTGGGGAGATTTTTGTGCATTTGCCATAGATAGAGCCGTTTGTTTTTCGGTTGAAATGGGGGCGTTGTTGTGATTCTGTACAAAAAATAGAAATTTGAAGATACAGGAAGTTTTTACAGTGGAAATTTCTTGCATTCTATGTTATTATATTTAATGCCATAATAAGCACCTCTGCGCCTATGCGGAGGGATAGCAAATCAAATAAGGAGGAAACAACATGAGAAAGAATCTCAAGAGAGCCATCAGTATGCTTTTGGCAGTGGTTATGGTTCTCGGTCTGCTGCCTGCTATGGCATTCGCAGCGGACACCTACACGGCAACGCTTGCCACGGGTATTCCCGAAGGCAAGGATGTTGCTATCTACAATGCTTCCGGCGCCAGTGTATTTGCCTGTGGCGTAGCCGGTGGCACGATCGCTCCCAGCGCAGCCGTTCTGACGAATGGCACCCTGACCGTTAAGGAAGGCGCAGGTGCCTTCCGCTTCACCAAGAATGCCGATGGCTACTACCTGATCACCCTGGGTGGCAAGTACCTCTATGCTGTCGACAGCAGCAATCTGGGCCTTTCCGACTCCGTGGTGGAAGGTGCTACCTGGACCATCACTGCCAAGGGCGGAAGCTATCAGATTGGCAATGTGGATAAGAAGTACACTACTTCGTCCGGCAAGGAAAATGATTTGTTCCTTGAGTATTACAAGGGAAGCTTCAAGCTGTACTCCTACTACGAAAACAGCGCCGATGCTTATGTCATGAGCTTCTATCTGCTGGAAGCCGGTGCTGACGATGACGGCGATGGCCGTGTCGGCGGTGCACCTTCTCCCGCAGGCCCCAAGCCCGTGGATGGCCAGAAGGTCGTTATTTATAACGATGCTGCGGAAGCCTGCTTCGGCAAACAGGAAGGCAAGTCCGACAGCGCAAACTTGAAGGCAATCAGCTCCACTCTGAGCGATGACGATGTTCTGGAGCCCGGCAACGGCGCCCTGATCTTCACCGTTCATGTGGACGGCGAATACTACACCTTCGAGAACAACGGCAAGTTCCTGCGTACCTCTGAGAACCAGGAAGACGGCAAGAACGGCGAGAAGCTTTACTTCGATGAAGTGGAAAGCGACTACACCAAGTGGACGCTGGAAGAAATCGAAGGCGGCTATGTCATCAGCAACAAGATTGCAACCTATAACAATAGTGCAGTTGCCATTGAGTATTTCGGCAGCGCATTCAGCGGCTGGACGCTCAACTCCGATACCAGCATCTTTGCTATGCGCTTCTTCGAGGTTGAGGACCCCCACGGCCTGGGCTATGTTCTGAACCCCAAGATGCACATCACCGCAGGTACTGCCTACAAGGGCGTTCCCTACGATTTCAAGGTCACTCTGGACGAGCTGACTGAGGTTACTTCCCTGAAGATCACTGCCTCCGTGGACGGCGGTGCTGCATTCGAGCTGGAAGGCACCCCTGTCGAGCAGGAGGAGGGCGAGGAAAAGGTTTACGAGTTCATCTATGCCATCGACGGCGACAAGCTGGCCGGCAAGAAGCTCACCATCAAGGGCGAAGCTACCAATGAGTACGACATGACTTATTCCGCAGAGACCACCGTGGAAATCTCCGATGAGCCTCTGATCCTCTCCGTCTCTCCCGCTGTCAACGAGGCTACCGGTGCCGAGAAGCGGCCCGAGATCGTTGCAAACATTGCCAACTGCGGCGATGCTCCCACGGTTCTCATGACCGTTGACGGTGTCGAAGTGGCTGCAAATGTCACTGCCGACAAGATTACCTACAAGGCAGCAGAGGATATGGCTGACGGCCGCCATGTTGCTTATGTAAAGGTCACCCGTGCCGACGGTAAGTCCGCCGAAATGACCTGGACCTTCTTCATTGGCGAAGCAGGTATCGCTCTGTACTTCGGCCAGATGCACTCCCACACTGCCGAGTATTCCGATGGCGCAGGTCAGCTGGAGGATGCCTATGCTTATGCTTCCAAGGCTCCTGACATTGACTACCTCTTTGTCACTGACCACTCCAACTACTTCGACGACAAGAATACTGCCAAGACCAGCAGCTACTACGATCTGTCCTCTCTGTTCAAGACCGCTGACGGCTCCAAGACCAAGTGGGAAGAGGCCAGAGCAACTGCTCTTGAGTACACCACCGAGAACTTTATCGCAGCTTACGGCTACGAAATGACCTGGTCCGGCGGCCCTGGCCACACCAATACCTTCAACACCTACGGCACTGTTTCCCGTAACAATGCGGAGATCGACAATAAGAACGGCTATGCAGGTATGCACCGTTATAATGACCTGATGTACTATGCCAACAACGGCCTGGATATCAACGGCAACCCCGTTGCAGAGGGCGTACAGACCAAGTACATTGCGGACGCTCCCGTTGTCTCCCAGTTCAACCATCCCGGCACTACCTTTGGTAACTTCGACAATTTCGCAGGCTACAACCCCTCCCGCGACAGCGTTCTGTGCCTGATCGAGGTTGGTAACGGCGAAGGTGCCATCGGCGGCAGCTCTTACTGGCCCAGCTACTCCCAGTACGATCTGGCACTGGCCAAGGGCTGGCATGTAGCTCCTACCAATAACCAGGACAACCACAAGGGTAAGTGGGGCGATGCCAACACTGCCCGTAACGTTGTTGTCACCGACGACTTCACCGAAGCCGGCCTGTATCATGCTATGTCCCAGCGTCGCGTTTACGCTACCGAGGACCAGAACCTGAGCATTTACTACTACCTGAACGATGCTCTCATGGGCAGCATCATCCCCATCGATGATGACGAGACCGTGGAAGAAGTTCACATCGTTGCTTCCATCTCCGATCCCGACGGCGAAGGCCTGGGCACCATCGAAATCATCGGTGCGAACGGCATCAGCCTGTTCAAGACCGAGGTCGCCGGTTCCATCTGCGCCTTCGATCAGACCATCAAGAACACCGATCCCTACTACTACATCAAGATCACCCAGAAGGACGGCGACATTGCTGTGACCGCTCCTGTTTGGGTTGGTGAGGCAGTGCCCATCACTGCAAGCCTTGATAACAGCCTCAGCATTCCCGCTATGGGCGACACCGAAACCATTACCTCTGTCCTGACCAATGATGCTGAAAATGACTACACTGTGAACAAGGTTGAGTTCATTGCTTCCATCAAGGGCGAGGAGACTGTGGTCGCTACCATCGAGGAGACTGCAGTGATTGCCGGCGGTGCCAGCAAGACCTACACTGCTGAATTCCCCTATGAAGATTTCGGCTATTATACCATCAAGGTTCTCTATCACGGCACCTACAAGAATAAGGACTTCAAGTGCCTGGCTATCAGCGAGATCAGAGTCATTGACCCCAATGACCTTGTCAGAATCGGCGTGGACTACGGCCACGACAACTATTACCTCACCGGTAACTATGCAAATACTGCCGGTAACTTCATCAACTTCTGCGCTGCCAACGGCGTGCTTTGCGAAGCCATTGAGAAGGATGAATTCACCTATGACCGTCTGTCTC
>JAZOAV010000168.1:0-10944 GCA_045595645.1 Faecousia sp.
GCAATGGACTCGGTGTAGCTCTTTCCGCAGGAGCAGGTCAGGGTTTTCACACCCTCTGCCGTACAGGAGGGCTGGGTCGTGACCTTCTCTGTATAGCTGTGAGCCGTGGCGGTGAAGCCGGCGTAGACCTTCATATCCTTCTGCACATTGGTCAGAGTGGCGGCAGAGCCTCCCACAGCAGTGAGCCAGGTGTTGTTAAAGGCATAGTGATTGTTAGCATCATAAGCCTTGGTGGGAGTAGAACCGGTGTACTTGGCGGTGCCACCCTGCTTGACCTTGACGGCTTGCAGCGTTGCACCTGCTTCGTCGCAGAAGGTGACAGTATATTCGGGTGTTACGGCAAAGGTCTGCTTCAGCTTGCCGCAGAAGTCATAGTTTTCATAGTAACCGCTCTTGCCTGCATTGGCAGAGAAGTACATGACACCATTATGAATGTCGATGCTTTCAAACTCTAAGAAGTAGCTGTAGGTGCTGGAGGTGACATAGATGCTTTCGGCAGCAATGGCTGTACGAGTGGCCGTATTGCCGGGATAATCGCTGATATCGTAAGCAAAAATATAGTTGTGTCTTCTGGGGGTCTTGTTTGCATTTGCGGTCATGATGTAATAAAGCCGTCCATTGTCATAGGTCATGCCCTGCACATCATAATAGGTGGTACCGGAGCTGTTCTTATAGGTATAGGTAGGAGCACCGGTGGGGGTGGGAGCGGAACTGTAGTTAATAGAGAAGGCCTTGGTGCATGTAACGGTGCCGCTCCCCTGAGACAGAGGGATATCCATGGCATAGACATTCGAGCCGTTTGCACCCAAGAGGGTAACGGTGGTATCCGTCTGCTTAAAGACGGTTAGACCGGTAAAATTACGGTTGGTGGTACCTTGCACCACATCGTAGTAGGCAACCTTTTTCAGGTTGTTACCGCTAACCTGATACTTCCAAATACTGTGGGTAGCAAAGGTGGAGTGGCTCTTATGATACATAGTGGTAACATAGAGATAGGTCACACCGTTGTGAACAACGGCACACATATCGTTGCCGTGGCCCATTTCCAAGAAATTGGTCAAGCTGGTATCATCGGTAAACTTCATCAGAGAGGTGGAACCGCTGCTGATGCTGGTACGGTAGAATCGTGCCAGGTTATTGTTGCCGTTGGGCATTTTGAAGGTGTAGATGTAGGTACCGTCAGTACACATGCCCTGTGTGGCTACATAGTCGTTGGGGATGGAGCCGATCTTGGTGAAGCCGGAGTCGCTGATGGAAAGGGCGAATGCCGAAGACGGCAGTAGACCAAAGACCATAGCCAAGGACAGCAGCAGAGACAAAATGCGAACTGTGAGTTTCATGTGGGTTCTTCTCCTTTATTATGATATTGAATCATTACCAGATTCTTGTGTTTACTATAGCACTATTCAAAAGTATTGTCAATTCAAAACTTTTTCTTGCGAAAAATTCCCCGAAGTGGCAAGCACTTCGGGGAATTTCGTTACATCAGGGGTTCCAATCCTAAAACAGGATGGTTCTTCTCCGTCAGGAAGGTCATCAGCGCATCGCAGTCCTCACAAATGGTCTCATCGGCAATCATATCGGCAAAATTCTCAATGCCGTAGAGCTCCAAAGCGGTCTTGTTCAGGCGCTCGCCTACATCGTCCTTCAATTCCTTGGGCATCCAAACGATTCTTTCAATGCCGCCCTCGGCAGAAATGAACTTCTTGGAGGAAATGAAATGGCGACCGTGACCCATATAGCCCGGGGTCTGCACACCGCCGCCGGTGCAGCTTGCCAGCTCACCGAAGGTCATACCCACGGGGGTCATACCCTTGTATTCCCGATTGACCACGATCACACCGTTGGAAACCGGCTCAATGCCGCAAATGCACTCGAAGCAGCCGCAGGAGGTCATGGGGTCTTCCAAAATGGAATACAGGGTCACAGATTCCACAGCACCGTGGGTGGCATCCTTCACCATCTTGTCCACGCTCTCGTAACGACCTGTGCGCTCATCCAGACAGCCTTCCTTGAAGATGGGCTGGCAGGGACCCTGAGGATTGAGCTCGTTGGTCGCCTTGGCATCCAGCCAGGACACGGCACCGCAGAGGCCCAGCCGCTCCGGCGTAACCACGCAGCAGTGGGCAGGTGCAAAGCTCTGACAGAGGATACAGGTATAGTAACGGTCCACAGCCTCGTCGGTCATGGAGTCCAAACGCTCGTCTCTTGCAGTGTAACGGGGCATTGCAACCTCGTCACGGAAGCGGGCAGCCTCGGCTTCTTCGGTGATCATGGTGATTTGGCACTTGTCTACAACGGCATCGAATTCGTCCATGATCATATGGTAGAGCACCTCGGCGAAGTCCTTGAGGCGCAGGCCCTTTTCCACGGCCTCCTTGCTGACACGGACACGCACCTGATTGCGCTGACCTGTGTGCATCACGCCCTCCATATAATTGAACCATGCGTGGATCTTCCGCTCGATGACGGATTCAAAATCGGCCTGCATTCTTGCGCCGCATACCTCGATTTTGGTAGCCAAGGCCAAATTCTGACTTGCGCCGTCCAAATCCTCACCGATAATGGTAATCTTGTGATCCTCTACCTCATCGGCTACCATAACCAACTCGGCGGTAGCATTCTTGCCCGACCAGAATTCCTTGGCCATATCCGACTTGCGGATGATTTCGCCTTCAAAAGCGGCGGCAAAGGCGACGGGAATGGGCAGCTCCTTGGCCTTGATTTTGATGTTCCGCAGTTCCAAAGAACGCTTCACGGTCAGGGCATGGTCACAGACGGATTCCAATGCGCCCGCTACCTGATTTTCGCCCAAATCGATATCCACTACCACGGGGAAGCCCAAAGCAATGGCACCTGCACCGGCAGAGACCACCACCGCATCAATGGCACCGAAGGTGTTGACAAAGACGGGAACACGATTCTTGGTGTATTCCAGCAGACCGCCCAAATTGCCCGGCTGCAAATTGCCGAAAATCAGAGCGGCACGGACAGCCACGGTGACCACATGAATCACGGAGGTCACGGCATGACCCAAGGGAATGACACGGAATTCCAAGCCCATTTTCACGCCGGCTTCGGCGCACTGTTCAATGACATCGCCCACTAAGAAGGACATGATACCCTTGCTCTGATAGTCCTTGACTACAGCGGCTACATCCTCTGCCTTCTCAGCCTTGCCCAGCACCACAGCTACGCCCGGGATATCCCCCGTGACCAGAGGCACGCCCAAAGAACGAATGATGGGGTCAGGCACAAAGCCGATGCCGCTGTCATTTGCGTAGGGATCACCCTCCAAATAGCCCAAGCCTTCCAGAATCTCCGCACCAACAGCAGTGGCAAGACCGGCATTGAGAGCTTGTCCCAAGTCCTCCTCATTGGTAATTAGGCTCTTGAGTACACCCACGCAGGCGGGCAAATCCCCCAACTTGGCAACCTTCACGCCTGTTGCGGCGTAAATGGTGGGGAAATAATAGGCGGTGTCGGGGAAGGCAATGGCCTTGTCAGGGCCGTACTTGGCAATGGCTTCGTTGACAGCATTCTCCGTCAACCCTGCCACTGCATTGGAGCCTCCGTAAATCAGATCGGTTAATACACTCATAATTGTCTCCTCCTTTTTTATATCTTATTGCAGTTATACCACGGGAATACCAATTTGTCAACGGGTCGTGGTTTGGAGTGAACTTCTGCGTAGCTCAGTTCTCCTGCATTATTTTTTGGAATGTACGAATCCATGCGTTTTTGAGGAAGGTATGCCCGATGGGAGTGGGATGCACGCCGTCGGACAACAGCTCCGAGGCAGGCATGGTGCTTGCCAGCGCATCCAAGTCCTTTTGCAGGGGTAAGAATGTCAGACCGTATGTTTCGGCAAGCTTCTTCGCCATGGAGGCTCGTTTTTCTACTTCGTCACGGAACTTGTCGTAATACGCCTCCGTAGCAGAACCCTTCAAGCAAAACGGCTCCATGATCATAATTTGTACTGCGGGCAGCTCCCTCTTGATTTCTTCGATCAGCATACAGTATATGCGGAAAAATTTGTCCGCATCCACACCGTTGTTCCCGTCGAATTCATGCCAAACATCGTTTACGCCCAGCAGGATGCTTATAAAATCAGGCTTGAGATTCAGAATGTCGGCCTTGATGCGAGCGTAAAGATCCACCGAACGATTGCCGCTGACCCCTCTGTTGATGTACTCATGAGCAGAAGGATATTCCAACCCCAACTGCCCCTTCACCATCATAGGATAGCCACTGCCGAGAGACGCAAGCAGCTCCCGCTTGCGCCCACAATCCGTAATGGAATCGCCTTGAAATAAGATTCTCATATTGTATGAACTCCTTCTATAATGCAGGGAACAGTTCTGTGCGCTAAGTGAAGACTCGACTTAACGCACAGAAGTCATGTCAATTTAATGAATTTCCGAACTTTTCTCGTCAGGCAGAGAGATTGACTCTGTCTTGTTAGAAGATTTGGATTTAGAATTCTGAGTGTTGTTTCACAGCAAGGTTTTATCCAAACTTACCACCCTTCAATGTTTCTCTAATTAGAGTCGGTTTAGTCGGTTTACTAAAGGTTGCGTTTTTCTGAATGTTAAGTGTGAAGTTTTGCGTTGAAGTGAGCGATGCGGGATTATTCGCAGAGCAAATAATGAAATACGGCACACCGGCAGATAAGTATATTTTAAGTTGCGGGTTCTTCCCATCTTTACTGTTGTCATTAAAAACGAAGGCCTCCGATATAATACTACTTGTTCGCGGGTCAATCACATAAATGCAGGAATCAAATCCGCTGTCGATTGTAAAGGTGTAGTAAGCGGCTACCGCAGGGGTAAAGGTTGCAACTTTTGTGCTGTTGGGCGTTACAGTCATTCCACGAGAATATGTTGTTGTTCTCGAATCGCCTTTAATCGCCAAAATGTTCGCATAGGATGTACCCTCAGCCGGCGTGATCGCAAACTTGACATTACCGCTGGTGTTGGCATTGGAGTATTCCACTCTAAACACATATGTTTCATTTGCGTTAATGTGTCTACCATAAAAGACATTATTGCCATACCCGTTACCATTGATGTTCATAATATAATTACCCTCTTTGGAGTATAATGTCATCTTTGTCTTTTTATCGCCAAATGTTTGAATCAGCTTCGGGCCACCTACGGCAAAGGTAACCACAAAATCGCAGGATTCTCCCTTGCCGAGCGTAGCGACGCATTCCGTATATCTGTCCGAGGCAGCGATATTCAAAAATGACTTATGAATGAAAATCCATTCGGAACTATACGGGCCTGTAACAAACGAATCGTCAGCGTAATAGCAAGCCTTCACCGCAACCTTCACATCAATGTTATTCCCGGTGGCCGCCATTACCTGTTCCCAAGTATCTGAAGGTATTTCGAATGTACAGGTTCCATTATATCCTATTTCTGCATCAAAAGATATAGTGGTCGCCAAACGATTTCCGGATTTATCATAAAACACTACTTGGAATCTATTGTTAGGATGTGACTTGCTGCCGCCAACCGTCCAGGACAATGTAGGTGGCACCGTTGTCGATAATTGGAACTGATTTTCAACCTTCAAATCACTCGGCGAAATTTGATGAGCACCCATAATTTCACCCACTGCGCTACGCAGGCTCGGATAGTACTTTTCGATTACATTTGCAAAATCCTGCAGGGTGTAGGTGCCCGCTTTAGTTGTACAATTCCACCAAAGCTGATAGCCCAGTGCTATGTTATCGTCGGGTTCATCTGTTCCTCCATCAAACAAATCCCACAAAAAAGAAATTACTGCAGCTTCCTGCGCTTCTCCACCATTATCATTGTTGTAATACCGCTCAAACGAATTTCCTTTATAGGCAGCATCCGCAAAGCCGGATACCTCCTCATATTCAGTCGAATAAAATTGTTGTGCCATCAACGAAAATACAGTAGCCCAAGCCTCTGACCATGTTAAAGTCATCGCATACTTATTCGTTTCTTTTTCGTCAAAGTTATTATCCGACGCTCTATGCTCTGCGCCGTAATGAATGAACTGCAATAACTCAGGACCGTAGACACCCATAGATGTTTCCACAAAGTGTCCATATTCGTGAATAATGGTATCAAAGCAGCTTTCTGAACCGATGCAAGAAAGAAACTCGTTATCTGTTATGGCTACACAAAATGCACTTCCTCGGTCTATTTCGTCCCAAGGTATATCTACACCTATTTCTTTTCCCATAGAAACTATAAAGTCTCTCAAATCGGCTGCACAATCCACCGAGGGATATATCACATGGATAAAGTTGTCTGTTTTCATTCCCATCGCAGTGGCAAAACGTTGTCCTAAAACCATTCCCTGTTCAATATAAAAAGATTGATTTATGTTAACGCTCGTGTCATAACGAATCACGTAATTAATGGGACGAACCACAGCACCAGTCTGAACATCCATTCGTATCTCTTTTGAATCTAAGTAATTGAATAAACCCGCCAAATCCCACGGTGCCTTAACTTCACATGTTCTTGCTTCCGCATATACCCTTATAAATACATCTAATCCACCATTTTCAAATTCGTACCACTTGTCAAGATTTTCAAATGAAAAAGAGTATTGCCCGTTATTATCAGTATATGTTGTTGCAATCAGCGTTGAACCAACGGGCTCTTTATCTCGCAGCTCAATTTTTGTTTGCCGCAGTGGTAAGCGGTTATGCGTTTCGGTTTCCCACTCTATTTTGCCTGCTATTGTAGTCGTTCTCGATGCGGGCCTCAGCGACAAGTCTCGTCTGGCATCGCTTTCCATTTCGACGATAAATGTTTGAGACAATTCGGAGTAGAGATCTTCCCATTCGCCCATGGTAATGAGTCCTTGCTCATACTGCTCCTCCATGCAGTTATGCCAAGCGGTGTCCTTGGAAATGTCACTCACATAAACCGCATCTCCGTGCTTATATGTATACAGCGATTTCTTTGCCAACTCGCCATTACCATACTTTGCATAAACATCAATACTGCCAAACTCTTCCTCCGCATCAAGGCTAAATTTCATGGGATTGTTGGCATCTTCCACCACTGTTACACCATCGGCTACGTAATAGTAATCCACTACGTCCGTGGTGTCAAACCCTATTTGAATTTGCTCGTTAGAAAGAAATTTCTCGGATTTTATTGTAGTTTGCAGTTCGCGGGTGGTTTCAGAGCTTCCAGCCCCTGTATCTATATTGATTTCTTCAGTTGTTCCTCCGTTGGACACAACAGTTTCGGTCTGATATGTTTCTTCGGATTGCTGTGATGTTTCGACTTGCGGCACATCTTCTTCGGTATAGCTTGCAGATGCTAAAACCATGGACAATGATAGTAGTTGCGCTATTAATGCAATCAAGGCTACAAATCTTACAATTCTATTAGAAGTTTTCATTGCAATTACCTACCTTTTCGTTACTGAAATGATTTGGAAATAATTCAAATTGGACTTTTTGAATTGCTTGTTAATTGTGTGAAATAGATCGTTTTGCGGTAATCATTCTCATGTATGAAGCAAGTTTCTTTTTATAACAATCAATCTGCGGCAGATGAATTTGCTCAAATACTACAGAAATTAGTGAACCTCATAAAACCGTTCCACTGCTTTATAGGAAAAGGGGACAACTGCAAATAGGCGCAGTTGTCCCCTTTTTGTGGAATTAGATTTCCAGATAGCTGTCGGAGTACAGCTCGTTGTTCTTGAAGATATCGCAGGACTTGATGGTTTCCATCAGGCGCTGGTCGTTGGGGTTCACGATGGCAGAGGTCAGACCCTGCATCATGCACATTGCCAGCAGTGCGCTGTCCATGATGGGACGCACATGCTTGGGAGCACCGTTGGAGTTGTTGGACAGACCGCCGGTGGAGTTCAGACCCTCGTCTGCGAACATCTTGATGGCGTTCAGAACGTCCATCTGCTTGTCCTGCATGCCCTTGACGACAAGGAACAGGGGGTCGAACCACAGGTCGCTTGCTTCCATGCCCAGAGCCATGCCGTAGTCCAGCATATGGTGGCAGTGGTGCATTCTTTCTTCGTTGTCCTTTGCAATGCCGTCAGCAGAGCAGAGGGCGATACAAATGGCATCGTTGGCAGCAGCCAGGTCGATGTAGGAGATACGGGAACCTGCGTCAGCGGAGTTGACAATGGGCTTGCCGTTGGTACGGTTGTACACACGGATACCGGCTTCGATAGCCTTCTTGTTGGCAGTATCCAGAGCCAGAGGCACATTGTTGAAGTTCTCCTGCAGCAGCTTGACAGCCCAAGTCATGAGCTCGGGGCCGTTGGACTCGGCAGGTCCGATGTTGACATCCAGATAGGTGGCGCCGGCCTTGATCTGCTGTGCGGCACGCTCCAGAATGGGATCGGGATTGAAGGTTGCCATAGCCTCACGGATAACGGGGCTGATGCAGTGGATTCTCTCACCGATGGTGATGAACTTCTTGGATTCCACATTGCGGGTCTTGTAGGTAACACCCATATCCTTGTGGAGGATTTCGGGAATGACCAGCTTGGAGAAGTCGATGGGAGCGTTTTCGTCCACAACGGGCTTCTTTTCCTCGGCAGGCTTCTTGGAGGCAGCAACAGCCTCAGCAGCCTTGATGTACTCGCCGTCCTTCAGGTACTTGACCAGCTCGACAGCCTCACGGGGGCCGACAACCACATTCCACTCAGGCAGCTTGTCCTGAATTTCGCCCTTCATAACGGCAACCTTGCCGGGGATGATCAGGGTACGGTTGTTGATTTTGCTCAGCAGCTCGAACTCGTCGAAGGTCTTCTTGACGGTGGAGGAGGAGAACTTACCTGCGGCCCATGCAGTCAGAACGGACATGCCGGAAGCATCGGTAATGAGCAGGTTGAGAGGAATATTGGCACGCTCCAGTTCGCCGGAGACCAGGAAGTAGGTCAGAGCGAAGTCGACGGTCATAACCACGGGATCGTCGGGGCCGGCACCGTTGATGGGGTAGATGCCGGGGGCGACCTTCATGGGTTTCTGAGGATCGGTGTAGATGTTCTGACGCAGGCCGTACAGAGGCAGAGCCTCGGCATAGCGCATTTCTTCCATGACGATGATGGAGCCGTACTTCAGAGTGAAGACGGAAGCCAGAGCGGTTTGCAGATGGATGTCGCCCTTAGCCAGCTTTGCCAGGTTGACGATGGAGGGATAACCGAAGCTGCGGTCGCCGTCCTTCAGAGCAGTACGACGGACGAGAACAGCATTGGCATAGGTTTCCTTGATGGTAGCACCGGTGACATCGATCACCAGATTCTTGTTGCCCAGAGCTTCCAGCTTGGTGATGGTGTCGTGCAGCTCGGCAAGGCTTGCGCCCTTGACACCCAAAATCACGCCTGCTTCGGTAGCCACAGCGCTCATCTCAGCATAGTTCTCGGCGTTTGCGCCGTTGAGGATGGCGTTCTTGGTGATGGCGAGGGCCTTCTTGGCGCACTCGACACACTCGCAGTCCAGAATGAGGGTTCTGCCGGTGGCAGCAGCCTTCTCTACCAGAGCTTCCAGCTTGTCAGCGGAATCCTTGTGGCAGTGAACCATCACGAATTCCACATATTCACGCTCGCCGATGCGCTCGTAGTCAACCTTGGCCATGTCAGCCAGCTTGGTCTCGACAACAGCATCTTCCATGCCGGTGCAAACGGGAATAGCAAAGCGGTTACGGGAAACGAAGGTCTTGTCGTGACGGAACAGAACGGTTTCGCCGCCCAGCGTGATCTCGTCATTGACCTTCAGGGTCTTCATGGGAGGTGCAGTGGCCTCAGACAGCTTTGCAATGGCTTCGGGATCGAAGTAGGGGCATTTGCTCAGCTCGATTGCGCCCTGTGCGACCTTCATACAGAAAGCCATACAAGTGGGGCTTCCACATTCCTTACAGTTCTTCTTGGGGGAGAGCTTGAAAATATCTAAGCCTTTCAGTGCCATAGTGTGTTACCTCCTTCTCAGACCAGTGCATCGATCATGGCAGCGATTGCCTTGACCGCAGCGGGATGGCGCATGATAACGGCATCGGAGCCGCCTGCCAGACAAGCAGCAGCGGTGGTGATTTCCATCTCAATGCCGCGTTCCTCGGCGTTGCCCCACTCGGGCATATCAGCCTCGGACATGATGGCTTCCTTCACGCCCCAGGTTTCGGTGGAAACGGGGGTGATGATGGGCATCTGCAGCTGATCGTCGGACTGAGCCAGAGCAGCGGCACGGATGCGGTCGAGAGTAGAGGCCAGGTATTCGTAGCCATAACCTGCGGCGGCGGAGCCGGCGTTCATCACGATGGAGGAAGGAGCCACGCCCAGCTGACCGATGAGAACATTGAGCTGCTTGGCCAGGTTGATGTCCACAGCAGACTCTGCGCCCACCTTCTGGCCATAAGCCAGAGCAGCGGAAGCACCGACGGTCTTGTAGTTTTCTTCCCGAGCGGAGAGGACGAGAATGTTCTTGCCCTGCAGAGCTTCGGAAATCTTGTTGAACAGTTCAGCATCCTTTTCCACATGCTTGCAGCCCATGACAACGATGGGCAGAGTGGTAGCCTCGGCAACGGCCTTGGCGATTGCGACACACTCCTCAACGGACTTGTTCTCGCCGTTGGGGTCTGCGCCCTCTAAGTGCAGGCACACGAAAGCGGCACCGGGCATATCCTCCGCCCGCTTTGCCATTTCGGCAGGGGTGGTGCAGCCGGCGTAGAATTCCCGCAGAGCGGGCTGGGTGTAGGCTTCGATACCGGCATCGGTAATTTCCACACCGATCTTGGGTGCGTTCTCGATGGGTGCATCGAAGGAGTAGAAGGGCAGGACATTCACGCCACCGAGGGTGACGGCCTTGTCGCCGGTACCGATGGTAACCTTGGCGATAGAGGCATTAAATGCCTGCGTTTTGGGTTCAAAAGCCATGGGGAAACCTCCTGTTTTGAATTGATGTAAATTACACTGCAGGGT
>JAZOAV010000169.1:0-2947 GCA_045595645.1 Faecousia sp.
GGGGCTGTCTCAAAATGTATATGTAGGGAATGACCTATGTGTCATTCCACAGAATATTCCTCAAAATATGCAATAAGGAACGGCACATGGGCCGTTCCCTACAGTTAGAATTTAATAAATATTCATTTTCGGGGCTGTTTCATTCATTCTGAGACAGCCCCTTTGATTTTTACTTTGCGTATTCCGTAGCCTTGGTCTCGCGAATGAGGTTGACCTTGATTTGGCCGGGGTACTCCAGCTCGGACTCGATCTTGCGGGCAATTTCCCGTGCCAGCAGTACCATGCTGTCCTCGGAGACCTCCTGGGGCTTGACCATAATACGAACTTCGCGACCTGCCTGGATGGCATAGGACTTTTCGACACCGGGGTAAGTGCCGGTCAGCTCTTCCAGCTTCTCCAGACGGCGGATATAATTCTCCACATTTTCCCGTCTTGCGCCGGGACGAGCGGCAGAGATGGCATCACCCGCCTGCACCAGACAGGCAATGATGGTTCTCGGCGCTACATGGTTGTGGTGGGCTTCGATGGCATGAATGACATCGGCACTCTCGTTGTGCTTACGGGCAAGATCCACGCCCAACTGAACATGGCTGCCTTCCATTTCATGGTCTACGGACTTACCGATATCGTGGAGCAGACCGGCACGCTTGGCCAAGGTCACATCCACGCCCAACTCGCTGGCCAGCAGTCCTGCAATATGGGCGACCTCGATGGAGTGATTCAGCACATTCTGACCGTAAGAGGTACGGTACTTCTGCTTGCCAAGCTGACGAATCAGCTCGGGATGGAGATTGAGAATGCCCGTTTCAAAGGTGGCACGCTCGCCCTCCTGCTTGATGACCCGTTCCACTTCCTTGCGGGACTTCTCCACCAAATCCTCGATACGGGTGGGATGAATTCTGCCGTCGGCAATGAGCTTTTCCAGCGCCAAACGAGCGATTTCCCGCCGCACGGGGTCAAAGGAGGAAACGGTAATGGCTTCGGGGGTATCGTCGATGATCAGGTCTACGCCGGTGATGGATTCCAGCGTGCGGATATTCCGACCCTCACGGCCGATGATGCGGCCCTTCATCTCATCATTGGGAAGGGCAACTACGGAAACAGTGGCTTCTGCCGCATGGTCGGCGGCGCAGCGCTGAATGGCGATGGAGATGATCTCCCGTGCCATATTTTCGGCATTTTCCTTGGTTTCCGCTTCGATTTCCTTGAGCTTCATGGCGGCCTCGTGGCGGCATTCCAGCTCCATGTTCTTGAGCAGATAATTCTTGGCTTCTTCCTGGGTCAGGGCAGAGATTTTTTCCAGCATTTCCAACTGGCTTCTCTTGATGAGGTTGACTTCCTCGTGGGTGGCAGCAATGGCAGCCTGACGCTTGCGCAGGTCTTCCTCCTTGCGCTCGAAGGCGTCCAGCTTCTTGTCTAAGGACTCTTCCTTCTGCTGCAAACGGCGCTCCTGCTTCTGCTGGTCGGCACGCCGCTCCTTCATTTCCTTTTCGTATTCGGTTCTGGATTTATGGATTTCTTCCTTGGCCTCGACCAGAAGCTCCCGCTTTTTGCTCTCGCCACTCTTGATGGCTTCATTGATCAGACGGGTTGCCTCCTCCTCGGCACTGCCGATTTCCTTCTCAGCGATTTTCTTCCGATAGGTCGCACCGGCAAAGAAGCATAACAATGCAATCACGATATATCCCACGATAAGCAGAATGATTTGATATGTCTCCATGTTCCTTAGAATACACCTCCTTGTAAAAATTTGGGTTACAAAAAGAACGCAACGCCTGTGTCGAACTACCCCAAGTGCGAGCAGGCGCAGTAATCCACCGTCTATTGTACTGTCTGCCTTGCTATATGTCAAGCTATTTTTAAGGAAATTTGCCAAATTTCCCTTGCCTGCGCGGGACACTTGACAGGGCTTGTGCAAGGGGATATAATGTAGAAGCACGAAAGGGGGCAGGCATATGCTGCAAAAAATGATGGGCTTTGTGCGCCGTTGCATCGACGACTATCAAATGATTTCTGCCGGAGATAGAATTGCCGTGGGACTGTCCGGCGGCAAGGATTCGGTGGCACTGCTGTATCTTTTGGCAGCCCTGCGGGAGTATTATCCCAAGCCCTACGAGCTGGTGGCGGTGTCCGTGGATTTGGGCTTCGGCATGGATTTTTCGCCCCTTGACGAGCTGTGCGCAAAGCAAAATATTCCCTTTCATGTGGTGAAAACAGAGATTGCACCCATCATTTTCGACTATCGTAAGGAAAAAAATCCCTGTTCCATGTGCGCCAAAATGCGCCGCGGAGCACTGAATCAGGCGGTGTTGCAGCTGGGCTGCAACAAAACGGCTCTGGGACACCACTATGACGATGCGGTGGAGACCTTTTTGATGAATCTGTTTTATGAGGGACGCATCGGCTGCTTCCAGCCTGTGACCTATTTAGACCGCACGGGTGTGACCCAAATTCGCCCCCTGATGTACCTGTCGGAGCGTACCATCGCCCATTTCGTGGAGCGGGAGGGCTTGCCCTTGGTGCATAACCGCTGTCCTGTGGATAAGCGCACCAAGCGGCAGGAGGTTAAAGATTTGGTAGCGGAGCTGCAGGAACGCTATCCCGATTTGAAAAACCGCATTTTCGGAGCCATGCAACGCCTGCCCTTGGAGGAATGGGGCATAGGGGAAAAATAGCACTTGACTTTTGGCTTGAAATAGAGTAAAATAACCTCTGCGAATCGC
Organism: Faecousia sp.; assembly: GCA_045595645.1. GTDB lineage: Bacteria > Bacillota > Clostridia > Oscillospirales > Oscillospiraceae > JAZOXB01. The sequence continues at coordinate 2,724 of JAZOAV010000169.1, forward strand.
TACTGTGGCTCAGTCGGTAGAGCAGCTGATTCGTAATCAGCAGGTCGCCGGTTCGAGTCCGGCCAGTAGCTCCATGTAAAAAAACTCTTTTGTCTATTAGACAAAAGAGTTTTTTTACAATGATATCCGTTCCTTGCGGAACGGGTGATATATCTTCGATATGATATCGCACTTTGTGCGATGATATACGCTTTGCGCATGAAAGGAACGGATATTATATCATA
>JAZOAV010000170.1:0-8655 GCA_045595645.1 Faecousia sp.
TTGTGCCTTTGTTGTATCTTTTTCAATATACGCCTGCCTGATTTTGAACTTCAGTTCATGTGCAAGGAAGTCGCTTTCGTCCACATAGCTTTGAAGCATCATATCAGAGTAACCAATACGCTGTAGAAGAATTTCTAAGTGATTCTGCGTCGGCATTCGTTCGCCGTTTTCGATTCTCGAAAGGGTTGTGACGGCGCAGATTCCGTCTGCCAGATCCTCCTGAGAAAGCCCTAACTCCTTCCGGCGCATTCTTATGATCGTTCCAATTTGTGAGAGTGCCATAATATCACACCTGCCTGTTTTCCAAGATGTCAAGAAGGGTGCTAACGAACTAAAATGATTATAGCATATTTCATATGACTTTGCAACAGGGAAACTACCCCTACATATTTATCCCCCCCTGCCTGCCGTATAGAAGTTCCCAAATCCTGACGGGTTCTTCCATACAGCAGGCCTTTTGTTCTGCACGGACGGTATTCTGTTTGCTCTCCTGTTCTTTTTCATATTCTTTCAGCTTTTTGGATATTTTCTCTTTTTTTCCATGTTTTTACATGAAAAGTCTTGCTTTTTTTCCGTGATATGGTATATTGGATATAGCTTCCAGCATTTAACAATATCTATATTTAAGGAGGATCACCCATGAAGCGATTTCTTTCCATTTTGTGCATCCTGTGCTTACTGTTAGGGATGCTCCCCAACATGGCATTTGCCGCGCCACCTAATCGTCCCGGCGATGATGACGACGATGACGGCGGCAGCAATACCGGCGATTCCAGCGGCGTGTTGAATATCGTCGTTCCCAGCGGCGTATCCATCACCCTGAAAACCGGCTGGGCCGGCACCGGCAGCTCCGTTTCTGCCAGCTCCACCTCCACCTCCGGCGGCTACAAGACCTACACCTACAACGGCCTTGCCACCGGCTCCTACAGCTTCGTGACCTCCGGCTCCGGCTACAACACCCTGACCAAGGATGTGTACTTTGAGTCCGGCACCCAGCAGACCATCACCAAGGATCCCGGCAAGAAGCAGGGCAACGGCTGGGAGCAGGGCTCCGGCATTGAACGCACCGAACAGCTCATTGCCGATGGCGGCCTCTTTGCCTCCACTACTACCTCCTTCCCCGGCTATGAGTATGTGTTCAACACCCCCACCTTCACCGACAGCTCCATCGGCAAGCAGCAGTTCACTCCCCACTCCACCATGATCTCCTTCCTCAAAGCTCTGGTGGAGGACTGCCCCAACGCCTATTACTACAAGGTCGGCACTTCTCCCAGCTACAGCTATGAGTTCCCCGTGGTCGTCTTCACCAAGACCGACTTGAGCGGCAAGACCATGGAGGAAGCCGGCGCTCTGATTCAGGCCAACGGAAAGCCTACTGTGATGCATCAGGCACAGGTACACGGCAACGAGCCCGCTTCCGGCGAGGGCTCTTTGGCTCTGGCCTATGCTGTCGCAACCGGCAATCTGACCGATTACAACGGCGGTGACATCTTAGACAGCGTCAACATTCTGGTATACCCCCGCATCAACGCCGACGGTGCTTATAAGTTCCAGAGAAACAATGTCAAGGACGGTCTGAACATGAACCGCGGCTATCTCCACATGAGAAGCAGCGAGATTCAGGATGTGGTCAGCGTCTACAACGCTTTCCTGCCCGAAATCGTCATGGACGCCCACGAGTGGACACCTGACAACACCGGTGAGAGCAACAGCTACTTTGACGATCTGTGGCTGTTCTGCAACGGTAGCACCAACAACGCCAAATCCATGCTCGATGACAGCATCGCCATCATGGAAAATGTCTTTGCCGATGCGGAAAAGATCGGCATTCGTCCCTTCTTCTACACCGGCAACATGAACTACACCGCCTCCGAGGGCACCGCTAACTCTCTGGCTCCCTATTATTACGGCTTGCGCGGCTCCTACGCCTTCTGCGTGGAGACCCGTGGCATCGGCATCGGTAGAGGCTGCTACGAGCGCAGAGTGGTCTCCCACTATCTCACCGCCGAGTCCATGATTCGCTACGCTGCCGCCAATGCCAAGGATGTGATGGAAAGCTGCGCCGCAGAGCGTGCCCGCATTGCCGCCGCAGGCTCCGTGTACAGCTCCGACAATACCATCACCCTGAAGCATAGCAACACGACCCACACTAAGGCATATCCCAGACCCACGCTGAATCTTCTGACCAATACCATCACCAACCCTGATGCTACCCAGAAGCCCACCGCCGCCTATACCGCTTCCAGAACCCGTGCCCGTCCCACGGCTTACCTTCTGAAGGCAGGCACCAGCGGTCTGTCTACCGTGCTGAAAACCATGGACTATCACGGCATCCCCTACATCAAGCTGACCGAGGCCCTCACCGTTACCGTCAAATCCTACAGCGGCTCCACCAGCTCCGCCTCTCTGTCCTCAGCAAAAACCGTGACCTTCGAGGCAGGCTCCTACCTCTTCCCCATGAACCACGCCGAGGGTAACATTTTGGCCATGATCATGGAGCCTGATGTATACGACAGCTCTGCCTCTGAATCCTATTCCACCTTCGTGCAGCGGGGCATTTTGAGCATTGGATCCATCTACCGCTTTGAAGGCAACATCGACACTCTACTGGAGAAGCCCGAAGCCCCCACGGGTCTGTCTGTCATTCAGCCTACCTACGAGGTCGCAACCGGCACCATTACCGGCTTGGATGCTGAAAAGGTCTATGAATACCGCGCCGAGGGTTCCGCCGCATATACCGCCGTGGCAGAAGGCTCCACCGAGATTTCCGGTCTGCAATCCGGCACCTACTATGTCCGTTTTGCCTCCGTGAACGGCGGCCAGGCCAGCGACGATGTGTGCTTGGTGGTGCAACCTCAGCCCCAGCGACCCAAGTACACCGTCACCTTCCACAACGCAGACGGTACCGTTTTGCAGGTTCTCTCCGTGACTGAGGGTTCCCGTGCCCAGTACACCGGCGCAACCCCCTCCAAGCCCTACACCGACGAGGTGCACTTTGTCTTTGAAAGCTGGGTAGACGAAAATGGCAGACCTGCCGATCTGGACTGCATCACCGATCACGAAACCCTCTACCCCACTTTCTCCGAAGGCGAGCATAATTACGAAACCACGACTGCTGTGGAACCCACCTGTTCTACCAACGGCACACTCCTGCACACCTGTACCGTCTGTAGCAGAAGCTACAAGGAAACCTTGGAGGCTCTCGGCCACAGCACAGAGCTCCGCGATGTCACTGCCGCCACTTGCAGCTCTACGGGCTACAGCGGTGACCTGTTCTGCACCGTATGTAATACTGTTGTAGAATACGGCTCCGTCCTGCCCACGACCGAGCACACCGAGGAGATCATCCCCGGCGCAGAACCCACCTGTCTGAACTCCGGTCTGTCCGATGGCTGCCGTTGCAGCATCTGCGGTATCATTTTGGTACAGCAGGAAGCTCTGCCCCGTCTGGGACACGATTATGTTTGCACCGATTTGGAAAACGGTACTCACGCAGAAATTTGCAGCCGTTGTGATAAGACCAAGACCGCTCAGGTGCACACTCCCGATGAAAACGGCGTTTGCACCCTCTGCGGCAACGGCGCGCCCACCGATTCCACTGAGCCCACTGTAGACGAAAGCATCCACCTTTATCACACGCTGGACTTGGCAAGCGATATTTCCGTGACCTTCGCCGTACCCATGTCTGCGCTGAGCAGCTACGAGCTGTTCTACTTGGAATGCACCCTGCCGGAGTATGAGAACAACGAGCTGATTGGCACTTCCACCGTCACCATCGCCCCTGTTGTCAGCGGTAATTACTACTATTTTACCCTGACAGGTATTACCGCCGTGCGTATGGGCGATACGGTAGAGGCTGTGTTGCATATGACGAAGGGCAATGCAGAATATGTCTCCCTGACCGACAGCTACAGCGTTGCCACCTATGCCTACGCCATGCTGAACAGCAGCAGCGATGCCACCATGCTGACCCTGTGTGCAGACCTGCTCCGTTACGGTGCCGAGGCACAGAGCTATAAGGGCTATCGCACCGATGCTCTGGTAGATGCCAACATGACCGAGGAACAGAGAGCTTATTGCAGCGATACCAACGCCCTGACCTTTACAGCAACGGACAGCTTCTTGGGCGATTTGGAAGCTCCCACCGTCACCTGGGTCGGCAAGACCCTCGACCTGGGCTCTAAGGTCGGCATGAAGTTCGTGTTCAACGCTTCTGCCTACAGTGGCGATGTTACCAATCTGACCATGCGCGTTTCCTATGAAGGCGGTAACGGCGAAATTAAGACCGTCACCCTGACAGGCGCAGAGGCTTATAATGCCGCAAACGGCTACTACAGCTTCACCTTCTACGGTCTGCTGGCTTCTGAGCTCCGTACCATCGTAGATGTGGCAATTTATGAAGGCGAAACCCAGCTCAGCGAAACCCTTCGCTACAGTGCCGAGAGCTATGCCTCCGCAAATACCGCAACTGCATTGGCTCCCCTCTGTAAGGCTCTGTTCGCCTACTCTGACAGCGCAAAGGCATTCTTTGCAAAATAATTCTCGGGACGATGCACAGTCGTCTGTTGCACCCTTGAGTTATTTATAATTCTACATGAAAGGAGAATTCGACAATGAAGTTTGTTGCACCCGAACTGGAAGTGAAGCTGTTCAGCACTGAGGACATTCTGACAACTTCTTCTACTACCGACCCAACTTACTATACACCCCTGTACGGCACTGAATGCGAAGCCGAGCTGCCCCTGATGTAATCACCTAAATCAAAATGCGGAACGGGATTTCCCGCTCCGCATTTTTCTATAGACAAAGGTTTATTCTGTTACGGTATCATCGTCTCGAATCGCAGGTGCTTCCCCGACCCCATCTTCATCAGGTCGTTCTCTACGAAATCAGATTCCCAAATAATACTGCCAAAGGGCGACGATTTCCCGCAGGAACATATTGGCGAAATAGAGGGGATTTTCAGTGGAAGCGGGATAGGTCAGCACCTTCTCCACTCCCTCATCCTTTGCCAGCAGCTCTGCCCGCAGGAGATGGTACTCCGAGGAGATTACGGCAAGCTCCACAGGGCGCTCACCTGTTTTCCGCTCAATCAAATCCAAGGAAAGACGGATATTCTCCGCCGTGCTGGTAGCTTTTTCCTCCATCCACAGGTTTTCCGCAGGCACACCATGCTCCCGCAGCCAGTTATACATACAGCGAGCCTCAGACAAATCCTCATTTTCCCCCTGTCCGCCGGACAGGACGAGAATTGCATCGGGATATTTCTCTATGTAAGCCAAAGCCGCCTGCAAACGCTCCCGCAGGGAGGCACTGGGCTCGGAGCCGTTGACACCGGCACCCAAAACCACCACATACTCTGTCTCCGGCTTTTCAGAGCCGCCGCAATGGGTTCCGATAAAGATGCCCGTCACAACAGAGCCGACCAATGCCCCTGCCAGCAGGGCATAGAATATAATGTGCAGCACCGTGCGTTTGATGGTATTCAGCACACCGAAGGCCAAAGTAACCACACTCAGTGCCATCAACAGCAAACCCGAAAATTGATAGCCGAAAATTAGGTAGTAAAAGACCAGACCGGCTAAAAACTGTACCGCCGCAACAACCAAATAGCGTTTTCTCATGACAGCAAATACCCCCGCAATACCAACAGCGTATTGCGCACACCGTCCTTGTGGCTGCGCTCATAACCGTGGGAAGCGTAAACGCCTGCGCCGATGAGACCGTGGCGAATATCATGGCCCGCACTCAGGGTTGCCTCCACATCGGAGCCGTAGTGGGGATAGATATCCACAGCGTAATCCGCGCCTTCCTTTTGGGCGGCAGCAATCAGCTTTTTGACTACCTCATAGCTGTAAGGGCCGCCGGAATCCTTGGCGCAGATAGACACCTGCCGCTCGGTGCATTGCAGACCGTCACCCACACAGCCCATATCCACGGAAATGGCCTCGGTCACGCCCGCAGGAACAGAAGCGCAGCCGCCGTGTCCCACTTCCTCGTACACCGTCACATGGACATAGGTACGGCGGGGCAAGGTGATTTTTTCCTCTGCCAAATACTTTGCGAACCCCAAAAGAATGCCCACAGAGAGCTTATCATCCAAAAAACGGCTCTTGATATAGCCCGATTGGGTCACACGGGTGCGAGGCTCAAAGCAAACAAAGTCACCCACCTCAATGCCCAATGCCCGCACTGCCTCGGCAGAATCTGCCAGCTCGTCCAACACGACTTCCATCTTGTCGAATTTACGGCTGATGCTGTTATAGTCGTCGTTGACATGGATGGAGGCATTGCAGAGCTGCAAGGTGCCTTCGTATACACCGTTGAACTTGGTGACAACACAGCAATTTTCTGCCTCGGCATTGTTGGCATTCATACCGCCTACATTGACAATGCGCAGACGACCGTTGCCCTTGATTTCTGCCACCATGCCGCCCAGCGTATCGGCGTGGGCTTCCAGCAGCAGACCGTCATTCGCATCTTCGCCGCCCAAATCCACCAAAATGCCGCCCTTCACCGTGCGCTGTGCTCCGAAGCCCAGCTTGGTAAATTCCTCCAATACAAAGTCCTCCGCCTGACGGGTGTAACCCGTGGGGCTGTCGATGGCTAAAAGCTCTACGGTTTTTTCCACCGCATAATTGACATACTGTTCCATAATATCCTCCTTTTGGCGTTTTCTCCATTATACCACAGCTTCCCCCCAAATGTACAGTAAAAAAACAGAGGATTGTTCCTCTGTTTTTCGAGCGTGTCAAAGAACCTGTATCGTAGGGGCGATTCATGAATCGCCCGCCTATGAAATGTTTCGGATTCGCCGAAAATTATATAAGAAAACGGAACTTTTATCCGCGCGGGAGGTTCGTTAACCTCCCCTACAAAGTTTTTTGACAGTCTGAAAAAACAGAGGATTGCTCCTCTGTTTTTCATGTTATGGCACCCAGAACAGGTGACGCCGCTTTGCAAAATAGACGGCGTTGCAAATCACCATGATAATCGATCGAATAATCTGAAACTGTAATGTAGGATCCCAATGCATCATCCAGCCCGTTCCATGAACCAAAGCTTCCATCCGGAAAATCAGAAATAAGTAAATCACGGCATCGCCGGTATAAAACAGAAGCACCAGCCACGGCGCATTTCTGCGGTAACCCTTCAAACGGGAACGGGTGAACAGACCCAAGCCCGCATAAGCAAAAGACAACAAGGCACAAAGCAAAACGACTCCCTGTGTTCCGGGCACCTCCGCATAGATCCGTTCCATCGTTTTGACGGAATCAAAGTAGGATCCCGTCAGCATCCGCACCCCCTGAAACACATTCAAAAATGCCACTTCAAAGAAGGCATAGTACAATAAAAATCCGTACCAGATATTGGAGCGGTGCTTTTTCCGTTGCACCGGCTTGGCGGCTACCTCGGTTTCCAATCGATCCAACTCCGTTAGAATGGTACCGCATTGCGTACATTCATTTCCCTCCACAGGGGCCTTGCAGTTCGGACAAAGCATGAAATCCCTCTTTTCTGTCAGAGAATTATACTAATATTATAGCAATCCGGAGCGGAATTGTCAACCCAATATCCTCTTTTCGCTTATTTATGAAAGCTTACGAAAAATGGGACTTGACAAACTACATGATTTGTGGGAAAATGATGGTGAATAATTAGGTAAATGGGTGGGGTATCCTTTGCGCATTTTCCGTACTTATAGTGCCTGCTCTAACCTGTTGTGCTTTTGTGTACTTTGACGGATCGACCGTCGAACTCTCCCGGTCAGATGCCTGTGCATTGCTGCGCCTCCTTCGGTCAGCAGCGCTCAGACTTTGACATAAAAAAACTATTTGAAAGGAAGATTACAATGAAGAAAAGACTCGCAAAAATCCTTGCCCTCGCATTGTGTGCCATTCTCCTCGTAACCGGTAGCGTGTTCGTAACGCTGGCACTCCTGCAAGATCAGTCCAACACCATCAGAAACACCTTTACCTCTGCCGATATCAGAATTACGCTGCATGAAGGAAAGCTTGCCGATGATGGTTTTACCGTGGACTCTGCTGATCGTGTAACCGAGCAGACCAACGAGTACCATCTGGTTCCCGGCAAGTCCTACATCAAGGACCCCCGGATCACTATCGAAGCCAACAGTGAGCAATGCTACATCTTCTTCGCAGTCAAGAACACCATGCTCCCCGAAGACAACACCATTGAACCGGCTACTGTTGCGGACGGATATACACGTTTCAACGAGCAGTGCATGAGCAATGGTTGGTGGCCCCTCGGGGAGCCCCTCGGGAACAGCACGAACATTGGCCCTTACAAGCTGAGCGAGGCAGTCCTCAATCAAACTAACGGCTGGAAAGACGGCGAGTACACCATTTATTTCCATCGCTCGATCATTCCAAACCACACAACAGATCAAACGGTTAATATCTATGATACATTCACACTCAAGAATGACCTGACGGACCAAATCAAAACTTGGCAGGACCAAGACGGGGATGGTATACAGGACGATGGTGAAGAATTTGTGATTGAAATTATCGCCTTTGCTGTGCAGACCCAAGGATTCATTGACAATGGAAAGGAACTCGCAGATAATGCCTGCGACGCATTCGTTGCTGCCGGATTCGGTGTTAAGGAAAGCACCCAGCCTGGCGAATCCAA
>JAZOAV010000171.1:0-40085 GCA_045595645.1 Faecousia sp.
GCACATCTGCCGAATCTCCCAAATGCGCAATGACACCGTTTATGCTAATTCGACCCGCCAATAGCCATTCCTCCGCCTTCCGACGGGAGCAAAGGCCGTGAGCCGATATAATTTTCTGAATGCGTTCCTTCATAATTTTCCTCCCATTGCAGGGAAATTCGTTTCAAAAGCCGCTCTCCCAAGAAGACATCTCCAAATACCTCTCCCTGCGGCAAAAAGGGCGCGCGAGGATAGGCAGGGACAACGCTCAGCTCCTCCCCCTTCAAAAGCGGGAAGGAAACATCCTCCCCTGCCAGCAGGCGACAAGTTGTTCCATCCATCAGAGCAAGCTCAGCCACCGCTTCCCCTTTTTTGATGGCAATGCCCTCTTCGTATTGGGAAAAGCCGTAGTCATACAGCGCGGCATGGTCTTGCCAATCGTTGCCGTCACAAAGGGTGACAGCAATAAGGTTTCGTCCATTTCGGGTAGCAGCCGTCACAAGGGTGCGCCCTGCCGCCTTGGTGAAGCCTGTTTTTACGCCAATACAGCCCTCCACCGACCAAAGCAGCCGATTGTGATTGCGCAGATAGCGAGAGCCGATCTGTTTGTTTTTCGTGGCAACAATTTTGGCAAATTCTTCGTTTTTCATTGCATATTGGGTTAATTTTGCCAAATCCAACGCAGAAGAATAGTGTGTTTCTCCGTCCAATCCATTTGGGTTTTCAAAATGGCTGTTTTCCATGCCCAGCTTTTGCGCCTGTACATTCATCAGCGCCACAAATTCGTCCACAGAATCACTGCAAGCCAAGGCCAGCGCCACAGCCGCATCGTTACCTGATTGGAGAAGCAAGCCATAAAGCAAGTCTCGTATCGTCAGGCACTCCCCTGCCTGTAGATACATGGAGGAGCCTTCAATACCCGTTGCCTCCACAGGAACGACAAACTCCCTGTCAGGCTCGCAATGCTCCAAAACCACCACCGCTGTCATAATCTTGGTGGTACTGGCAATCAAAGCCTGCTTATTCTCATTTTCCGCAAACAGCACCGCTCCCGTATCAGCATCTATGAGAACGCTGCATTTTGCACTTGTTTTCGGTGCGCCGTGACACTGCAGGGGTAAAAAAACGGCGGCAAGCAGAAGTGCCGCCGCCTTGTAGAATTTTTCTTTCATCCTTCCTCACCGAGCATAGCTTGCCCCGAAGGAAGACAAATATTCTCGTTAAATCTCGTCGGTTTCTTTTTTGTTCGGCAGGATCTCTATCAGCTTGTCCACAAGCTGGGGAATTTGCTCAATGATGCGCTCTGCCGCCGTATGCGCAGGCTGGGCAATGGGCTGCACCCGCACCGTCTCGCCCTGAAAAATAATCAGAGCCACAGGCGACACGCTCATGCCGCAACCCAAACCGCCACCGAAGCTATCATTCAACCCCGCCGTCTTGCTCGCCATATCCGCACCGCCGGAGGCCAAGCCCATTTTAATAGTAGAAACGGGAATGATGGTCGTTGTTCCAATGGTAATAGGCTTGCCCACTACCGTATTGGCATCTGCCATTTCCCGTACCTTGGTCACAGCAGACTCCAAAACCTCAGAAACCTTTTTACTCATGTTCGGCACCTTCCTTTTCTTCCGCAGGCAGTTCCGGCTTGCTGAACTGCATTTTTTCAATTTCGGGCAAGTCCTCCAAGCCTTCCAAGCCGAAGGTACGGAGGAAATCAGGGGTCGTGCGATACAAAATCGGTCTGCCGGGCACATTCAATCGCCCACATTCCTCAATCAAATGCTTGTTCAGCAGGGCAGAAACGGAGTAGGAGCTATCCACGCCCCGAAGCTGTTCCACATAAGCCTTGGTCGCAGGCTGATAGTAGGCGATGATGGTCAGCGTTTCCAACTGGGCAGCAGAGAGCTTGGGCGGCTTTCTCGTTTCCAAAGCTTTTGTCACATAGGACGACATTTCTCCCGAAGAACACATCTGATAGGCATGATCCAAGCGCACAATGCGTATCCCACGCCGTTCAAAGGCATATTCGTCCATCAAAGCGCGAGCCGCCTGCTCCACTTCGTCTTTATCCCGCTCGGCGGTCTTACATAGGCGGTCAAGCTCCACAGGTTCTCCTGCGGCAAAAAGCACCGCCTCAATGATTCGTTTCAGCTCATCCATCTATGTCTTCTCCATCTGGCATTTTCTCAAAATACAGCACCGTTTCTCCATCCTCATATTCCAACCGAACAGAAGCGGTACGGCACAGCTCCAGCACCGCCAAAAAGGTGGCAACAATTTCACTGCGGGAACAGCTTCCCTTGAACAGAGCGCGGAATGTCTCCCTTCCACGCATAAGCAGAAGCTTTAAAATCTGAGCTGCCTTCTTGGTCACAGGATAAGGCTCTGCGCCGACAATGCCCTGAAAATTGGCAACAGGCGGCGGCAATCGCCGTTCACTGCGCTCGGCTAAGTTAGCAAAGGCTCGCAGCAAATCCTCAGGCGCATGGCGATAGCGGTAGGTGTGATCCACCTGATAGGGCTCCGGCTGTTTGGTAAAGAGGTTGCAGCCGATTTCATTTCTGGGTTCCAAAAAGGCAATGGCCGTGCGAATCTGCTCAAAAGCCTCTGCCCGCTGCTTTTCCTCCAGAGAACGAATGAGCAGCTCCATCTCGCTCATAGCCTCCTCCCGCTCCGTTGCGGAAAGGAGCATTTTGGTCTTGATGAGCATGAGGTGGGACGCCATGGCGATAAATTCGCTGGCAATCTCCATATCCAGCCGCTTCATCTCGTCCAGATAAGCCAAATACTGCTCCAAGATTGCAGCAATGCTCACATCCTGAATCTCTATTTTATTTTTACTCAAAAGCTGCAATATCACACTCAGCGGTCCGTCGAAATCCGCAGGCAGCTCCTCACGGGTTCGCATCACTCCACTGAGATGATAGGTCGGTTCCTTCATTCTGTTTTCCCCAAAGTCTATACTATTTATGATAGTATAGCACTTTTTTTCCTTCTGCGCAACAGAAAAATCGGATATGTTTTCCACATACCCGATTTTTTCTCTTACTCACAAGCCTTTAACAGTGCAGAAACCAACTCACCGCGGCCTATTCCCTTTTCCGCAGAGAAGGGAATGAGCTTTGTTTCCTCGGAAAGCTGTAATGTTGCACGGATTCTTGCCATATTAGGCTCGATCTCTCTCGGCTTGAGCTTATCCAACTTGTTGGCTACCACCACAAAGGGACGCCCTGTACTGCGGAACAGCTCTGCCATGACCACATCCAGCTTGGTGGGCTCATGTCGGGCATCGACAATCATCACACCAAGGGTTATCAATTCAGAACAGGCAAAGTAGGACTCCATAAGCTTGCCCCAGCGTTCCTTTTCCGATTCGGAAACCTGTGCATAGCCATACCCGGGCAAATCCACCAAATAAGCAGTCTTATCCACGGAAAAATAATTGATATGGATGGTCTTTCCCGGCTTCTGTCCCACACGGGCAAAATTTTTGCGTTGCAGAACACAGTTGAGCACAGAAGACTTTCCCACATTGGATTTTCCCGCAAAGGCAATCTGCGGCAGACCGTCCCGCAAAAAATCGCTGGGACGAGCCGCGGACTTCACAAATTCTACCTTCTGAAAATTCATTGCCGAATCCCCGCCTTCTGTGTATTCTGCTCTGCGGGCAGCGGTCGTGCCGCTTTTGCCGTCTTTTCTCTGGGTTTTACCTCTTTGGGCAGAACCAAGGCTGCCTCGATCACGCCGTCCACATGCTCCACAGTGATGAAATTCAGGGCACGGCGTACCGTTTGGTCAATTTCCTGCAAATCCTTTTCATTGGCCTTGGGGATGATTACCGTCTTGACGCCGTAGCGCAAAGCCGCCATGGTTTTTTCCTTCAAGCCGCCGATGGGCAGTACTCGACCACGGATGGAAATCTCGCCCGTCATGGCGATATCCCGCCGCACAGGCGCACCCGTTAAGGCAGAAACCATTGCCGTACACACAGTAATACCCGCAGAAGGGCCGTCCTTGGGAATAGCACCTTCAGGGAAATGGACATGAATATCCTTATTCTTATAGAACTCTGCATCAATATGCAGACTCTCGGCACGGGAGCGGATATAGCTCATGGCAGCTTGCGCAGACTCCTTCATCACCTCGCCCAAATTGCCCGTGAGCAGCAGCTTGCCGCTGCCCTCTACTACATTACATTCCACCGGCAGCGTTTCACCGCCCACGGCCGTCCATGCCAAGCCTGTCACCAAGCCAACCGTATCCCCTGTGGGAATTTTCTCAGGCAGCTCCTTACGGGGTCCGAGGAATTCCTCCAAGTTGGCACCGGTCACGCTCAGTTTTGTCAGCTCCTCGTCGGACACAAAGCGCATCGCCGCCTTGCGGCAGAGCTTGGCCAACTCTCGTTCCAGATTCCGCACACCCGACTCCCGAGTATAGCAGTGAATGATCTCCCGAATGGCGTCATCCGTCAGGCGAAGCTGGGATTTTTTCAAGCCATGCTTGGCAAGCTGCTTGCCCAAAAGGTGACGCTTGACAATGGAGAGCTTTTCCTCATCCGTGTAGGAGCTTAGAGTGATGACCTCCATTCGATCCAGCAAGGGACGAGGAATGGTGTCGGTGGTATTGGCGGTGGTGATAAACATACACTCGCTCAAATCAAAGGGCAGTTCCAAATAGTTATCACGGAAGCTGCCGTTCTGTTCACTATCCAGCACTTCCAGCAAGGCCGCAGAGGGATCACCCCGATAGTCACTGCCCAGCTTGTCGATTTCATCCAGCAGCAACAGAGGGTTGCGGCTGCCGCACTGGGAAATGGCTGTCAAAATCCGTCCGGGCATCGCACCGATATAGGTCTTGCGATGACCGCGGATTTCTGCCTCATCGTGAATACCGCCCAAAGAAAGGCGTGCTAACTTCCGATTCAGGGCACGGGCTACGCTCATGGCAATGGAGGTCTTGCCCACACCAGGAGGGCCGACCAGGCAGATGATTTGCCCCGCCATTTGGGGAGCAAGCTGCTTGACCGCCAAAATTTCCAAAATACGCTCCTTGACTTTTTCCAAGCCAAAGTGATCCGCGTCCAAAATCTTCCGAGCCTGGGCAACATTGACCCGCTCATTGGTACGGCTGTTCCAAGGCAGTGCCAAAGCCGTATCCAAATAGCTGCGAATGACGGTTGCCTCGGCCGAGCCGAAGGGCTGCTTGCTCAAGCGCTGCACTTCTTTTTCCAGCCGAGAAGCAATTTCCTCCGGCAGCTTGAGCTTGCGGATTTTGTTCCTGTATTCCTCCAGCTCCGCTTCCTCATCATTCTCACCCAACTCCGTGCGAATGACCTTCAGCTGCTCCCGCAGGTAGTATTCCCGTTGGTGCTTGTCCATCGTCTGTTGGGTGCGATCCTGAATCTCATCTTCCAGACGAAGCACTTCCAGCTCTTTAGCCAAAAGGTGGTTGGCAAGCTCCAAGCGGCGCAGAGGGTGAAGCTGCATCAGCACACGCATTTTATCCGCAAAATGATAGGTCGCCGCCTGACTGATCACATCGGCAACAAAACCTGGCTCATCGGATGATAAAATTTTCAGCATGACCTCCTGCACAGGACGCTGCGACAGCTCCGCAAATTCATCCACAAGCTGTGCCGCCACACGGCTTAGAGCCTCCGCCCGCACAGGCTGAGGCGTATACTCCGCATCCGGCAAGGATTCCACACAGGCGCACAGATAGGGGCTCGTTTTCACAACCTCGGTGACCTTGGCGCGGTACTCGCCACTGACTAAAATCCGCACACCATCTCCGGGCATACGAAGCACCTGCTTCACCTGCGCCACAGTGCCCACAGGATACAAATCATCGAAGGACGGATCATCCACCGTTACATTCTTTTGGGTCACCAAATAAATTTTCTGATCTCGGCTCATGGCCTTTTCCAAGGCACGAACCGATTTTTCCCGTCCCACATCAAAATGGGTCACAGCATTGGGAAATACCGTAAGCCCCCGCAGGGCCAAAACCGGTATTTTTTCCGTATAAATGACTTCTGTCATAAGGTTCTCCTTTTTATGGCAAAAAGAGGGGGCGGTAAACACCCTCTCTTTTTCTGCCTGTCGGCTTAGCGGTGGCGAACCACAGGCTCGCTACCGTTTTCCACACAATCTTTTGTAATCAACACCTGACAAATGCTCGGGTCGGAGGGAATTTCATACATGACCTTGGTCATAATCCGCTCCAAAACGGCACGCAATCCTCTTGCACCGATTTTACGATCCAGTGCCTGCTGCGCAATCGCTTCCAGTGCCTCCGGCTCAAAGTCCAAGGTGACCTTATCCAGCTCCAAAAGACGGCAATACTGGCGACACAGGGCATTTTTCGGCTCTGTGAGAATCCGCACCATATCCGCCTTGGTCAGGCTGCCAAGGCTGGTCACCACGGGCATTCTGCCCACCAACTCAGGAATGATGCCGAATTTCAGCAAATCCTGCGGCTGTACCTGAGCAAACAGGGCACCCACATCCTTATCCCTGCGGGATTTCAGCTCAGAACCGAAGCCCACACTGGAACGGTCGACACGCTTCTCGATGATCTTATCCAAGCCATCAAAGGCACCGCCGCAGATAAACAGGATGTTGGAGGTATCGATTTCAATAAATTCCTGCTGGGGATGCTTTCTGCCGCCCTGAGGCGGAACATTGGCAACGGTACCCTCCAAAATCTTCAGAAGGGCCTGCTGCACACCCTCGCCGGATACATCTCGGGTGATGGAGGTATTCTCGCTCTTGCGGGCAATTTTGTCCATCTCGTCGATGTAAATAATACCACGCTCCGCCAATTCCACATCGAATTCCGCCGCTTGCAGCAGGCGAAGCAGGATATTCTCCACATCTTCGCCCACATAGCCGGCTTCAGTCAAAGTAGTAGCATCGGCAATGGCAAAGGGCACATCTAAGATCTTGGCCAAGGTCTGGGCAAAGAGGGTCTTGCCGCAGCCGGTCGGCCCGATCAACAAAATGTTACTCTTTTGCAGCTCCACATCGGATTCTCCTCCGAAGTAGATGCGCTTATAGTGATTGTAGACCGCTACTGCCAGGGCAATTTTTGCATCATCCTGACCGATGATGTAGCCGTCCATATATTCCTTGATTTCCTTCGGCGTAGGCAGACATTCGGGAGCTTCCGTGTCGTGCTCCGTTGTTTCATACATTTCTTCACGGAGAAGCGTACTGCACAGCTTCACGCACTCGTCACAAATATAAGCACTGGGGCCGGACAGAATCCGCTTCACCTGTCCCTGCGACTTGCCGCAGAAGGAACAACGGACCGTTTTTTCAGCCAAGCTAATCTCTCCCTTATCTCTGATAAATGACCTTATCGATGAGGCCGTATTCCTTGGCCTCCTCTGCCGTGAGGAAGTAATCCCGCTCACAATCCCGTGCTACGGTTTCTACATCCTTGCCGGCGTTTTCCGCCAAAATTTTCGTCAAACGCTGCTTCATATCCAAAATACGGCGGGCATGGATCTCAATATCCGTTGCCTGTCCCTGCGTGCCGCCCAAGGGCTGATGGATCATAATCTCCGCATTGGGCAGGGCAATGCGCTTGCCCTTAGTGCCGGAGGACAGCAGGAATGCGCCCATGGAAGCTGCCATACCGATGCAGATGGTGGAAACATCGCACTTAATATACTGCATGGTATCATAAATCGCCATACCTGCGGTGACAGAGCCACCGGGGCTGTTGATGTAGAACTGGATATCCTTATCCGGGTCCTGCGCCTCCAGATACAGAAGCTGGGCAACCACCAAGCTGGCAGTGACATCATTCACTTCTTCCGACAGGAAGATAATACGATCATTGAGCAGACGGGAGAAAATATCGTAAGAACGCTCTCCACGGCTGGTCTGTTCTACTACATAGGGTACTAAACTCATGGCAATGCTCCTTTCTCGAAACATTTTAACCCTGAATGAGGTAAATTATTCCTCCGTTTTGGGAGCAACTGCAACTGCGCTCTCGGCAACCAGCTTGGCAGCCTTGCGCACCTGCAGGTCGCCCTTCATGGTCTCAACGCCCATGATCTCCTTGACCTTCTCTACATCCATACGATAGGCCTCTGCCAGCTTTGCGTACTCTTCTTCGCACTCATCGTCGCTGGCTTCAATGTTCTCAGCGGCCACAACGGCCTCCAGCATCACATTGATGCGCACGGTCTGCACGGCATTGGGACGCATGCTGTTCTTGATGGTCTCCAGATCGCCGCCCAGCATCTGTGCATAAGCTTCCAAAGAAGCGCCCTGAGCGCGCAGCTCGTAGTCCATGCGCTCCAGCTCACGGTTCAGCTCTTCGTCGATCATGCTCTCGGGCAGCTCAACGGTCATATTAGCAGCAGCCTTTTCAATGGCGGCATTCTCAAATGCACGGTTGATGCCTTCCAGCTTCTTGTTCAGCAAGTTCTTCTCCACATCAGCGCGCAGCTCATCCATGGTATCGAACTCGGAAACATCCTTCACGAACTCATCATCCTTGGCAGGAACGATGGTTTCCTTCACTTCGTGCAGCTTGACCTTGAACACCACAGGGGCACCGGCCAGCTCAGTGGAATGATAGTTTTCGGGGAAGGTCACATCCAGATCCTTCTCCTCGCCGGCGACCATGCCCACGACCTGCTCTTCAAAGCCGGGGATGAAGCTGCCGGAGCCCAGCTTGAGCTCAAACTTCTCGCCCTTGCCGCCCTCGAAAGCAACGCCGTCCTTGAAGCCCTCAAAGTCGATCACAGCAGTGTCACCCATCTGGGCAGCACGCTCTACGACAGTGACGGAGGCGGCATTATTGGCCATGCGGTCGATCTCTGCTTCCACTTCGTCAGCACTGACTGTAGCCTCGGCCTTCTCAACCTCGATGCCCTTGTACTCGCCCAGAGTGACCTCGGGATACAGATCCACAGCAATGGTGAGAACTACGCCGTCATTCTCGTTGACGGACATAGCAGTGACCATGGGACGACCCACGACCTCGATATCCTGCGTCAGAACGCAATTCTTGTAAATCTCGGGGAAGATCTCGTCCAGAGCATCTTCGTAGAATACATGCTTGCCGTAGTAGGTTTCGATCATGCGGCGGGGAGCCTTGCCCTTACGGAAGTTGGGAACGGTAATTTCCTTGCGAGCCTTCTGATACACCTTCTCAATGGCGGGCTCCAAATCTTCACGGGTGACCTCAACGGTCAAAACGGCGCGCTTGGTTTCTTTTTCTAAATTCTGAACTAACATGGTTGTTCCTCCTAAAGGTTGGTTCGTTTATAATAATAGCCGAACTATTTTAACAGATAACGCTCTAAAATACAAGAGCTTTTTTCAGGTTTTCCGCTTATTTTATGCGGATGGGGTAAAAGTTTACAAAATCCGCGGCGCACAAACGAAATTCGACCCCGTCATGCAGTCCTTCAATGGCCAGCTTGTGGCTGTCGCCGTGCAGATGCCCATAGTAACAGGCACTCACGCCGTATCTCTGCAACAAATTCAGGATTTCGGGGCACTCATAGCCCCGATAACGAGGCGGATAATGGAGAAAGCAGAGCTTTTCCTTCTCTCCCGCCGCTTTTAAAGATGCCTCCAGCCGAATCAGCTCCCGCTTGAACACCTTATCGTTGTGGCTTCCCACGGCGGCATCTTCCTCAAAAAACCAGCCTCTTGTGCCGCAAATCGCCACATCTTCATATTCATAACAGTTGTTGTTCAGGATGTATATATTGGAAAAGCCCTTTGCCTCACAGAATTTGTAGAATTTTGTGGCGGTTGTCCACCAATAGTCGTGGTTGCCCTTGAGAATGATTTTCCGCCCGGGAATGGCATTGATAAAGGCAAAATCATTGGCAGATTGCTCCATATCCAAACCCCAGCTCAAATCCCCCATCAATACTATGGTATCCTCAGGACCGACGATGGATAATCCCTCACGGAGCTTATCCATATAGCCCTTCCATGCACCGCCAAAAACATCCATCGGCTTGTCCGCACCCAGGGACAGATGCAAATCGCCCATTGCATATAAGGCCATCAGCGTCCCCCCTCAATCAGGCGCGACATATTTCCATAGAAAATATCATCCAACAGGGCTTCACCATAGCCACAGCCCTGCAAATAGCGATAAAAATCGGCATAGCTTGCCACATTCACAAAGCCCTCAGGCAGCACTTCACAGCCGTCCAAATCGCCGCCCAGACAAACATGCTTCTCTCCGCAGACGGAAAGCATATGCTCCAAATGACGGCGCAGGGTTTCAAAGTTCGCTGTTTTCCCCAAAAAGTGCACATAAAGGTTCAGACCCACCAAGCCGCCGGTTTCCGCAAGGGCGCGAAGCTGGTCATCGGTCAGATTGCGGCTGTGATCCCACAGTGCGCGGCAGTTGGAATGAGAGGCAATCACAGGAGCCTGTGTTACCTTCATCAAATCCCAAAAAGCCACTTCGGAAAGATGGCTCACATCCAAGAGAATTCCTGCTTCTCTCGCCGCCTGTACATAGGCTTTTCCCTGCTCCGTCAGTCCTTTGTCGCTTTTGTGCCAGCCCGCCAAAGCATTGTCCTTATTCCATGTCAGGGTAGACAGCACAAAATTGTCCAGCTCTCCCAATCGCTCCGGATCACAGCCAATGACCTCCGCACCCTCGATGGAAAGGTAAGCCCTGAGCCATTTCTCCCCTTCTATCTCCCGACGGAAATAGGCAAGGCACTCCACGAAGTCCTTCTCTGTCATTTCACAGGACAGGCCAACCATAGAACAAAATGCAAATACCTGTGTGTATTGGTCAAAAACACTTGCCTTTTCCCTGTCGATATGGCAGGTATTTTGTGCAAAGTGTTCTTTTCTGCTCCAAAGCTCATAGGGTGTATCCGCGTGGGCATCAAATAATCGCATCATTGGAATGCATCCTCCAAATGAGTAATTTTGGGTTTTTTTGTATCCAAGCCCTCGGGGGCATAGACCTCTATCACATCAAAGCGCGCCTGTTTTTCCGTCTCATGCTGAGACAGATACAACAGTGCCGCCTGCTTGATTTTTTCCTGTTTCTTATAGTCCACAAACTCCATCGCTTGGGCGAATTTTGCCGATTTTCGCAGTTTGACCTCCACAAAGACGAGGCTTTTTCGATTCTCCGCAATCAAATCAATTTCTCCCATGCGACAGCGGTAATTTGCCGCCACAATGGTGTACCGCTTTTTTTGCAGATATTCTGCCGCCAAGCTCTCGCCCCAACGCCCCAGCAAATCAGTCGCCATAGAATTTTTTCAAGAAGCTGCGACGGTGGATGGGACAGGCATCATACTGCCGCAAAGCCTCGTAGTGCTTTTGCGTGCCGTAGCCCTTATGTACAGCAAAGCCGTATGCGGGATAGCGTGCATCCATCTCCACCATATAGCGGTCACGAGTGACCTTCGCCAAAATGGAGGCAGCCGCAATATTTGCGCTGAGGCTGTCTCCCTTGATGATGGTTTTCAGCGGCAGCTCGCCCAAATCAGGCTCCCGATTGCCGTCTACCAGCACAAAGGAGGGGCGCAGAGAAAGCTGCTCCACTGCCCGTTTCATGGCCAAAAAGGTGGCCTGCAAAATGTTGATCTCGTCGATTTCCTGCTCCGTTGCCATGGCAATGCCATAGGCTAACGCATGTTCCGTAATGATATCGTAGAGGGCATCCCGCTTCTTTTCCGTCAGCTTTTTGGAATCGTTCAGCCCTTCAATCTCCAAATCAGGCGGCAGAATCACCGCCGCAGCGCAGACCGGTCCTGCCAAAGGGCCTCGTCCCGCTTCATCCACACCGCAGATCAGCTCATACCCCTGCTCCTGCGCCATGTGCTCATAGTACCATAAATCTGTCATATCAATCCTCCGGTGTAAAGCTCAACCGCTGATGCAATCCGTCTACCGTAAAATCGTAGAGGATGCAGCCGTCAGGCTTCACCTGCTTATCCATGGTGTAATTCTCGCCCGTGCAAAAGCTCATGGCAACCGCATCCGGATCATCCGTCTCCACTTCAGTGACGAACACATCCCGCATCTGATTGCCCCGACAGAGATTCAAAATCTCCCGAATGACCTCATATCTCATTGGGATCCTCCAAGGTAAAACGACCGATTTTGCAATTCCTGTATTCCTCCAGCAAAATCCTTGCCATACGCTCTGTATCCAGCTCACCACGCGCCAAAAGGAAGCCACGCTTACGAGCCCCTTCTTCCAGCAGCTCATAGCCAACAGTGCCCTGCGGCATATCGATTTTATAGCGTTCCAGCAACGCCTTGGGATAGCGGCGATGGAGCATGGCAATGAGGTGACAGGCAAGGGTTTCCACATCCAAAACCTGATCCTTCACTGCTCCTGTGTAAGCCAGCCGCCGTCCGACTTCCTCGTCGTCAAATTTGGGCCAGAGGATCCCCGGGGTATCCAACAACAGCAAGCCCTGATCCACCGTCACCCACTGCTTGCCACGGGTAACCCCGGGACGGTTCTCCGCCTTGGCACCCTTGCGACCGGCAATCTGGTTGATAAAGGTGGATTTTCCCACATTGGGAATGCCCACCACCATGAGCTTCAAGGGCTTATTCACAAAGCCCCGCTCCGCGTAACGCTGTAGCTTTTCCGCCAAAAGCTCCCGCACCGTGGGGACAAATTTATCAATTCCCTTGCGGCTCTTGCAATCCGTGCACAGCACCGCAAAGCCCTGTGCTCTGAAATAATTACTCCAACGGGAGGTCATTTCTGCGTCTGCCAAATCAATGCGATTAAGAATCATCATCCTCGGCTTGTTACCGCAAATCGCCGCAATATCCGGATTTCGGCTGGAAAGCGGAATACGGGCATCTACGATTTCACAGACCGCATCCACTAACTTCAGATCTTCCTCCATTTTGCGGCGGGTTTTGGTCATGTGACCGGGATACCACTGAATGTTCATCGAATCTTCCATCAATCCACCGCTCCTAACCGGCTGAAATCCCGCTCGCCGTAGTCATTGACCCCGGGAAACACCAGAAACAGCACCTTGCCCAAAACCTGATCTACAGGGATTTCTCCGATGGATATGGTGCGGCTGTCAGAAGAATTGTTCCGATTGTCTCCCATGGCAAAAATACAATTCTCGCTGACGGTCAAGGAAAACTGCGTGGAGTCGCCATCATTGTCGTTGTCAAAATAGCGGTCCTGCATTGGCTCATAGATGTAAGGCTCGTCCAGCATCACGCCGTCTACAAACACACGGATGCCCAAGCCCTCCACCTCACGAATGGTCACGGTCTGACCCTCTGTGGCAATGACCCGCTTAACAATGGGCTCGCCATCTTCAAAGGTCAGCTTACGGGCAACGATAATATCACCGCACTCCAAATCGCCCATGATCACATTGCTTTGCAGAGCCAAATAATCTCCATCCTCCAAGGTAGGCAGCATGGATTCTCCCGTGACACCCACAAGGCGTACACAGAACACAAAAATCAAAGTAATTGCCGCTAAAATATAAACCAAGTCGTGTAAAAGTGAATAGAAATCATACAAAATCGACTTTTTTTCCTTAGGTACTTCGGAGCCTTCCTCCGCAGTTTGTTCAGGAACTTTCTTTTCTTCGTCCATACCATCAGTCCTTTCCGCATATCATTATACACGAAAGCTTCTCGGAAATAAAGCCCAAAATCAAAATTCTTTCAAAAAAAGGACGCCTCCAAACGGAAGCGTCCTCGTATCATTTTTACAGAGCCTTCAATCTGGCTTCGCTTTCTTCCAGCTGCTTGATCAGGCTGGCGTACTTCTCCGCCTTGGCCTGCTCTGCGGCGACGACCGCTTCGGGCGCCTTGGCAAGGAACCCGGGGTTGCCCAACTTGGCCTGAATACCGCTGAGGCCCTTTTCGGCCTTTTCCTTCTCCTTGGCAATGCGGGCAAGCTCCTTCTCCACATCCACAAGCTGGCTCATGGGCATATAGAGAGCGGCATCGTGAGTGACGCAGGAAGCCATGGTCTCATGGCCTTCCGGCTCGCTGGTCAGAACAAAGGTTTCATCAGCATAAGCCAAACGATTCATAAAGCTCACGCCTGTTTCAAAAATCTCAGGCTTGGCAGTGACGATATAGAGGCTGCACTTCTTGGAGGGAGGTACATTCATCTCTGCACGGCGGTTACGCACAGCACGAATAGCCTGCATAATGCTCTCCATGGCACTTTCCTCGGATTTGAAGCAGAGTTCCTCACGGTACTTGGGCCACTGAG
The DNA here is from genome assembly GCA_045595645.1 of Faecousia sp. GTDB lineage: Bacteria > Bacillota > Clostridia > Oscillospirales > Oscillospiraceae > JAZOXB01. The sequence goes on from JAZOAV010000171.1 coordinate 14,218, forward strand.
CAGTAATCAGTGCATCGCCCACATGGGGAATGGCCTGCCAAATTTCCTCGGTAATAAAGGGCATGAAGGGATGCATCAGGCGCAGAACCTGATCCAGCACATACAGCAGCACCTTCTGTGCCACCAGCTTGCTTGCCTCGTCCTCGCTGTAAAGACGGGACTTGGTCAGCTCAATATACCAGTCGCAGTAGCTGTCCCAAATAAAGTCGTAGACCTTCTGCACGGCAATGCCTAACTCATACTTATCCAAGTTCTCCGTGACCTCGGCAATGAGGCTGTTGAGCTTAGACAGAATCCACTTGTCGGCGGTTTCCAGCTCAGACAGTTCAGGCAGCTCGTTTTCCTCCAAGCTCAGGTTCATCAGCACATAGCGGCTGGCGTTCCACAGCTTGTTGGCGAAGTTCCGCATGGCCTCGCAACGCTCCACATAGAAGCGCATATCATTGCCCGGGGAATTGGCGGTGATCATATTCATACGCAGGGCATCGGAACCGAAACGGTCGATCATTTCCAGAGGATCAATGCCGTTGCCCAAGGACTTAGACATCTTGCGTCCCTTGTCATCCCGCACCAGACCGTGAATGAGCACGGTGTGGAAGGGGGTCTTTCCCGTCTGCTTGCAGCCGGAGAAAATCATACGGGCAACCCAGAAGAAGATGATGTCATAGCCGGTAACCAGCACATCCGTGGGATAGAAATACTGGAAATCCTCTGCGTTCTCATCAGGCCAGCCAAGGGTCTCAAAGGGCCACAGTGCGGAGGAGAACCAGGTATCCAGCACATCCTCGTCACGGGTAATATTGGCACTGCCGCACTTTTCGCACACATGAGCATCCTCACGAGACACCGTCATGTGGCCGCAATCGGCGCAGTACCATGCGGGAATCTGATGTCCCCACCAAAGCTGACGGGAAATGCACCAGTCACGCACATTTTCCATCCAGTTGGTGTAAATCTTGGTAAACCGCTCGGGCACGAACTTGGTTTCACCCTCGTTCACCACACGCAGAGCTTCCTCTGCCAGAGGCTTCATCTTCACAAACCACTGTGCGGAGATAATGGGCTCCACATCGTTGTGGCAACGGTAGCAGGTGCCCACATTGTGGCTGTAGTCCTCAACCTTGATCAGGTAGCCCTGCTCCTCCAAATCGGCCACGATGCGCTTGCGGGCTTCGTAGCGATCCAAGCCTTCGTACTTGCCGCCCAGCTCATTGACCACGCCGTTGTCGTCCAGCACACGGATAACTTCCAAATTGTGGCGCAGACCCACTTCAAAGTCGTTGGGGTCGTGAGCGGGGGTCATCTTGACACAGCCGGTGCCGAATTCCATTTCCGCATAGTCATCGGCAACCACAGGAATTTCCTTATTCATCAGAGGCAGAATGACATTCTTGCCCACAATGGCGGTGTAGCGTTCATCGTTGGGGTTGACGCACACGCCCGTATCGCCCAGCATGGTTTCAGGACGGGTGGTAGCGACGATCACTTCCCCGCTGCCATCGGCCAAGGGATAGCGAATGTGCCACAGATGGCCGGGCTTATCCACATATTCCACCTCTGCATCGGACAGAGCGGTGACACACTTGGGGCACCAGTTGATGATGCGGCTGCCCTTGTAAATCAAGCCTTGCTCATAGAGGTTGACGAACACCTCACGGACAGCATTGGAACAGCCCTCGTCCATGGTGAAGCGGGCACGCTCCCAGTCACAGGATGCACCCAGCTTTTTCTGCTGCTCCACAATACGGTTGCCGTACTGATGCTTCCACGCCCAAACACGCTCTAAGAATTTCTCTCTGCCCAAATCGTAGCGGGTCAGACCTTCCTTGCGCAGCTCTTCTTCCACCTTGATCTGCGTTGCAATGCCTGCATGGTCTACACCCGGGAGCCACAGAGCCGCATAGCCCTGCATCCGCTTAAAGCGAATGAGCACATCCTGCAAAGCCGCATCCATGGCGTGACCCATGTGAAGTTGTCCCGTAACATTGGGGGGCGGCATCACGATGGTAAAAGGCTTCTTTTCGGGATCGGCCTTGGTGTGGAAATAGCCGCCCTCAGACCAGAATTTGTAGAGCTTAGCCTCTACCTCCTTCGGCTCATAAGTCTTGGGTAATTCTCTTGCCATAATCTTCTCTCCTTATTTTATACTAAACACAATAAATTTTTCCATAGAATCCGTATGCGCTGCCGACAATGCGCCGCACCCTGCCCCCCTTTGAAGGGGGGGTAGGGGGGTTGCTCTCATATGCCCCCCTTTGAAGGGGGGTAGGGGGGTTGTCTCCTAATTTCAGAGGTGCCTGCACAGCAACCCTCCGGCACTTCGTGCCACCTCCCTTTTAAGGGAGGCATTGTTGCGGTGCGTACCGTAAAATACACAAAAATCGCCCCAAGCCGAAGCTCAGGGCGATAAAATACCGTGGTACCACCTGAATTCCCGCAAAGCGGGCACTCCATCTCTGTAACGGGAGAACCCGTGCCGACCTACTGTGGATGAAAACTCCCTTCAATCGACCCACTCAGAAGCGACCTTCCCCGCCGTCCGACAGGAGCTTGCACCACCCGCTCCCTCTCTGAACCCGAACCAACGACTACTCCTCTTCGTCAAAGTGTTTGCCTATTCCTGCATATCATAGCGGAAAACAGTAGATTTGTCAAGCAAAAAATGCTCCGCTCCGCCACACAGCTCTATATCGCACTCAAACAAAACACTCTACTTGACATATGCCCACGGCTGTGCTATTCTCTCAACGAGCTCGATTTTTGCGGCAAGGCCACGAAGGTTATTCGTTGCACCTACCGGATCGAGCTCATTTTTGTACAACACACCTCTCCGTCCCCCGTGCTACGAAATGCTTCACTCTGTACAACTCATATCACCATTCACATGTTTGTGTCTCATCTAAGATATCCATTGGTCGAGTTTGTTAACTTAACAGTTTTTCCTTTGAGTTTATTGCACCTAATGGTTGAGCTATTAACCCCGCGGCCTGGGTGCTTATGCTTTACTTCCTCGGTTCCTATTGTATATACTGATTTAAATAATCGTGTGATATTATCGAGAGTTTTCTTTTCATCAGCATTGACATATACACTCGACCCCCAAAAGATGTGCAACTCCATAGAAGAAACTTGTTGCAGTTCTTCCAACGCATTACTAATAGTTTCGAGATAATTTCCGAAGCAAGAATCCGCCTTCGTAAGTTTGACAGGAGTTACATCAGGAAATAAATTCAACAAATAGTATCCTGCGTACCCCATTTCATAAAGGCATCCTGCAATCAACTCATTGGTTTTATCAATACGGCACTCGTTCCATAATGCAGGATTGTAGCCTATAGCGACCGCATAATCCCCTTTTTTCTCTCTGAAGGTGATTTTCTCTGCAAATTTACATCGTTTTTCATCTATTGATGCATGTAGTATTTTTCTGCATGAAACACACTTTACATTCTTTGCGGTTCCACTAGTGATGTTTTGTTCCGTTAATTGAATGCGGCTATTACTCTCATTTATCTCCTCCATAATTCGTTGCAACACTTCCATAAAGTCACCTTCCTTGTTGTCTCTACCTTATAGCACACTAACTCATTGCAATTATGCCACAAAGTCGATTTGTTGGCCTACCGGATCGAGCTCATTTTTATTAACACGTGGAAAGTTGTCCCCTTGTGTTACGCATCAGGGCAAGAATTGCTCCATTGCCTTTGCCAAATCAGCAAGGAGGGCTTGGGCGGCGGGTTTACTATGGTCGACGGCGGTGAGGTAGAATTTGAGCTTGGGTTCTGTGCCGGAGGGACGGACGATGACGCTTCCCTTGTCGCCCAGCGTGAGGGTGACCACATTGCTCTTGGGCAATGCTACGGGAGATTCCTCGCCGGTCAGCAGGTTCTTGCAGATGCGGCTCTGATAGTCGGTGCACTCCGTCACAGCAATGCCGCACAGCTCTGTGGGAACATTGGCACGGAAATCTGCCATAAACTTGGCAGACAGCTCCATAGCATTGGGGCCGGTCAGCTCGATGCTGATGACCTTGGCTTCGTGGTAGCCCAATTCTTCGTACAGAGCATCCATCTTCTGCGCCAAATTCATGCCTTCCCGCTTCAGCTTAGCCGCAAGGTCACAGGTGAGCATGGAGGCAACCACTGCGTCCTTATCTCTTGCATAGGTTCCCTTGAGGTAGCCGCAGCTCTCCTCGAAGCCAAAGACAAAGCGATACTCCTCGCCGATTTCCTCCAGTTTGAGAATTTCGCCGCCGATATACTTGAAACCGGTGAGCACGGCCTGCATCTTCACACCATGCTTCTCGGCAATGCGGTCAGCCAAGGGTGTGGAAACGATACTACGCACCGCCACGGGGTCATTGGGCACAATGGCTTCGCTGAGAATATAGTCCAACAGCAGGCAGCCCAACTCGTTGCCCGACAGCTTGCAGAAGCTCTCTCCCTCAGGAACAGCCACCGCCACACGGTCACAGTCAGGGTCGGTGCCCAAAATCAAGTCGGGATGGGTATTGCGTGCAATCTTGTAGCTCTCATTGAGGGCGGCATCCGTTTCGGGATTGGGATACTCGCAGGTCTTGAAATCGCCGTCGGGCTGTTCCTGCACCTTGACCACATCCACATTCACGCCGATACGACCCAAAACCTCACGAACAGGCTTGTTGCCCGTGCCGCACAGAGGTGTGTAGAGCAGATTCAGATTATCCGCAGGCTGTGCGGTGACACGCTCCCGCAGAACTCTTTCATAATAGCTCTCCCACATTTCCATGGGGATATAGCGGATTCTGCCTGCCTCTAAATGAGTCTCGAAGCTCTCCTTGGGCAGGACAAAGTAGGGAATTTCAGAGATTTTGTTGAAAACGATGGCAGCAGGCTCGTCGGTCATCTGACATCCATCGGGGCCATAGCACTTGATGCCGTTATATGCGCCCGCATTGTGGCTGGCAGAGACGACAATGCCACAGCCGCAGTGAAGCTCCCGCACTGCATAGGACAGCATGGGAGTGGGTGCCAATTCGTGATAGAGATGCACCTCCACCCCCTGTTCTGCCAAGGCGCAGGCACAGATTTCCGCATAACGGCGGGAATTGTGGCGGCTGTCATAGCCGATGGCACAACGCTGGGGCAGCTCCGTTGAGACCAACCATGCGGCAAGACCCTGTGCCGTGCGGCGCACGGTATAGTCATTCAAACGGTTTGTGCCCATGCCCATGATACCACGGATACCGGCAGTACCGAACTGCAACTCCGCACCAAAGGCGCCCTTGCGATCATCGTCCTGCGTCATTGCACGCAGAGCATCACGCTCCTCCTCGGTCAGGGGAGCGGTATCTAACCAAAGCTGATAACGATTCAAATATTCCATAATCATACTCCTTAATGATACTCGTTTTTGAAAAACAGCTCAATTCTGCGAGAGAATTGAGCTGTAAAAATTACACTTCCTCAATGATGGGAGATTCTACCTTGGGCTGGGGCTTGGTCGCTGCGCGATAAGCCGTGCGCATATCCCGCACCTCGTTAAGCGCCTGCACCACAGCCTCCTCGGTCTTACGCAGAGAATCATCCACATAAGCACGGGCGACCTCGATCAGTTCCTTGGTCTTTTCCTGTGCTGCACGCACCATCTCATTGGCAGCCTGACGAGCCTCATTGTAGACAGCCTCCTGAGAAACCAGCTTCTGAGCGTCCTCCTGTGCCTGCTTACGAATCTCCGCAGCATCCCGCTTGGCAGCGGTGATCAGCTCTGCGCGGGAATCCATAATGGTCTGTGCCTGTTTCAGGGCACCGGGCATATGATTGCTCAGATCGTCCAACAAATCCAGTGCACGGTTACGGTCAACAGCGCACTTATCACCGCTAAAGGGAACCCCTCTTGCGTCCTGAATCATTTCATATAATTTGCTGATAATTTCGTCCATACCGAAGTCGTTCATATTCGTATCTCCTTATCCTTGGCTTTATTTCTGTTCTCTGCGAAAGAGAGTGATGGTCGTTTTTCCGTAGTGATAGTCTTTAGACGCTTCCAAACCCGAAAAATCCCCATCCAGAGACTTACCGAGAGGGCGTTCTGTGATAATTATACCACTTTCCTCCAAAATGTCAATTTCAGATATGAATTTTAATGCATTTTCCAAATAATTTTCTGCATAGGGCGGGTCTAAAAAGATCAGACGAAAGCGTTTTTTGCATCTGCGCAGATAGGAAAGATAATCCATCTGCAAGACCTGCGCCTTTTCCTCCAAATGGGTGCGGCGAAGATTCTCCCGAATCACGGCGATCGCTTCCCGCCCTTCGTCAACAAAGACCGCCGACTTTGCGCCTCGGCTGAGTGCTTCAATGCCAAGCTGACCGGAGCCGGCAAAGAGATCCAGCACCTCTCCTGCAATTTCGTACTGGATGATATTAAACAGGGCTTGCTTCACCTTATCCCCTGTGGGGCGGGTGCGCAGACCGTCAGGGGCCTTGAGGTTGATTCCCCCTGCCGTGCCGGTAATCACTCGCATGGCTTACTCCTCTTTGTGAAAATAGTCATAAATCGCCTGTGCCGTAGGCTTGGGCACCACAGCCTCCAAATCCTGCAACGCAGCTTTCTTTATGGCGGTAACGGATTTAAAGTGCTTGAGCAGCTTCGTCCTTCTTGCCTCTCCCACGCCTTCGATGGCATCCAGCGTAGAGCCCTTGACCCGCTTACTGCGCAGCAAGCGGTGATAGGTGATGGCGAAGCGGTGGGTTTCCTCCTGAATCCTTCCGATAAAGGAGAATACCGCAGGATTTCCCTGAATGCCGATTTCACCGCCTTCGGGGGTGACAAGGGCACGGGTGCGGTGGCGGTTGTCCTTGACCATGCCGAAAATGGGCACGGTAATTCCCATGGCAGACAGTGCTTCCTGCACCACCTGTGCATGAACACTGCCACCGTCAATGAGCAGGGCATCGGGCATTTCCTCAAAGCCCTTATCCCCATCTAAATAATGGCAGAAGCGGCGGCACAAGACCTGTCGCATGGATTCATAGTCGTCCTGATCTGCCAAACCCTCTACCTTAAATCGCTTGTAATCGCTTTTTTTCGGCTTCCCATCCACAAAAACAGTCATGGAAGCCACAATATCCGTGCCCGCAATATTGGAGATATCGTATGCCTCCAATCGCTTGGGCAATTCGGGTAGAGCCAGCATGGATTGCAGTAAACGCAGAGTGCCGGAAATGCGCTCGGCAGCGGTGGTTGCACGCTCCGCTTCCTCCTTGGCGTTTTTGCAAGCCAGCTCTACTAATTTTTTATTATCTCCCTGCCGTGGCAGGATCATACGCACGGTCTGATCCAGTTGTTCCTGCAAAAGACGACTGAACAGCTCCTTGTCCTCCATGGCAAAGGGCAGCAGGATCCGCTTGGGTGCCGCCTTGCGGCTGAGATAATACTGCTTGACCAAGGACGATAACGCCTCCGCGCCATCCTCCGTCACAGGCAAAATCTCATAGTCCTTATCCATCAGGTTGCCGCCGATAAAGTGCAATACCGCAAAGCAAGCCTTTGCCTCCGTCTGATACCAGCCAATCACATCCGTATCCGCCAGCATACCCGCCGTGACAAGCTGCTTTTGGCTCAGGGCTTCAATGGCACGCAGACGATCGCGGTATTCCACCGCCTTTTCAAATTCCAAATTCTCCGAGGCTTCCTCCATGCTGCTGCGCAGGCTTTCGCACAGGGCTTTCCCCTTCCCTTCCAGCAGGGATACGGCTTGCTCCATGCGGCGGTGATACTCCTCCTGCGTTGGCTGATTTTGACACCAGCCCTCGCAGTTCTTCATGTGAAAATTCAGGCAGGGGCGGTCTTTCCCCAAATCCCGTGGGAATTTTCGACTGCATCGAGGCAAACGGAAAGTGGCATAGATGGCATCAATGACCTGCTGAGAGCGGCCACGGGAGCCGTAGGGCCCGAAATAGCGGGCACCGTCGTCCTTCACCCGTCCGGCTAAGCTGATGGTGGGATAGAGCTCCCGCATATCCACCCGCAGATAGGGATAGCCCTTGTCGTCCTTCAGCAGGATATTATATTTGGGCTGATAATGCTTAATGAGAGAACATTCCAGCACAAGGGCCTCAAATTCCGAAGCGGCGGTGATGGTTTCAAAATGGTCTACCTGAGAGACCATGCGCCGTGTCTTGGGAGAATGGGAGGCCGTATCCTGAAAATACTGGCTGACACGATTCTTCAGCTTTTTGGCCTTTCCCACATAAATCACCGCATCGGCGGCATTCTTCATCAAATATACCCCCGGCTCCAAAGGAAGAGACAGGGCGCAGAGCTTTAATTCTTCATGGTTCATATACTAAGGAGAAAGCTGTCCCAAACGCAGCACGCCCGGGACAGCCCTTTGTCAGAAATTAGGCAGCCTCTATTATTAGAGGCGTTCTTTAATAAACATCCTTCTCCAGCAGGGCGGCCAGTGCCTTGACAGCAGCTTCCTCGTCGGAGCCTTCAGCGATCAGAGAAATGGTGGAACCGGTGGTGATGCCCATAGACAGAACACCAAGCAGGCTCTTTGCATTGATTTTGCGTTCCTCCACTTCTACCCAAATGCTGGAATGGAACTCGTTAGCTTTCTGAATAAAATAAGTAGCTTGTCTGTTGTGAAGGCCGGACTCGCACTTCACAAGGGTTTTTTCTGTATACACAACGCGTCACTCCTTAATTTTTTGGCGCAGATTCTAAATGCGTTAGTAATAATATAAGGGTAAAACTCTGATTTGTCAACTGTTTTTCAAAGAATTAGGTCAACTCTGTCGGAATTATACTTGCGCTTTTTTCGCAAGATGCTCTTCTCTTGCACTTGTGCGCCCCTCCTCGCGGATATCGCCGGCCTTCATAAGAGCCATCTTTGTCAGGAAGGGACCGACGATTTCGTAAATCAGAACCGCAAACAGGGTGATGTTACGAACGATCGCACCGTCGGGGCCAAGCTCTATGGCTTTGATTGCCATGCCAAGGGCAACACCCGCTTGGGGCAACAAGGTGATACCCAGATATTTTACGATATTGGGATCGGATTTACTCATTCTTGCGCTGATATTTGCACCGTAGTATTTTCCGACAGAACGGGAAGCAATGTAGGCGATGCCAACAATCACAACTGCCCAATCCGTAAATACAGACAGGTCAAGCTCCGCACCGCTGATGACGAAGAACAAGATCAGGACAGGTGTCGTCCATCTGTCAGCCCTTTCCATCAGTTCCTCGGAAACCTCGCAGAAGTTGCAGAATACCGTGCCGAGCATCATACATGCAAGCAACGAAGAAAAGCCGATATGTATGCCGCCGATGCTGAACTTCAAGCTGGAAATTGCGACGGTCATCATTACGAAAGTGACCGAAACTGCCATACGCTTGGAGCGGGAATGGAAATATCTTTCACAGAGTGTAAAAAGCAGGCCCATGACAAATCCCAGCAGGAGGGACAAGCCGATTTCCAGCAGGGGCTCAAGGATAATGGCAAGGGGGCTGACGCCTGTTGCGTTGAGAGATCTTGCAATGCCGAAGGTGATTGCGAAAACCACGAGACCAACGGCATCGTCAAGGGCAACTACGGGAAGCAAAACATCCGTAACGGGGCCCTTTGCCTTATACTGCTTTACAACCATCAGCGTGGCGGCGGGAGCCGTTGCGGTTGCAACCGCTGCGAGAACGATGGCGGCAGGGATAGAAAGGGTGTTGGGCATGGCAAAGTGCAGTGCAATCAAGGCAATGTCAACCACAACGGTAGTGATCACTGCCTGAAAAACGCCGATGATGGTCGCCTGCCTGCCGATCTTCTTTAGCTGGGAAAGTCTGAATTCGTTTCCCATGGAAAATGCGATAAAGCCAAGAGCAAGATCAGAAATCAGTCCAAATCCCTTAATCTGCTCTGCCGTGATGCCGATTCCGGGCACGCCAAGAGCACCGAGAACGAAAGGCCCGATCAAAACACCGGAAATCAGATATGCCGTAACCGCAGGAAGCTTTACGATTTTCGCAAGTCTGGACAAGAGCAGACCTGCAAGCAGAGCAATGGAGAGACTCAAAAAAATACTGGCTGTTTGAGTCATAAAATGCGCCTTCTTCCAAACAATGAATTTGACTACAGGAGAGTGCAATCATTCAGAGGAGAGGGCATTTTATGTACTCTCAGAAGCATCCACATGGTTTCTCTCTTTTCGTCAGTGGGATACTATACTACTTTCTCTTTCAAAAAACAATCCCTAATTTAAAAATTATAGCAAAAATTTGTCAGCTATTACGACAGCTCGGCAATGGTAACGCCGTCCTCGCCTTCGCCGTAGACACCCAGACGGTAACGCTTGACCGCACGATTGTGCTTCAATTCCTCGTGTACAGCCTTTCGCAAGGCACCCGTCCCCTTTCCATGGATGATACGCACGGAGGCCAAATTGGCAAGCATGGCATTGTCAAGGAAAATACTCAAAGTGGCAATGGCTTCTCCTTGGGTCATGCCCCGCAGATCCAACTCCGTAGAAGCACCCGCTGCACGGAATTGCTTTTGACTGCGCTCAATGATTTTCTTGACCTGCTGCTTGGTTTCCTCAATCAGATAGACCTCGTCGGGCTGGGCTGTGACCTTCATAATACCCGCCTGCAGCTGATAGCTTCCGTCCTTGTTGACGGAAATGACCTGTGCCCGTGTGCCAAAGCGAAGCAGCTCTACCGTATCCCCCGCCTTGATTTCGCGAGTGGGTTCAGGCCGCTGGGCTGCGGTCTGCTTGACGGCAAATTCTTCCTCTGCCTCATTGAGCTTGCGCCGCAGCTCCGCCTGCTTGGCATTGCTGCCCTGCAGATCAGCCGCATCCCGTGCCTGCTTGCGAAGCTGCTTCAATTCCTCAGCCACCTCATTGGCAGTACGACGGGCATTGTCGATAATGACCTGCGCCTCGGCGCGGGCAGAGCGCATGGCTTTTTCCCGCTCAGCCTTGATCTGGTCATAGTAAGCCTGAGATTGCTCCTTCATCTGCTGGGTTTCCAGCTTCAGTCGCTGGGCCTCTAACTTCGCCTGCTCCATCTGCTGACGCTGCTGCTCCAACTGATTCAGCACATCCTCAAAATTGCGGTCGTTTTCATTGACCAAGTTCTTCGCCTTGCCGATAATCTCCTCCGACAGGCCCAACCGCTTGGAAATGGCGAAAGCATTGGACTTGCCCGGGATGCCAATCAGCAGACGATAGGTGGGGCGCAGGGTCTCCACATCGAACTCACAGGAGGCGTTCATGACCCCTGCCGTGCGCATGGCAAAGAGCTTCAGCTCGGCATAGTGGGTAGTTGCGGCAACCTTACTGCCGCACTGACGGCAGAAGGAAATGAGTGCCATGGCAAGTGCTGCACCCTCGGCGGGGTCGGTACCCGCTCCCAATTCATCAAACAGAACAAGGGTTTCGTCGTCACAGCTCTCCACGATTTCCACAATATTTTTCATGTGGGCAGAGAAGGTAGACAGGGATTGCTCGATGGATTGCTCGTCGCCGATATCCGCCAAAACCTGACGGAACACGGAGATAGCACTGCCGTGGTCAGCGGGAATATGCAGACCACATTCGGCCATCAAGGTCAACAGACCCAAGGTTTTCAGAGTAACGGTCTTGCCGCCCGTGTTGGGGCCGGTGATAATCAAAGTGTCAAAATCCGTGCCCAAGCGCACCGTAACGGGCACCACCTTTTTCCGATCAATCAGAGGATGACGGGCACGGTTCAGCTCGATTTTGCCGTTGGTGCGGATTTCCGGCTCCATGCCGTCTATCCGCAGAGAATAGCGGGCCTTGGCAAAAATCACATCCAAGGTCACCAGCATTTCATAGCTGCTGGTAATGCCCTCACGGAAGGAGGCGCACTCCGCCGAAAGCTCTGCCAAAATCCGCTCAATTTCCTTCTTTTCCTTGATCAGCAGCTCACGCAGCGCATTGTTGGCGTTGACCGCCGACATGGGCTCAATAAAGAAGGTGGAGCCGCTGGAAGAAACATCGTGAATCAGGCCCGGGATATCTGCCTTGTGTTCGCTCTTGACCGGCACCACATAGCGGTCGCCCCGCAGAGTGATAATGGGGTCACGCAGATACTTGCTGTAGCTGGGGGAAGTAATAATTTTTTGCAGACTCTCCTTCACCTTGGCACTCTGCAGGCGCATGTGACGGCGAATATCTGCCAACTCCGAGCTGGCAGAATCCGCAATTTCTTCCTCAGAGAGAATGGAATTGCTGATTTTTTCCTCCAAATAGCGATTGGGGGACAGCTCCTGAAAATAGACATCCAAATTGGTTTGTGTGTAATCTCCGTTATAATAAGCCTTGGCATTGCGGATGCACTTCAAAACCGCCGCAATGCGCAACAGCTCTGCCGTGCTCAGACAGCCGCCGCGGTCTGCTCGTTCCAGGCTGGGGCCCACATTTTTCAGGCCATGGAAAGAGGGCGAGCCCTTCAAGCTCACCAGCTTCACTGCCGCTGTGGTCTGCTGCTGCAAAATCTGAATCTCCTCCGCATCCTCCAAGGGCCGCAGAGCGCAGCAACGCTCCTTCGCTTCCTCGGAGTTGGCACAGGAAGCCAACTGCTCCAGAACCACATCCAGTTCTAATTTCTTTAATGATTTTTCGTATAATTCCGTCATAATAGTTCCTCAAATGAATAGGGATTTGTAAAAATCCAATGTAAAAAAGCCTCGTTCCAAGCGCACGCACAGGTAACTCTCCGCGATCCCACTTAGCTCCCGCAGTGCCGCTTCGGGCATATGAAAGGAAAAGATTTTTTTCGCATCGCCGTAAATGATGTACCGCAGGGCATCCAAAAGCCCTGCCGTGAGGGGTAGGCGCAAGCCCTCTCCTCCCTTGCAGCCAGCGCATTGCAGACAGCCCTGATGAATGTTAATACGCTCGGGATTCGGTTTGCCGCAGACGACACAGCCCCGCAAATCCGGCTGAAAGCCGATAATACTGCACAGGCGCAGCTCAAAAACCGCCTTCACCAAAAGCTGCGGCTTTCCCAGCTTGCTCAGAGCGTAAAGGGAATTGAGCAGCAAGGACAGCAGCTCCGGAATGGGGTCTTCCTCGGGAGCCACCGCCTCCGTCACCTGTAAGAAATAGGAGGCCAATGCCAACAAAGTCACATCCCCCTGCAACGAGGTGAACAACTCCTTGGTGACTGCCTCCGTCAGGGTGTACCGCCCCTGATATTCCTGCAAGGTCAGCTCGGAAAAAGCAGTGATTTGACAGGCGGCACGGAGCTTGCTGCGTTGAGATCTTGCGCCCCGTGCCTTGACGGTGATTTTCCCAAAATCCCGTGTCAGCACCGTCAACAGCTTGTCGTGGTCATTGTATTCTGTTTCCCGCAGGACGATGCCCTCCGTTTTTTTGTACATGCCTCAACCTCTTTGTGTTTCTCTCTTTCGCAGTACAGCAGATATGCCTCCGGCGCACCGGTTTCCAAAAACAAGCTCCAATAAGTCCCTTTGTTCATCCTCCCGCCTCCTTACAGGCTTAGGATTTGAACAAGTCGCGCCCTTTATTCGTAGCCGAAATTACGAATCAAGAAATCGCTGTCCCGCCAGTTCTCCTTTACCTTGACCCATGTGGTCAGGTAGACCTTGGTTCCCATAAAACGCTCGCAGTCCTTACGGGCATCGGTGCTGATTTTTTTCAGCATGGCTCCCTGCTTGCCGATAATAATCCCCTTGTGGCTCTGCCGCTCACAATAAATGGTGGCATCCATATCAATAATCCCGTTGTCCCGTTCCGTAAAACGAGTGATTTCCACGGCAGTGCCATGGGGAATTTCCTTTTCCAAATTCCACAACAGCTTTTCCCGAATAATTTCCGCCATGACCTGACGCTCAGGCTGGTCAGAGGTCATATCCTCAGGGAAATAGAAGGGGCTGGGCTGGGCATACTTCTCGCACTCCTTGAGCAGCTCTGCCACACCGTCCTTATAACGAGCGGAAATGGGCAGAACCGCATCAAAATTAAAACGCTCGGAATAGGTTGCAATGACACTAAGCAACAGCTCCTTATCCTGCACCTCGTCAATCTTGTTAATGACCAAAATCGCAGGGGCATGGCTGACGCGAATCTGCTCTAAAAGGGCCTCCTCCTGAGGGCCAATGTTGGCAATGGGCTCCACAATGAGAAGAATCAAATCCACATCCGCCACGCTGTTTTCCACCACATTGATCATGTAGTCCCCCAGCTTGGTACGGGGCTTGTGAAAGCCGGGTGTATCGATAAACACAAGCTGAGTATCCCCACGGGTGAGGACACCGCAGATACGGTTGCGTGTGGTCTGAGGTTTATTGGAAACAATGGCGATTTTTTCTCCGATCAGACGGTTCAAGAGGGTGGATTTTCCCACATTGGGCCGTCCTGCAATGGTAATCATGGCAGTTTTATTGCTCATAGCGTTTCTCCTTCGAGTTGGTATTCAAAATACATTTGGTCCTCGGCCTTATTCTCGTGGCCGTCGTCTATGATCTCGACCTTGCCTCCCATCTTGTAATAAAAGCCCTGGGCAGGCAGATTATGGACATTACAGCCGTTAAAAAACTTGGAAATGCCCCGCTCTCGGCACACTTGCCGCACATGGTCGAAAATTCGTCTCCCGATCCCCTGCCCCTGATAAGCAGGCAGTAGATACAGGGCATTGAGGCAGAAGGTGTGGTCTTTGAGCTTCACATGGGGCGTGCCGTAGTAAAAATAACCCACACACTGCTCCCCGTCCACGACCAAATAATAGTCCTGCTTCGGGTCCATCATGCGCTTTCTGTCCCGAATGATGTACCAATGGGCATTGTAATTGTCGATCTTTTCATCGGGATATATACCCCGATAGGTCGCCGCCCACACTTTTTGTCGCGTCGCCGCTAAAAGGGGCAGATCCTCATACCCCATCTTATAAAAGGTAATCATCGCAGGATTCCCAGCATGGCGGCAATATGCTCCTCTCTCAGGCGCATCTGCCGCTTCTGCTCACCTTCATCTAAGTGGTCATAGCCCAAAAGATGGAGGATGGAATGGATGGTGAGATAGCCCACCTCCCGTTTCAGACTGTTGCCAAAACGCTTGGCTTGATCTCTGGCTCGTTCCAGAGAAATGGTCATATCTCCCAAGGGCAGAAGTCCCGTCTGGGGGTCTAAATAAGCTGTGACATCCTCGGGAAATTCCCCCGCCGTGAATTGGAACATGGGAAAGGACAGCACATCCGTTTCCTTATCAATGTTGCGTGTCGCCTTGTTGATGGCACGAATGCCCTGATCGTCCGTCACCAGCACATTGATCTCACAGGGCACCGTAACGCCCTGCGCCGCAAGCGCAGTTTTGATACAACGATGCAAATAGATGGTAAGTGCAGGATTCTTGTCCTTGGGGTTGGTATATCGTACTAAAATTTTCATTTCTCAAACTTCTTTCTGTAGACCTTCTTTTGTGTCGGCAGATTCTTTTCTCCCGATTCATAAGCGGCAATGATTTGCTGTACCAGCGCATGACGCACCACATCGGAAGCTGTCAGGCGGCAGATGGCAATGTCGGGAATATTCTCCAAAATCCGCACTGCATCCTTCAACCCGCTGACCTTATCGGAGGGCAGATCGATTTGGGTCACATCGCCGGTAATGACGATTTTGGAGCCAAAACCCAAACGGGTGAGGAACATTTTCATCTGCTCCCGTGTGGTATTCTGCGCCTCGTCCAAAATGATAAAGCTGTCGTCCAAGGTTCGACCGCGCATATAGGCCAAGGGCGCAACCTCAATATTGCCCCGTTCCAAATACTTCTGATAGGTCTCCGCGCCCAGCATATCATAGAGGGCATCGTACAGAGGCCGCAGATAGGGGTCTACCTTATTCTGCAAATCGCCCGGCAGAAAACCCAATCGTTCTCCTGCTTCCACCGCAGGACGAGTGAGAATGATGCGGTTGACCTCCTTTGCGCGAAAAGCGGCAACAGCGGCGGCAACCGCCAAATAGGTCTTACCCGTCCCCGCAGGGCCCACGCCGATGGTAATGGTATTTTTACTGATGGCCTTCATGTAACGCTGCTGACCCAAGGTCTTGGCCTTGATGGGCTTGCCCTTGGCGGTGATGCAGACCACATCCTTGGCCATTTGGTTGATTTTATCATCATTTCCCGTGCTCACCAAATCGATGAGATAGCGCACCTTCTGCTCGTCAATGGTCTCCCCCTTGGCCGCCAAGGTCAGAAGTCCTTCAATGGCACGGGCACCCTTGTCGGCGGCTTCCTCGTCTCCGACGATTTTCAGCTCCGTACCCCGATTGGTGATTTTCACTTGAAAGGTCTGTTCAATACGCTTGATGTTTTCGTCAAAGGAGCCGAACACATTGATGATCTGCTCAATGCGTTCTGCGTTGATAATGCGTTCTGTCATGGATGTTCTCCTTCGTAGATGGGCTCGATGGGCTGTAAGCGGGAGAGCAGCTCCTTGCAGGTGCTTTCTGCCCGCAGGACATACCACTCGCCATACTTCTCACAGCGATGTCTCGTTTCTTCTATTGTACCCCCAATCATCCCGAATTGCAAGCCCCTGTGCCATGCCGACAGAAGACTTTCTTCCGCTTCTTCCGCCCAACATTCTACAGGCTCTAATCGGTACTCCCGATAGCTGACGGTTTCTAAAATCAAGGGAAAGCGGTATCCGGGGAGGGTGAATTGCTTCGTATTTATTATTTTATCACAAAACACCTGTGAAAAGCTACTGTTTTCCGATAAATTTATTCTTTTTCTTCCGATGATCAGACTCCGCTCAGTAAAAACCTGCCCCGTGTAGACCTTTTCCCACTCCACAACGGGTCGCAGCACCGTTCCCGTGTACCATGTTCGCCCAAAAATTTCCCCTTCCGCACGAACCGCCTTTAGGCAAAGGCCGTAGTCCTCAAAACCGGAAACTAAGATTTGTCCCGCCTTTACCGTATCCCCCACCTTGCACAGCTCCACGCCCTCGGACACATTCAGCTCCGTTACCACTCCGTCCCGCAGGGCAACGAGATGGGTGGCGGGATACTCTGCCTTCTGCGCCTTCTCCTCCCGTCCACAGGTCATCACCCGCAGACGGCAGCCTGTGCGATTGACCGCCACCCAGGAAAGGCGGGGCAGAGCTTGCAATAAGCGGTGGCGCAGCTCCATGGAATCCAAATCATCACTGCGGCTCCCAATTTCCACGCCCATGCTCTGCAATGCCTGTAGAATTTCCGTATCCTCCACGGTTTCACAGCCATCCACCTCGATAATCCAGACAAAGCTCTGCAAATAAAAGCACAAAAACAGCGCAACCAAAATTCCAAGAAGTAAAACAGGCCGTTTGAGCCCCTTTTTCAGAAGGCTTCCCGCTCCCCCACGCCGCAAAACCTCTACCTCGCAATAGCTCCGCTGTGCCAGCGAAACAGCCTGTTTTTCCTGCCGCGCGGATACTGTCAAACAATAATGCAGCTCGTCCTCCCGTTCCACATCCCGAACCGCCACTCCCTGTTGCACAAAAGCGTTCAAGCAATCCTCCGGTGCCGCACCCGTCAGGCGCAGACGACAGCTCCCCTCCAGCATCTTATCCCTCCCATTCCATACTGCTGATGCGCCCCCGCAGCTCCAAGCTGCGGCGGCTCATGCAGGCAATGTGCAGCTTCTGCCCAAACACAAAAATACTCCCCTTTTTCACGGCAATCTGCACACAATCCTCTGAATATCCTACAATTCCCCTGTGGTTCTCGATGCACACACTGCGATTGCCCCGCACAGACACCAAGGGCAGCTCCGACAGCGTTTCCGGCGGAATGGACAGGGCTTCTGCCACGCCCCGTGTTAGATCCTTTTTCATTTTCATCACCGCTATCATTCTATGCGCACCTGCGGCATAGATTCTCAGGGGTGATACGAATGTTATACTTTTTGCTTCTTTTCCTTTTGGCACTGCTCCTCTTTCCCGACCTTGCCTCGGCAGGAGCCGCTGATGCCCTGCGGCTGTGCGGCACAGCGGTGATTCCCGCACTTTTTCCCTTTTTTCTGCTGACACGGCTGTTGTCAGCCTATCTTCCCATGCCCAAAAAGGGCCCATCCTATCTTCCCGCCTTGCTCATCAGCTTTTTGGGCGGCTATCCCGTGGGCGTATCTACAGTAGTTTCCCTCTATGAAGGAGGACAACTCTCCAAAACCGATGCCCAGAACGCCCTGCGCATCTGCAACAATTCCGGACCCGGCTTTTTCGTGGCGGTGATCGGCGGCTCTGTACTTCACGATGCCACAATGGGACTTGTAATCTATGCCATCCATGTGGCATCTTCCCTGCTGTGTGCCTCTCTTTGGTCACAATCCTCTGAAAAACGCCTCATTCTGCACCGAATCCCGAAAAAAGTCAGCTTTCCCCAACAGTTTCAGCAAGCCCTAACTGCCGCCTGCACCGCCATGCTGCAGGTGTGCGGCTTGGTCATTCTTTTTTCTGTATTTCTGGCATTACTGCGGCCGCTGCTGCCGTGCAGCCTTTTGCCTTATGTAAGCGGAAGTCTGGAACTGACCAGCGGAATTCTTTCCTTGCAGGGACATCCTCACGCTTTTGTCCTGTGCGCCCTCTTTATGGGATGGGGCGGTCTGTGCGTGCATCTGCAAGCCATGAATCTGTGGCAAAGTGTCAGTCTGCAATGCAAAGGCTATTTTCTCCACAAGCTCCTGCATGCTCTGCTGTCTGCACTGCTGGCCTATGCCCTGCAATATCGCAAATCTTTGCTTTTTCCGATCCTCTTATTCTTCCTTTTTTCGCAGATTCGGAAAAAATGGGGTAGAAAAAAGCCCGCTCTTGCGGTATAATGGTGTCTGAGGTGAGCAAGCAATGTTATTTCGGAAAACAATAGATAAAATGTGCGCCCATTGTGCCCATTCGGGCAAGCTGAATGAAGAAAAATGTCTTTGCATCAAAAAGGGTGTAGTCGATTCCGACTATCACTGCCGCAAGTTCCAATACGACCCTCTGAAACGGGTCCCGCTGCGGCAGAAGGCCAAGGATTTTTCCGAATGTGACGATATGGATTTTTCACTGTAAGACCATCACAAGGGAGGCACCGCTATGTCCCAACAAGACAATCTCATAGAGTTGCTGCGTGCCTCCCTGCAAGAGGACTATGTTCCTCAACTCCAAGAGCCTCGCTTTGACGAGCTTCTGCTTTTGGCAGGGCGGCAGGCTGTCACGGCTCTGCTCTATCCTGCGGTTAAAAAACAGAGCCTCCCACCTGCTCTGCTGAAGGTGTACAAAGAGGAAGCCTACAGTGCCGTAACACGGGAAGCCCTGCAAAGCAAGGAGCTTGCTCTGCTTTTCGATACCTGCGAAAAAGAGGAGATTCCTGTTCTGCCCCTCAAGGGCTGTATCATTAAGGAGCTATATCCCCAACCTTCTCTGCGGGAGATGTCCGATGTGGACTTTCTGATTCCCCGTAAGAAACGGCGAGCCATGGCAAAGCTCATGGTGCAGATGGGCAATACCACAGAACCATCCGATTGCGACGACACGGATGTGTATCAAAGTCCCCTCGGTCTGCGATATGAAATACACATCTGTCTCAAGGAAGATGGCTTCAATCCCGCAAGTGCAGAATTTTCCTCTAATCTGTGGAAGTATGCAAAGCCCCGCCCAAACAGCCGTTTCGTATATGAACTATCCGCAGAGGCGCATTACACTTACATTCTCTGCCACTTTGTCAAGCATCTGCTCTACGGTGGCGTGGGTATTCGCCAGCTCACCGATCTGTATCTGTGGCACAAACACAAGAACATGGACGAAGCACGGCTAAACGCTCTCTTACAGGAGTTGGAACTGGACAAGCTGCACGAAACCGTGCAAACCTTAGCGTTGCACTATTATGAGGGACAAGCCCCCACCGAATCTTCCAAGGAGCTGGGCGACTACCTCTTTTCCAGCGGTGTATACGGAAACGAGGCACAGCGGCAGGCAGATCGTATGCTCCGCAACGGACAGGGCTTTTCTTACTATCTGCACCGCACCTTCCCCCCCTACGGAACGATGGTGAAATATTTCCCTTCCCTGCGCTATGCGCCTGTGCTGCTCCCCTTCTTTTGGCTGTGGCGCATTGTGCGTGCCGTGGTCTTTCGCCGTAGTAAAATGAAAACAGAAATACAACTGCTGGGAACGCAAGACAACGAACATTTAAAGACCCGTGTGTCATTTTACCGCCGCTGTGGTCTATCTGTATATGAAGAAAAGGAATTTTGAAATGAATCAGAAATTAGAACGCATTCTGCCGACTGTGCAAAAACCCGCCCGCTATGTGGGCGGCGAATATAAGCAAATCGTCAAAAACAAAGCGGAGGTTGACCTGCGGGTAGCCTTCTGCTTCCCCGACACCTACGAAATCGGTATGTCCAATTTGGGCATGCGCATTCTCTATGCCATTATGAACCGCATGGACGGTGTGTGGTGTGAGCGTGTCTTTGCCCCTTGGGGAGATATGGAACAGGCCATGCGGGACAATGATATCCCCCTGTACGCCTTAGAAAGTGGCGATGCTTTGGACGCATTCGATATGATCGCCTTCACCGTGGGCTACGAAATGAGCTACACCAATCTGCTCAATATGCTCCGTTTAGGCAACATCCCTCTGCGCGCCTCTCAGCGCAAGGGACTTGCCCATATGGTCTTTGCCGGCGGTGCGTGCATGTACAATCCCGAGCCCTTGGCAGACTTTGTGGACTTCGTCTGCATCGGCGAGGGCGAAGAAATGACCCCCGAAATTTTGGAGCTGTATCGCAAAGCAAAGAAGGAAAAATGGGAAAAAGAGGACTTTTTGCAGGAAGTTGCCAAAATCGAGGGTGTATATGTTCCCTCTTTCTATACCCATCACTATAACGAGGACGGCACGCTACGGGAAATTACCGTTAAAGAGGGCGCACCGTCCACCGTCACCAAGCGCATTGTTCAGAATTTGGATGATGCCCTTTATCCCACGGACATTATCATTCCCAACACGGAAATCGTCCATGACCGAGCCAATTTGGAGGTCATGCGCGGCTGTATCCGTGGCTGTCGCTTCTGTCAGGCGGGCTTCACCTATCGCCCCGTCCGTCCCCGCAGCCCCGAAGTGCTGCAACAGCAGACCGTGGAGTCTCTGGAAAACTCCGGCTTCCACGAAATTACCCTTTCCAGCCTTTCCACCTCTGACTACAAGCGACTGCCGGAGCTGGCAGAGGGGATGCTGGACTACTGCACGCCCCGTAAAATCAACCTTTCCCTGCCCTCTCTGCGGGCAGACAATTTCTCCCGTGAGCTGATGCTCAAGCTGCAACAGGTGCGCAAGAGCGGTCTGACCTTTGCCCCCGAAGCGGGCACGCAGCGTTTGCGGGATGCCATCAACAAGAATGTCACCGAGGAAGAAATTTTGGAGACCTGCCGCATCGCCTTTGAGGGCGGCTGGAATAATGTAAAGCTGTACTTCATGCTGGGTCTACCTACAGAAACGGACGAGGATGTATTAGGCATTGCCGAGCTGGTCTATAAGATTCTCAAGACCTGGCGCGCCCATGCTTCCAACAAGAAGCGCGGCTGTCGCATCCATGTCTCCACCGCCTATTTTGTTCCCAAGCCCTTCACGCCCTTCCAATGGGAGCAGCAAATCTCCCCCGAGGAATATATCCGCCGTCAGCGGCTTCTGAAAGAAAATATGCCCTCCAAGAGCATTGAATACAACTGGCATGCCGCCGATTTGAGCCGTTTGGAGGCTGTCTTAGCCCGTGGCGACCGCCGTTTGTGCGCCGTTTTGGAGGAAGCCGTCAAGCGTGGCGCCAAAATGGACGGCTGGGACGAGTATTTCGACTATCCCCTGTGGCTGGACTGCTTCGCTACCTGCGGCATTGACCCCGACTTCTACACGGTTCGAGGTTACGAATTGGACGAGCTTCTGCCTTGGAATACCATCTCCGACGGTGTGCAGGAACGCTATCTGCGACGGGAGCGGGAAAAGGCTTATGCCTCGGAAACTACTCCCGATTGCCGCAGCCAATGCAGTGCCTGCGGAGCGAACTGTCTTTTAAAGGGGGGCAAGTGCGATGCATAGAATTCTTTTTGAAAAGTTAGGCCCCGCCGTTTGGATGTCCCATTTGGACACGGTGCGCCTCATGCAGAGAGCCTTCCGCCGAGCCGGTGTAGTGTTACACCACTCTCAGGGCTATACGCCCCATGCCTATGTCTCCATACCCCTGCCCCTGAGCGTGGGCACGGAGAGCCTGTGCGAAATCTTGGAATATGAGCTGGACAGTGAACTGCATCTCAGCCCTGAGGATTTGAATACCGTCCTTCCCGAAGGGATTCGGGTCTTGGCGGTCTATGACAGCGAAATGAAAACCAAGTACATGGCTGAATTGCACGCAGAGCTTCGGTTGTTCTACGATGCAGGCGTGCCGGATACTGCGGTACAGGAGCTGAGTGAGCTGCTGTCCCGCAAGGAGCTGATCATCGAAAAGCGCACCAAACGGGGCATGGAAGAAACAGATATCCGTCCCCTGATTCACAGCATCACCATTCATGCAGAGGCAAAGGAGCTTCGTTTGGATTGCAGAGTCAGTGCCCAAAATCCCCCGCTCAATCCCCTGCTGCTGCTTACCGCACTGGAACGCTATTGTCCCCATTTGCAGCCGGATTTTGCAAAATGCCGCCGCATCGAAGTCTACGGTGCCGACGGAACTCCCTTCCGTTGAGGTACGACCATGAACTGCGAGGATTGCTGGTACTATAATTACGACGAAGAAGAAGACGAGTATTACTGCACCATGGACTTGGACGAGGACGAATACTACCGCATCATGACCCATCACAAGGGCCGCTGTCCCTTCTTCCGTCAAGGCGATGACTATTATTTGGCTCGCCATCAATAGAAAAACAGAACAGACATGGAACACCATGCCTGTTCTGTTTTCTTTATGTATTTGCAAAAAGCTCTGCGAAAACCGGCAGACTGCGGCGGATGGTTTCCGGAGCGATGCAATAGCACAGGCGGAACCAGCCCGGGCAGCCAAAGCAACTGCCGGGGACAAACAGGATGTTTTTCTCCTTCGCACGACGGAAGTAATCCTCCTCCTTCTCTCCGTTGGGCACCTGTACAAAGAGATAGAACGCGCCGTCTGCCTTTGCCGTGCGATAGCCAATCTCTTGCAAGCCCTTTTGCAGCAAATCCCGATTCAAGCGATAAGCCTCTAAATCGGGGCGCAAATGGGTACAGCGAGCCAAAGCCTTTTGCCACAGTGCCGGAGCGCACACATGGCCAAAGGAACGGGACGCTCCCGCCACGGCTGCATAAACCGCTGCACTGTCTTCCACGCAATCGGGCACACAGACATAGCCGATGCGCTCACCGGGCAAGGACAGGGATTTGGAATAGGAATAACAAATGATGGAATTTTCGTAAATCGCAGGGATAAAAGGAACGACCACATCATCATAGACCAGCTCCCGATAGGGTTCGTCGGAAATGATGTAAATGGTATGCCCCAGCTCTTCCCCCTTGCGGCGCAGGAGCTGACCCAGCTTTGCAATGGTCTCGGCAGTGTACACCGTACCGCTGGGATTGTTGGGCGAATTGATAATGACCGCCTGCGTATTGGAACCGATGGCAGCCTCCAGAGCATCGAAGCGAATCTGGAACTGCTCTGTATCTGCCTCTACTATGACTAACTTTCCACCGGCACTCTCTACAAAGGGCTTATATTCAGGGAAGTACGGTGCAATGACAACAAATTCCGATTTTTCCGAAAGCGTCAGCACACGGAATACAGCATTCAGCGCAGGAGCCGCACCGCAGGTAAGGAAGAAGTTGTCAGCCCGTAAGCCCGCATCATATCGACCGTTCAAGTCGTCAGCAATGGCTTGCCGTGTCTCCACATCCCCCTTTGCTGTGGTATAACCGTGTACCAAAATGCTGTCCATTTCCTGCAGAACCGCAGCAACGGCTTCATTGACCTCCGATGGGCTGGGAATGGAAGGATTGCCGATGCTGTAGTCATAGACATTTTCCGGACCCACAATGGCCGCTTGCTGTAAGCCATACTCAAATAACTGTCGAATCAAAGAGCGGTTCGCTCCAAGCTCATACATCTTTTGTGAAACCATAGCTTCCTCCTTATTGCTTCACGGTGGCTATGCCGACCGAATAAATCTCCAAATTCACTCTACATTTTCCGTCTCAAAATAGCATCCACAGGGCAGACCTGCGCACAGACGGTACAACCCACGCAAAGCTTTGGGTCGATTTTACTCTTTCCGTCCTTCATGCTCAAAGCGGGACAGGCTACTCCCAGGCATTTTTTGCAGCCCAGGCAGCGATACACATCCACCTCACACAGACCGACATCACGGTTGCCCCGCAGACAGGAACGGCGGGTGATGATGGCAGCGGAACCCTCCGATTCCAGTGCCTCATCCACTGCATTTTGCATCGCTGTCAAATCCTGCGGGTCAACGATAATGACCTTTTGGTAGCCCATCTCTGTCAAAGCATCTTCAATAAATCGACGCTCCTCCGTGTCAGAATTGTCAAACACCACGGGAATCAGATTCCCCTTATGATACGCCACGCTCGTCAAGCCTGAACGGACGAAGGCAGAAGCGGATACCGCAGCAAATACCTTTTCGCCTTCCATGCCCGCCATTCCGCTCGGAAGTGTCTCGCAATTTGCCCTGTCACAACCTATATCTCCATAGACAATCAAAGCATTATTTCGAGACATGACATAAAAGAAGCCTCTGAGCGGACAGCCGGAACACAGTGCCGACAGGCGAGAGCCCGTCTCATTGTCCATTTGCTTCAAGCAAATCGCCCCCTTTCTTATACAAATCCTGCCGTTACCGCTCCCAGCGCAATGGAAGCCAGCTTGCTTTCTGCGCTGTCCGAGCGGGACACCAACACAACGGGTACCTTTGCGCCCACGATGATGCCTGCGTTTTTGGCACCGCCAAACAGGCTCAGTGCCTTTCCAATGCCGTTGCCCACCTCATAGGTTGGAACCAGCAGGATATCCGCTTTCCCTGCACCTTCTATATGGTAATGCTTATGGTGACAGGCCTCCTCACTCAATGCCAAATCCAGCCCCACAGGGCCGTAGACCTGCATACCGTAAGGTGCCCAACGCTCCGTCATTTGCGTCAGCGCATCCGCATCCAGGGTGGATTGCACCTTGGGGTCTACCGTTTCCGCACCGCAAACGCAGGCGGCATACATGGCTTCATATCCCAAAGCCCGTAGAACACGGGCAGTATTCTCCAAAATATCGGCTTTTTTCGCCAAATCAGGGAAGGTGTTCATGCCGCCGTCGCTTAGAGCCAATAATCTTTGATCAGGCAATTCATAGAGCATCACATGGCTGATCAGCCGTCCCGTGCGCAAGCCCTTTTCCCGATCAACCACGGCACGCATCAGCGTTCCCGTGCCAAGCAGACCCTTCATCAGAAAATCGGCTCTGCCCTCCCGCACAGCCCGCACCGCAGAAGCGGCACACTCCATGTCGCTTTCGGCAGGAAGAATGGTATAGTCGGAAGCGGCTTCTCCCAACTGTTCCAGCATTCCCCGAATCACAGATTCTTTTCCGCACAGGACACTGCGGGCAATCTCCTGTCTGCGAGCCTCGACGACAGCCCGCAGTACCGCCTCATCATGGGCGGCAGCCACGGCAATGGTTCGCATTTGTCCTATTTGACCCGCTTTTTGCAGAATTTGTGCAATACTATGTACCATGGTTTCCTCCTTCGTAGTCCTTTTCCTTTTCACCATGGAGCACCCGTAGGGCCCCCTCTGCCAAGGAACGCATTTCTTCCTCCCCGGGCAGGCAAATCACAGGAGCCAAGGCCCC